>NZ_JBSGHB010000007.1:222645-315272 GCF_053604195.1 Actinokineospora sp. NPDC004072 | reverse complement strand
TCGGGGGTGGCCTTGCCGTGCTTGGCCAGCAGCCGGGGGTCCAACGATCCGGCGTTGACGCCGATGCGGATGGGGGTGCCGTGGTCGCGTGCGGCCGCGGCGATCTCCTTGACCTTGTCGTCGAACTTCTTGATGTTGCCGGGGTTGACCCGCACCGCCGCGCACCCGGCCTCGATCGCGGCGAAGACGTAGCGGGGCTGGAAGTGGATGTCGGCGATCACCGGAATCTGCGACTTCCGCGCGATCGCGGGCAACGCCTCAGCGTCGTCCTGGGAGGGGCACGCCACCCGCACGATGTCACAGCCAGCGGCGGTCAGCTCGGCGATCTGCTGCAAGGTGGCGTTGACATCGGCGGTCAGCGTGGTGGTCATCGACTGCACGGAGATGGGGAAGTCGCTGCCCACCCCCACGGAACCGACCTGCAGCTGCCGGGTCTTCCGCCGCTCGGCGAGCACGGGCGGCGGGAGGGCGGGCATACCTAGCAGCACGTCGTTGGACACTGTGCCTCTCAGTCAGGTAGTCGGATGGGGTTGACGATGTCCGCGGTCACGGTGAGCAGGACGATCGCACCGCCGATGAAGACCAGCACCATCGTCACCCCCGCGAGCTTGTTGTAGTCCACCGGGCCCCCCGGGGCCTTCCCGCGCATCCGGCGCAGGGCGTCGCGGACCTTCTCGTAGAGCGTCACGGCGATGTGGCCGCCGTCGAGCGGGAGCAGCGGCAGCAGGTTGAACACGCCGACGAAGAAGTTCAGCGCGGCGAGCATGAGCACGAAGATCTCCCAGATCCCCTGCTCGGCGGCGTCGGCGCCGATGATGCTCGCGCCGACCACGCTGACCGGGCGCTCCGGGTCGTCCTCGCCGCCGATGGCCCGGATGACCGCGGGGATCTTCTCCGGGAACTTCATCAGCCCTTCCCAGGTGCGGGCGAACATCTGACCGGTGAAGTCGATGGTCGCGCCCACCCCGGCGCCCAGGCCGTACTCGACGGTCGGGCTCTGGGCGACGCCGATGGCGCCGACGGTCTCCAGCGTGCCCGGCTTGCCCGGCTCCGAGCCCAGCGCCAGGCGCTGCACGCTGGCGATGTCGACGGTGACGGTCCGCTGGTCGCCGTCGCGCTCGATGAGGAACTCGTGCGGGCCGCTGAGGCCGCGCACGCGCTCCACGAGGTCGCGCCAGCCGGTCACGGCCACGCCGTCGACGGCCAGGACCTCGTCGTCCTCCTGGATGCCCGCCGCGGCCGCTGGGGCGGCGGCGTCCGGGCCGCAGGGGGTCAGCTCCTGGGTCACCGGGTCCTGGCTGGGCGCGGCGCACGCGGTGCCGCCGACGATGGCCCGGCCCTCCCAGTTGGGCAGGCCCATCGTGAGCGCCATCGTCAGCAGGATGAGGAAGCCCAGGATGAAGTGCGTGATGGAGCCCGCCGACAGCACGACGACGCGCTTCCACACCGGGTACTTCCACATCGCGCGCGGTGCCTCGTCCGGGGTGACCGGGTCCAGCGCGGTCATGCCCGCGATGTCGCAGAAGCCGCCAGCGGGGATGGCCTTGAGGCCGTACTCGGTCTCGCCGCGGCGGAAGGAGAAGACCTTCGGGCCGAAGCCGATGAAGTAGCGCCGCACCTTCATGCCGAAGGCCTTGGCGGTGAGCATGTGCCCGGCCTCGTGCAGCGCGATGGACACGCAGATGCCCAGCGCGAAGAGGACGAGGCCGAGCAGCCACACGATCACGGTCGGTTCCTTCCCTGGTCGGCAGGGGCGCCCAGCAGCTCGCGCGCCCGCGAGCGCGCCCAGTCCTGCGCGGCGAGCACGTCCGCGACGTCGCGCGGCGCGGCGGTCCAACCGTGCGCGGCGTCGAGCACCCTGCCGACAGTGTCCACAATGTCTGTGAAGGCGGCGTGGCCTTCGCGGAAGGCGGCCACGGCCTCCTCGTTCGCCGCGTTGTAGATCGCGGGCAGGCAGCCGCCGGTCGCGCCTGCGGCGCGGGCGAGCCGGATGGCGGGGAAGGTCTCGTCGTCGACCGGCTCGAAGGTCCAGGTGGCGGGGGCGCCCCAGTCGCACGGGCGGGCCGCGCCGGGCACCCGGTCGGGCCAGGCCAGGGCCAGCGCGATGGGCAGGCGCATGTCCGGCGGGCTGGCCTGGGCCAGGGTCGAGCCGTCGACGAATGACACCATCGAGTGAACTATCGACTGCGGGTGGACGACGACGTCGATGCGGTCGTAGGGCACGCCGAACAGCAGGTGCGCCTCCATCAGCTCCAGCGCCTTGTTGACCAGGGTCGCGGAGTTGATGGTGATGACCGGGCCCATCGCCCAGGTCGGGTGCGCCATCGCCTGCTCTGCGGTGACCGCGGCCAGCTCGGCGCGGGTGCGGCCGCGGAACGGGCCGCCGGACGCGGTCAGGATGAGCCGGTCGACCTCGTCCGCCTTGCCCCCGCGCAGCGCCTGGGCCATCGCCGAGTGCTCGGAGTCCACCGGGACGAGCTGGCCGGGCCGGGCCGCGGCCAGCACCAGCGGGCCGCCCGCGATCAGCGACTCCTTGTTGGCCAGGGCCAGCGTCGCCCCGACCTCCAGCGCCTTGAGCGTGGCGGGCAGGCCCACCGAGCCGGTGATGCCGTTGAGCACGACGTCGGCGCCCGCGGCCTCGATGAGGTCGGACACCGCCGTCGGGCCGCTGAAGACCTTGGCGTCGGTGCCCGGGACATCGCCCTCGGGCACGGCCACGAAGGGCACGTCGTGCGCGGCGGCCTGCTCGGCCAGCAGCGCGCGGTTGCCCCCGCCCCCGGCCAGCCCGACGACGCGGAAGCGGTCGCGGTTGGCGGCCACCACGTCGAGGGCCTGGGTGCCGATGGACCCGGTGGAGCCGAGCACGAGGAGTGAGCGCTGCGCAGTCATCACCGCCATTGTCCCCGACCCGGGCGGCCCGTCCGCCCACCGGGGCGTGGCAGCCGTCATACGACCGTTCGGCGCAATCCACCGGAACGGTGATTGAACGACCCGAGAAGAGGGCACTTAGCGGACAGGAGCAAAGCGTCGCCGCATTGCGGAGGCGCACCTGGAAGGAGTACCGATGGGCATTCTCGGCTGGATCGTTCTCGGCTTGCTGGCCGGCCTCATCGCCAAGGCGATCATGCCTGGCAGGGACCCGGGCGGCATCATCATCACGATCCTGATCGGCATCGTCGGCGCCATCCTCGGCGGTTTCATCGGCAGCGCGATCTTCGGCCGCGGAATCGGGGAGTTCTTCGACATCGGCACCTGGCTGCTCGCCATCGGCGGCGCCCTGATCCTGCTGGCCATCTACCGCGTGGTCGTCGGCAACCGAGCCCGAACCTGACGCGCGACCGGACTCACACCGGGCGCGGCGACCCCCGCCGCGCCCGGTGTGCCACTATGTCGGCGATCGGAACCGGACAGACTCAGGAGGCCCCACCGTGGGAAGCACCGCACTGGAGAAGCGGAAGTCGACCGCCGCCTCCGGCCACACGGTGAGCCCGGCTGACGAGCCGTCGGCGGAGTGGGGCTGGCACGGCGAATTCCGCGTCGGCACGCCGGTCGCGGGCATCTTCGTCGGCCTGGCGATGTTCGCCATGCTGATCGGCAACCACTCGGGCTGGACGGAGAACCTCTGGCTCATCGGCGTCGGCCTCACGCTGCTCGGCGGCGTCGCCTGGCTGATCCACAAGCGCCGCACGTCCTGGCGCCGCTAGTCACCCCGGCAGGCCGAGCACCCGCCGCAACCCGGCGTCGACCTCGCGCATGAGGCTCGGCGGGAGCGCGGCGACGGCCTCGGCCAGGTCGGTCTTGTTCAAGGTGACCAGCGCGGTCACGTTCACCACGGAGTCCTTTGGCAGGCCCGTCGCCGCCGCGGAGAGGAACACGTTCCCGGGCGCGGTGGCGAGCTTGGTGTTCGAGGTGATGACGGCGACGAGCACGGTGGCGAGCCTGCTGCGGTTGTAGGGATCCGCCTGGACCACCAACACCGGCCGCCGCTTCGCAGGCCGCGACCCGTCCGCCTCCCCCAGATCAGCCCAGTGCACCCCACCCCGCTCGATCACCACTCCCCATCCACGACGACCCGCCTACCCGCCGCGACGGCGAGCGCGCCTGAATCGTCGTCACCAGCGAGTTCGAGCGCAGCGTCGATCTCGCTGGTCAGGGATTGCTCTTCCAGATGAGCCAGGTAGTGCCTGGCCGCCCGCACATAAAACTCCGACCGCGTAAGCCCCAGGCGTCGAACCTTGTCCTCCACCTCGGCGAACGTGTCATCGGGAACCGAGATCGCCGTCTTCATGCCACCGAGTATAACTCGGTATAAACCCCCTCACCGCTGCCGGACGGCCGCGCCGCCACGGGGTCAGTTGGACTGAACGGAGTAGGCGGCCAGCGCTTCCAGGATCTCGGTCAACCCGGCCTGGTAGTCAGACCGCAGGTCCGCGTACTTCTTCGTCCGCAGGAGCGTGGGCACTCGGCACTGCTCCAGCAGGACCGGGATGACGGTGACCCTGCCTTCAGTGACCTCGGCGCAGTACTTCGCCAGCCACTCCCGCTCCACCCAGCCAGACTCAACCGACCGCGGGCTGAGGAGGACGAGGAGGAACTCCTGCGCGATCTTCACCGGTATCGTTTCGCCTGCCCTGATCTGCCACTCATCCAGCCAGGGCCGATGCCCGCGACCGGCCAGGTCGACCGAGAGCGAGATCGCAGCCTGCTTGTCCGCCGGCGAGTAGGAGATGAAGACCCGCCTCCCGACACCCTCGTTCCGCAGCGCTTCGAGCATGCGATCCGACAGGAGCCCTTCGACGACGGAGAGCTCCTGCGAGTATCCGTACAGCCGCTTGTAGGGGATCCTTGCCCGATCTCTTGCTGTCATCGGGCTGATCTGTTCCCACATGATCCTGTGCAGGCTCTCCCGCCTGCTCCACAGGGTTGGCGTGTCCACCGGCGACAGCCAGGCCAAGTTCACCATGTGATACTCGCGAACCAGCAGAAACGGCGGTGGAAAATAGTAGACAAATGCGCGAAACCCGCGGCGCGCCAATGGCTCAACATTGTCAAAATAACCGACGCGAAGTGCTCGCCCTGGTTGCCTGACAACCACCGGTCCGAAGTCATGCTCGCCGATCAACACAGGCTCCCGAGTGTGATGTGACTTCAGAAGCCTAGGCGCAAGGGCCGTCTACCCGAAGAAACTGGAAACCCTCACCTTTATGAGCTACCCGCCGGTTACCCCTCGGCCGCCAACTGGCCGCAGGCGGCGGCGATCTCCTGGCCTCGGGTGTCGCGGACGGTGCAGGAGACGCCTGCGGCGTTCACGCGGCGGACGAATTCGCGTTCGACCGGTTTCGGGGAGGCGTCCCACTTGCTGCCCGGGGTCGGGTTCAGGGGGATGACGTTGACGTGGGCGAGCGGGCCCAGGTGCTTGCGCAGGAGCTTGCCCAGCAGGTCCGCGCGCCAGGGGTGGTCGTTGATGTCGCGGATGAGGGCGTATTCGATGGAGACGCGCCTGCCGGTGCGGTCGGCGTAGAGGCGGGCGGCGTCGAGGACCTCGGCGACCTTCCAGCGGGTGTTCACCGGGACGAGGGTGTCGCGGAGTTCGTCGTCGGGGGTGTGGAGGGAGACCGCCAGCCGGACGCTGAGGCCCTCCTCGGCCAGCTTGCGGATCGCGGGGACCAGGCCGACCGTCGAGACCGTGACCGAGCGCTGGGAGATGCCCAGGCCGTCGGGGGACGGGTCGCAGATGCGGTGGACGGCGTCGACGACGCGGCGGTAGTTGGCCAGCGGTTCGCCCATGCCCATGAAGACGATGTTGCTGAGCCGACCGGGCTCGCCCAGCTCGCCGTCGCGCATGGCGGCTGCGGCGGCGCGGACCTGGTCGACGATCTCCGCCGTCGACAGGTTGCGCTGGAGGCCGCCCTGGCCGGTCGCGCAGAACGGGCAGGCCATCCCGCAGCCCGCCTGCGACGACACGCACAGCGTGGTGCGGTCGTGGTAGCGCATCAGGACGCTCTCCAGCAGCGTGCCGTCGTGGGCGCGCCAGAGCGTCTTGCGGGTGTCGCCGTCGTCGCAGGTCACATGGCGGACCGGGGACAGCAGCGGGGGCAGCAGGGCGGTGGCCAGCCGGTCGCGCGCGGCGGCCGGGATGTCGGTCATCGCGGCCGGGTCGGCGGTCAGCCTGCCGAAGTAGTGCGTGGACAGCTGCGCGGCCCGGAACGGCTTCTCCCCCAGCTCGGCGACGGCGTCGCGGCGCTGGGCGGTGGAGAGGTCGGCGAGGTGGCGCGGCGGCAGGCCGCGCTTGGGCGCGTCGAAGACGAGGGGGAGCGAGGTCATGGCCGCTCCATTGTCCCACGCCGCGGCGACCCAACTCACCGTTGCATCGTCGATAGGTTCCGATATATCGTTGAGCTATCGCGAACGAACGCGACCCATCTAGGAGGAAGAATGCGCACCGGACACTTCCGCCGCGGCCCCTGGCAGCGGCACGACCACTTCGACCCGGAGGACCACATGGCCCCGCCGTTCCCCCCGATCGTCCCGCCCATGCCGCCCGGCCCCCCGCCCTTCGGCGGGTTCGGCCCGTTCGGCCGCGGGCACCGCGGCCCGCACGGCCGCAAGCGCCGGGGTGACGTGCGCGCCGCCGTCCTCGCCCTGCTGGCCGACCGGCCGATGCACGGCTACGAGATGATCCAGGAGATCGCCGCCCGCAGCGGCGGCATGTGGAAGCCCTCCCCCGGCTCGGTCTACCCGACGCTGCAGATGCTCGCCGACGAAGGGCTGGTCCGCGGCATCGACGGCGACGGCGGCAAGCGCCTGTTCGAGCTGACCGACGCGGGCCGCGCCGCCGCGGCCGACCTGGGCGGCACGCCGCCGTGGGAGGAGGCCGCCGCGGGCGTCGACCCGGCCGACCGCTCCCTGCGGGAGGCGCTGGGCGGGCTGGCGACGGCGGTCATGGGCGTGGCCCAGGCGGCCAGCGCGGAGCAGAAGTCGCGCGCGATCGACGTGCTCGACCAGGCCCGCCGCCAGCTCTACGCGATCCTCGGCGAGGACACGCCCCGCTAGGTGATCAGGCCCGCGGGCTTGGTCCGCGCCAGCACGCGGTAGCCGACGGTGAACTCCAGACCGTCCACCTCGGCCGCCGCGCGGGCGGCCACCGCGGCGGAGAACTCGATGCGCAGCACGGACACCAGCGTCTCGCGGTCGGGGAACCGCCACGTGGTCGCCACCCGGTGCCGCTGGAAGCCCTGGCGCTGGAAGAAGGAATCGACCGCCGCGCCGTCGTAGGTGGGCAGGTCGGCGCGCATCCAGCGGCCGTAGGGCGCCCGCGCGGCATCGAGGTCCACGATCACCAGCGCGCCGCCCGGCCGCAGCACGCGGTCGGCCTCGCGCAGGCCCGGCTCGCAGCCCGGGCCGAAGAAGTAGGCCGTGCGCGCGTGCACGACATCGGCGCTGGCGTCGGCCAGCGGCAGCGCCTGCGCCGAGCCGGGCAGGACGGCGACCGGCAGTCCCGCAACCCGGGTGCGGGCCTGCTCCACCAGCGGCGGGTGCGGCTCGACGCCCACCACCGACCGCGCCCGCTCGGCGAAGCGCGGCAGGTGGAAGCCGCTGCCGCAGCCGACGTCGACCACGTCACCGGTCCAGTCGGCCAGCGGCTCCAGCACCCGCCAGACCGCGCCGTGCACGTCCTGCGCGCGGTTCTCCGCCTCGTACACCTGCGGCCAGTGCCAGATGTTCGGGCTCGGCACCACCTGCGGGGCGCGCAGCGCCGACACCAGCTCGCGCGCCCGCGCCACCATGCCCATGCCCCCAGGAAAGCACAGATCGTCAATCCCCGAAGTTCACCCGATCTAGTTAATGTCACCCTATGGTGACGGATGCGATCAGCGCTGCGGAGGACTTACCCGAGGGCACCCCAGGCAAGCCGTGCTGGGTGGAGGTCGCCACCAGCGACCCGCAGGCCTCCGCCGACTTCTACGGCGCGCTGCTGGGCTGGGAGTACCGGATAGGCGACGACGGCTACCGCGTCGCGCTCGTCGACGGCGTGCCGGTGGCGGGCCTGTACCACCCGGTCGGCGACCAGCCCCGGGAATGGACCCTCTACCTCACGATCCACGACACCCACAACACCGCGGAACGGGTGCGGATGCTGGGCGGGGAGATCCTGGCCGAGCCCCGGGAGATCCCCGGCCAGGGCGGGCTGCTGGTGGCCGCGGACCCCAGCGGCGGCCCGATCGGGTTCTGGCGCCAGGACCGCGGCTGGGACCTGGGCAGCGGCTTCCCCGGCGCCTTCACCTGGGCCGAGCTGTACACCTGGGACGGCGCCGCCGCCGACGCCTTCTACACCGCCCTCTTCGGCTTCGAGACCACCCAGATCGGTGACGGTCAGGTCTACGACTACACCACGTGGTCGATGAGCGGGGAGGACGTGCTCGGCAGGCTGCGCATGGGCACGGAGTTCCCGCGCGAGCGCCCGCCGTACTGGATGGTCTTCTTCGAGGCCGCGCCCGAGATCGGGGTGGACGCGCTGGCCCAGCGGGCCGCGGCCCTCGGCGGGACGGTCGCCATCCCGCCGTTCGACTCCCCCTACGGGCGCACGGCCGTGCTGCGCGACCCGCTCGGCGCGGAGTTCAGCGTGCTGGACCGGACGGTGACCATCGAGGCCGACGAGAGCGAGATCGGCGCGGAGGTCGACGACCCCTACGCCGACTAGACCGGCACGAACAGCTGCAGCAGCAGCCAGGAGACCACGGCGGACGGGAGCAGCGAGTCCATCCGGTCCATCAGGCCGCCGTGGCCGGGCAGCAGCGTGCCCATGTCCTTGATGCCCAGGTCCCGCTTGATCACCGACTCGACCAAGTCGCCCAGCGTCGCCACCGCGACCAGGGCGACGCCGAAGAGCATGCCCTGCCAGACGGCCCCGTCGAGCAGGAAGTGGACGCTGAGCGCCCCCGCGGCCACCCCCGCGGCCATCGACCCGGCGAAGCCCTCCCAGGACTTCTTGGGGCTGATCGTCGGCGACATCGGGTGCCTGCCGAACAGCACGCCCGCGATGTAGCCGCCGGTGTCGGAGGACACCACCAGGATCATGAAGCACAGCACGCGCGCCGCGCCGTCCTCCGGGAGCACCAGCATCGCGGCGAAGGCGGCGAACAGCGGCACGTACGCGGCGGTGAAGGCCGACGCGGTCACGTCCCGGACGTAGCCCTCGACGCCGCCGCGGAACAGCCGCCAGAGCAGCACGACCAGTACCGTCACCACGAACGCGGCCAGCACGCCGTCGCGCCCGTACGGCCACGACAGCCACACCATCGCCTGGCCGCCAGCCAGCACCGGCCACAACGCCACCCGGATGCCCGCGGCCCGCTGCAACGCCCCCGCCAGCTCCCAGGTCGCCACCGCCACCGCGACGGCGACGATGCCGACGAAGACGTGCCGCACCGTCAGCAGCGCCAGCAGGATCCCGCCGCCGAGCAGCACCCCGACCGCGATCGCGGCGGGCAGGTTGCGCCCGGCCCGCGACCCGGCGCCCACCGCTTCCGTGGTCAAATCCGCTCTCCCCCGCTGCTCAGACCTCGAGCAGCTCGGTTTCCTTGTGCTTGACCAACTCGTCGACGGAGTGGACGTACTTGTCAGTCAGGTTCTGCAGCTCCTTCTCCGCGCGCACCACGTCGTCCTCACCGGACTCGCCGTCCTTGACCAGGCGGTCCAGCTCCTCCTTGGCCTTGCGGCGCACGTTGCGGATGGAGATCTTGGCGTCCTCGCCCTTGGACTTGGCCAGCTTGACCATCTCCCGGCGGCGCTCCTCGGACAGCTGCGGGAACACCACGCGGATGATCGTGCCGTCGTTGGAGGGGTTGACGCCGAGGTCGGAGTCGCGGATCGCCTTCTCCACCGCGTTGAGCTGGTTGGGCTCGAAGGGCTTGACGACGGCCATGCGCGCCTCCGGGATGGAGATGCTGGCCACCTGGTTCAGCGGGGTCGGCGAACCGTAGTAGTCGAGGTGGATGCGGGAGAACATGGCGGGCGTGGCCCGGCCGGTGCGGATGGTGGACAGCTCGTCCTTGGCCACCGTCACCGCCTTCTCCATCTTCTCCTCGGCGTCGAACAGGGTCTCCTCGATCAAGGCGCGCTCCTCGTGATCTCGGCGGGTCAGGCGGCGGGGGTGCTCACCACGGTGCCGATCCTCTCACCACGCACCGCGCGGGCGATGTTGCCCTCGGTCAGCAGGTTGAACACGATGATCGGCATGTTGTTGTCCATGCACAGGCTGAACGCGGTCGCGTCGGCGACCTTCAGGCCGCGTTCGAGGACCTCGCGGTGGGTGATCTCGGTGAACATCTTGGCATCGGGCACGACGCGCGGGTCGGCGTCGTAGACCCCGTCGACGGCCTTGGCCATCAGCACCACGTCGCAGCCGATCTCCAGCGCGCGCTGGGCGGCCGCGGTGTCGGTGGAGAAGTACGGCATGCCGACCCCGCAGCCGAAGATCACCACGCGGCCCTTCTCCAGGTGCCGCTCGGCGCGGCGCGGGATGTAGGGCTCGGCGACCTGGCCCATCGTGATCGCCGTCTGCACGCGGGTGTCGATGCCTTCCTTCTCCAGGAAGTCCTGCAGCGCCAGGCAGTTCATGACCGTGCCGAGCATGGCCATGTAGTCGGCCCGGTCGCGGTCCATGCCGCGCTGGCTCAGCTCGGCGCCGCGGAAGAAGTTGCCGCCGCCGATGACCACGGAGGTCTGCACCCCGCTGCGCACGACGTCGGCGATCTGGCGGGCCACGGCGTAGACCACGTCGGGGTCGACACCGACCTCGCCGCCGCCGAACATCTCCCCGCCCAGCTTCAGCAGCACCCGGCGGAATCCGGTCTGCGCCACCTACGACCCTCCTTCGTGACTGTGCCCCGCCCGCGGCGTCGCCGGGGGCGGGGCACAACAACCCTGAACCGCGGCCGGTGACTCAGGCCTGGCCGACCTCGAACCGGGCGAACCGGGTCACGGTCACGCCCGCCTCGTCGAGGATGGCCTTGACGGTCTTCTTCGAGTCCTGCACCGAGGACTGCTCCAGCAGGACGACGTCCTTGTAGAAGCCGTTCACCCGGCCCTCGACGATCTTGGGCAGGGCGGCCTCGGGCTTGCCCTCCTCGCGGGCGGTCTCCTCGGCGATGCGGCGCTCGTTGGCCACCACGTCCTCGGGCACCTCGTCGCGGGTGACGTAGCGCGGGCGCATCGCGGCGATCTGCATCGCGGCGGCGCGGGCGGCCTCGGCGTCGTCGCCGGTGTACTCGACCAGCACGCCCACGGCGGGGGGCAGGTCGGAGGAGCGGCGGTGCAGGTAGGTGCTGACGGCGCCGTCGAACACGGCGACCCGGCGCAGCTCCAGCTTCTCGCCGATCTTGGCCGAGAGCGCCTGCACGGCGTCGCCGACGGTGCCGCCGTCGAGCTCGGTGGCCAGCAGGACGTCCAGGTCACCGGCCTTGGCGGCCTTGGCGGCCGCGACGATGCGGGCGGCCAGCTGCTGGAACTCGTCGTTCTTGGCGACGAAGTCGGTCTCGCAGTTCAGCTCGACCATGACGCCGTCGGCGGCGGCGACCAGGCCCTGGGCGGTGGCCCGCTCGGCGCGCTTGCCCACGTCCTTGGCGCCCTTGATGCGCAGCAGCTCGACGGCCTTCTCGAAGTCGCCCGCGGACTCCTCGAGCGCCTTCTTGCAGTCCATCATGCCTGCGCCGGTCATGTCCCGGAGCCGCTTCACGTCGGCCGCGGTGAAGTTCGACATCGTGCGTTGTTCCTTACGCGCGTTGATGTGGTCGTGTGGCGGCCGCCCGGGGGCCTGATGCCCCCGGGCAGCCGGGTGGCTCAGCCCTCGGCGGGGGCCGCGGGCGCCTCGGCGGCGCTCTCCGCGCCCGCCAGCAGCTCCTGCTCCCACTCCGGCAGCGGCTCGCTGCCCGCGACCTCGGGCTTCTCCGCGCCGTTGCTGCGGGCGCCGGAGCGGGCCATCAGACCGGCGGCCACGGCCTCGGCGACGACCTTGGTCAGCAGCGCGGCCGAGCGGATCGCGTCGTCGTTGCCCGGGATCGGGTAGTCGACCTCGTCCGGGTCGCAGTTGGTGTCCAGGATCGCCACGATCGGGATGTTGAGCTTGCGCGCCTCACCGACGGCGATGTGCTCCTTCTTGGTGTCCACGATCCACACGGCGGAGGGCACCTTCGCCATGTCGCGGATACCGCCGAGGGTGCGCTCCAGCTTGTCCTTCTCGCGGGTGAGCATCAGGATCTCCTTCTTGGTGAGACCCTGGAAGCCACCGGTCTGCTCCATCGACTCCAGCTCCTTGAGCCGCTGGAGGCGCTTGTGCACGGTGGAGAAGTTGGTGAGCATGCCGCCCAGCCACCGCTGGTTGACGAACGGCATCCCGACCCGGCGCGCCTCGTTGGCGATCGCCTCCTGCGCCTGCTTCTTGGTGCCGACGAACAGGATGCTGCCGCCGTGGGCGACGGTCTCCTTGACGAACTCGAAAGCCCGGTCGATGTAGGTCAGCGTCTGGCGCAGATCGATGATGTAGATGCCGTTGCGGTCGGTGAGGATGTACCGCTTCATCTTCGGGTTCCAGCGACGGGTCTGGTGCCCGAAGTGCACGCCGGAATCCAGCAGCTGCTTCATGGTGACGACGGCCATGGCCGAAATCGCACCTCTCACTAGGGCGCGCCGGTCCCGTTTCCCCTGGTCCCGCCGCGCGAACTCGGTTACCGCGACGCCCCCGGTGGGACCGCCGCCCTGGCGCCGCGCGGGAACCCGGACCCACCGATGTCACCACCAGCAGGACCGCCCAGGCACCCTGCACCCCTAGAGGCAAACGCACGGCACGCGAAGTCACCCCGACTGGGGCGCGCCCAGAAGTGTACGCCGCCCCGCCCCCACCCGTGAACCGCGCCCAACCAGCCGAGTTATCCACACCCTCCCACTACCCCTGGCACCACCCCCACCCCGGTCCGGATGCTGGACGTATGACCACTGACCAGCCCAAACACCCGACTCCCACCCACCCGCACACCCCCAACTCCACCACCCCCACGCCGCCGCGTCCCTACCCCGCCACCCCAGCCCACCATCCCCACTCCACCGCTCGGCCCGCTTCACACCCCACCACCGAACCCCCTTCACACCCCGCCGCCGAACCTCCTGCCCACCCCGCCACTGAACCCCCATCACGCTCCACCACCGAACCTCCCGCCCGCCCCGCCACCAGACACCCCCACCAGCACCCCAGCACCGAGCCCCGGCCGCCCGCTACCCCGGGGCACCCTTCCCACTCCACCGCCAACGAGCCCCATCCCCCTGCCGCAACCGCCGCTAGCTCCCGTTCCCACCCCACTCCCACGCCCCGACCCCACTCCTCCACCGCCGCACCTCGTACCCACCCCGCCACCGAGCTCCCCTCCCGCTCCTCCTCCAAGGCCGAGTCTCACCCCCACCCCTTCACCAACGCCGCACCTCGCTCCCACTCCGCCACCACCGAGCCTCGACCTCACTCCACTGCCGGGAACCCTTCGCTCACCGCCGGGCACCCCTCACCCACCGCCGGGCACCCCACGCCCACCGCCAGCGAACCCCATCCCCAAGCCGCCGCCGGGGCCCGTTCCCACGCCGCCGCCAGCACAGGTCACGCCCCGTCCTCCTCCCCCACCAGCGCCAACCTCCCTTCCATCAGCACCACCTGCCGCCCATCACGCCATCCGACCAGCGCTAGCCGTCCCCACCCCGGCCGCCCGACAACCCGCACTCTGACCGCCCGCGCCCATCAACCAACCCACGTCCCCGCCCGGGCCCGGGGTCTATCCGCCTCCCCGACTGGCTGCCATCCGCCCGGCTCGTCCGCCCGCGCCCTCAGCCGCCGGTGCCGGGCACCCGCTCGCCTTCCTGGTGACTCCCGTATCCCGGCCAGCGCTCACCCGCATCACGCCGTCGGCCTGCACCTAGCCGCTCGCCTGCGCTTGGCCGCTCGCCTGCGCTTGGCCGCTCGCCTGCGCTTGGCCGCTCGCCTGCGCCTGGCTGATCGCGTGCCCTGGCCCACCGCCAGGACCCGTTCATCTGGGCCGTTGTCCTCCCGCAATCACTTGCCTCCCCATCCTCGGCTGTCCCGGGCCGCTCGGCTGGGGCGGGGTGTTGCTGTCGTCGTTGCGGTGGCGGTGCTGTTGTTCGTGGTGCCTGGTGGGGCGCGGGTCAGTGCGGGGACGCGGGATGTGCCGGGGCGGTTTGTGTGGCCGGTTGAGCCGGTGCCTGCTGTGGGGCGGCCGTTCGAGGCGCCGCCTGGGCCGTATGCGGCGGGGCATCGGGGGGTTGACCTGGTGTCGACGCCGGGGGCGGTCGTGCGGGCGGCGGCGGATGGGGTGGTGGTGTTCGCGGGGTGGGTGGTGGATCGGGGGGTGGTGTCGGTCTCGCATCGGGGTGGGTTGCGGACGACGTATGAGCCGGTGGCGCCGTCCGTGGTGGTGGGGGCGCGGGTGCGGGCTGGGGATCGGTTGGGGGTGCTGGTGGCGGGGCATCGGGGGTGTCCGGTGGCCGCGTGCCTGCACTGGGGGTTGCGCCGGGAGGGGGTGTACCTGGATCCGCTGCGGCTGCTCGTCCCGCTGCGCGTGCGGTTGCTGCCGCACCGCTAGACGTCGACGGTCTCCATCAGCTTCGCGCGGAGGCGGAGGACGGCGCGGGTGTGCAGTTGGCAGACGCGGGACTCCGTGACGCCCAGGACGCGGCCGATCTCGGCGAGGGTGAGGTTCTCGAAGTAGTACAGGGTGACGACGATGCGGTCGCGCTCGGAGAGCCTGCCGATCGCGGCGGCGAGCTGGCGGCGGTTGTCCTGGTCGACCAGGGTGGCGACCGGGTCGTCGGCGCGCTCGTCCTCCAGGATGTCGGCAAGGGAGGTCGAGCCGCGGCCCGCGGCGGCCAGCTCGTCGAGGGCGACGACGCTGGTGAGCTGCAGCTGGGCGTACACCTCGCGCAGCTCGGCGAGGGTCAGGCCCAGCTCGTCGGCGAGCTCGGCGTCGGTCGGGGTGCGCTGGAGCTTGCCGCCGAGGCGCTCCATCGCGCGCTCGATCTCGCGGGCGCGGCCGCGAACGGTGCGCGGCACCCAGTCCTGGGCGCGCAGGTCGTCGAGGATGGCGCCGCGGATGCGCTGCATGGCGTAGGTCTCGAACTTGAGGCCGCGCTCGGGCTCGAACTTCTCGATCGCGTCGACCAGGCCGAAGATCCCGGACTGGATCAGGTCGGCCACGTCGACGTGCGCGGGGAGGCCGGTGCCGACCCGGCCCGCGACGTACTTGACCAGCGGGGCGTAGTGCAGCACGAGGCGGTCGCGCAGGCCCTGCTGGCGCTGGTCGCCGTACTGCCGCCAGAGGGCGACGATGCCCGCCTCCACGTCGTCGGCGGTCCGCTGGTCGCCGGGGAGCACGCCGCCGACGTGGGCGTAGCCGTTCACCGGACCCACCGGCCCCGGGCGCACCGGGGCCTGCAATCCTTCCCCGGGGTCATCGGGAGCGGGGATGGGTTCGGTCATGGATCGCCTTCAGCCGGTCGACGGTCACGTGAGTGTAAAGCTGGGTCGTTGACAGCGTAGCGTGACCGAGTAACTCCTGGACGCTACGAAGGTCAGCTCCCCTCTCCAGCAGGTGGGTCGCAGCGGAGTGCCGCATCCCGTGCGGCCCGACCCCCGGCACCCCGGACACCGCCTCCACGGCGTCCCGCACGATCCGCCGCACGCTTGCAGGCTGCAACCTGCCGCCGCGAGCACCAAGCCACACTGCCGGCGGAGAGTAGTCCCGGGCAAGGGTCTGCCTGCCCTTATCGAGCCAGAGCCCGACCGCCGCCGCCGCGGGCGCGCCGAACGGGACGACCCGCTCCTTGTCGCCCTTCCCGACCACCCGGACCAGCCGTTTAGCACGATCGACATCGTCGATGTCGAGTCCGCACAGCTCAGCCACCCGCACCCCCGTGGCGTACAGCATCTCCACGATGGCGTGGTCACGCAGAGCGACCGGATCAAGCTGCTCGGCCCCCGCCGCCGACGCCGCCATCACCTCCCGCGCCTGGTCCTCCCTGAGCACGACCGGCAACCGCCGCTCCCGCTTCGGCGCGACCAACCGCAGCCCCGGATCGACCGCCAGGTGCTCCCGCCGGTGCGCCCAGGCCGTGAAGGTCCGCACCGCGGCGGCCCGCCGCCCCAACGTCGCCCGCTGCGCACCATCCGCCCGCAGCTGCGCGAGCCAGCCCCGCAGAATCCCGAGATCCACCCCGGCCACCCCGACCCCGGACTCCTGGGCGAACCCGAGCATCGACACGACGTCGCCGACGTAGGCCCGGACGGTGTGCTCGGAGAGCCCCCGCTCCAGCCCCAGGTGCCGCTCGAACTCATCAACAACCCGCCGGTCCGCCTCCGGCAAACCAGCCCGCACCGCGCGAAGCTCCCCCCGCGCCGCCCCAGAACCCACCACCCCTCCGACGCTGCGCCACCAACGCCCCGTGGTCAAGCACCGCCACGCCCACACCGCCGGACTCAGACAAACCGGACCGCGATCCACGCTGACCGCCTTCATTCCTGCTCATGGTCAACGCTTCCCACGCACCCACGCTCAACTCGTCACACGCCACGCGGCAGCAGCGGGCTATGAAGGCCAGCAGCGGCACACCGAGCCACGGCACGGCAGCGGCGGACCGCGGGGGCGGGGCAGTTGCGGCACACCGGGCCACGGCACGGGGCGGCGGACCGCGGGGCAGCAACTCCGGGGCCGGAACCTGAGGCTCAGCGAGTTGGGCTGCCTACCAGGGAGGTCGCACTGTCGTCTCTTCGTGTGGCGCTACGTCGAGGATTGCCAGGATGGGTGGATATCACCGGGACCTGGAGGAGTTTGACCTGTGGTTGACCGGCAGTTGCTCGACCGGCTCACCGATGAGGCCAAGGCGGATGGCGTCCGGCAGTTCGTCGTCGGTGGTGTCGTGGTTGACGAGGGCTCTGTGCTGCTGCTTAAGCGGCCTGCTGATGACTTCATGGGTGGCATCTATGAGCTGCCCAGTGGCAAGGTCGATCTGGAGGAGGCGCTCGACGTGGCCTTGGTGCGGGAGGTTAAGGAGGAAACCGGTCTCGACGTGAGGGAGATCGGGGCCTACCTCGGTTGCTTCGACTGACGGACGCGGTGAAGCAGGTGGTTGAGACGTACCAGCAGGCCTTGTCAGCCGCTCCTGACCGCTAGTACGTCCGGCAGGTGGCGGTGCCGTTCACCTCCGAGAGCAGCACCGCCATCTCGCGAGCCAGCCCCGCGGAATCCCTGAGGTCCACTCCGGCACTCCGGCCAGTTCGGCCAGTTTGGGGTGGGTGGGTGTTCGCGGTGGGGTTGGGTGGGAGGTGGTGAGGGGGCGGGTTAGGTGCGTCTCCAGCCGGTGTCGCCGCGGAGGGCTAGGCCGGTTATCTCCAGGTCGGTTAGGAGGGCTCGGGTTCTGGGGAGGGGGATGCCGGATTCGGCGGCTACTGCGGCGTCGGGGAGTTCCTTTCGGGGGTGTAGGGCGTCGTGGACTCGTAGGGCTTCGGGGCCGAGGCCGTCGGTGGGGCGTTTGGGGGTGGCGGGCGGGGTGGGGGTGAACTCGCCGATTGCGCCTACGGCTTCGAGGATGTCGGCGGGGGATTCGATCAGGTCGGCGGATTGGGAGCGGATCAGGGCGTGGCAGCCGATGGATTGGGCGGAGGTCACCGGGCCGGGGACGGCTAGGACGCGCTTGCCCAGGGCGCCTGCGGTGGAGGCGGTGTTGCGTGAGCCGCTGCGCCTGCCCGCTTCCACGACGACCGTGCCTGCGGTGAGGGCCGCGATCAGGCGGTTGCGCACGAGGAAGCGGTGCTTGGCGGCGCGGACCCCGGGTGGGTACTCGCTGACGATGAGCCCCTGCTCGGCGATGTGCTCCAGCAAGCGAGCGTGGGCGATCGGGTAGGCATGGTCGATGCCGCAGCCGAGCACGGCGATGGTCCGGCCGCGCGCGCTCAAGGCACCGCGGTGGGCTGCTGCGTCGATCCCGAACGCAGCGCCGGACACCACCGTCATGCCCGCCAGGGCGACTCCGTGGCCGAAGTCGCTGGCGACGTGCTCGCCGTAGGCCGTTGCCGCTCGGGCGCCGACGATGGCCACCGAGCGTTCGAGGGCCTCCGCCAAGCCGGGACTTCCGCGGACCCACAGCCCGAGCGGTGGGGCCGCCCAGCGCAGTCCTCGGTTGAGCGCGTTGCTGAGCGACAGCAACGGCCACGACGGCCACTCGGGGTCCTCGGGAACCACCAGGCGGGCGTCTGCTGCGGCGGCGGCTTCGAGGTCTCGTTGGGCGCTGTCGTCCTCGCGGCGGGCGCTGGTCTCCGCCGCCACGTCGGGCGGCACGTCCCCAGCTCGGACGCGCTCGGCGGCGGCCACTGCGCCCACGCGGTCGACGAACGCGACCAAGGCGGGGGCAGGCGGCTCGGCGACGCGGGTGAGGTAGGCGCGGGCGGTTCGGAGGTCGTTATCCATGTCGCGGTCCTGTTCTGGCGTAGCGGGCTTGGGTTCCGGTTGTCTGCAGGGTGAAGCGGTCTCGGAAGTGCAGCGCCGCGGCGACGTGATCAGCCGTCGGCCGCGCGGCTTCGGCTAGGTCCGCGAGCGTCCACGCGACCCGGACGCATCTGTCCGCGCCTCTGGCCGTCACCGCGCCCTGCGCCAGGGCTCGGTCCACGATCAGCATCGCCTCCGGCGGAGGGGCGAACTCGCGGCGCAGGACCGGGCCGGGGACCTCGGCGTTGGTCTGCCATCCGTTGGCCCGCCAGCGATGCTGCGCGCGGTCGCGTGCCGCACGCACCCGGGCCGCCACCGCTGCGGTCGTTTCCGTCGACGTGTCCGCGTCGGTCACCATGCTGGTGATCGCCGGGATGCGGATCTGGAGGTCGACCCGGTCCAGCAGCGGGCCGGACAACCTCGTGAGGTAGCGCCTTCGCGCGACGGGCGTGCAGGTGCAGTCCCGGTCCTTCACGGGCGCGCACGGACACGGGTTGGTCGCCATGACGAGTTGGCACGCGGCGGGATACCGGACGACGCCATCGCGCCGGGCAATGCGGATCTCGCCTTCCTCCAAGGCCGTCCGCAGGCACTCCAACCGATCGGCCGCGAATTCGCACACCTCATCAAGGAAGAGGACCCCGCGATGGGCCTTGCTCATCGCGCCTGGCTTCGCAATTCCCACGCCGCCACCGGTGAGCGCGGGGACGGAGGTGGTGTGGTGCGGCGCGATGAACGGCGGAATCGTGATCAGCGGGTTGTCCGCCGACAACGCGCCCACGACCGAATGGACGGCGGTCACCTCCAGCGCCTGTTCTCGGGTCAGGGGCGGCAGGATTCCCGGCAGACGCCTGGCGAGCATGGACTTCCCCGCTCCCGGCGGCCCGACGAACAACAGGTTGTGCGCGCCTGCCGCGGCGACCTCCAGCGCCCACTTGCCTTCCGTCTGCCCCACCACGTCCGCCAGATCCAACGCAGGCGGCAATTGCGGCTCCGCACTGGCGACGAATCCGTGCAGCGCGTCGTCTTCGCCGCGTATCCAGCGGAGGGTGTCGGTCAGGTGGTCGGTGCCTAGGACTTCCAGTTCGTGGACCAGGGCGGCTTCGGGGAGGGTGGGGCGGGGGACGACGGCCCGGGTGATGCCGTGGCGGCGGGCGGCCAGGAGGCAGGGGAGGATGCCGCGGACGGCGCGGAGGCGGCCGTCCAGGGCCAGTTCGCCGATGAAGACGGTGTCGGACAGGGGGCGGGCGCCGGTGGGGTTGTCGGCGATCTGGACGGCGACGGCCAAGGCGAGGTCGTAGCCGGAGCCGCCCTTGGGGAGGGCGGCCGGGGACAGGGCCAGGGTGATGGACTGGTCGGGCCAGAACAGGCCGGAGTTGCGGGTGGCGGCGCGGACGCGGTCCTTCGCCTCGTTGAGGGCGGCGTCGGGCAGGCCGACGATCTGGGTGCGGGGTTTGCCGCCGCCGATGTCGGCCTCGATCTCGACCGGGATGCCGTCGACGCCGGTCAGGGCGACCGACCAGACTCGGGTGAGGCCCATCAGAACGCCCCGATCAGGTGGCGGATGGCGGGCCTGCCGCCGCGCGGCCACAGGATTGCGACGATGTCGAATCTGATCGGGCACGGGGGTATGCCGTGATCTCGGCGCCAGCGCACGGCCAGCGCGCGGATTCGGCCCGCCTTGGCGGCATCGACCGATTCGGCTGGGACGCCGTAGGCCGTGGAGCGGCGGGTCTTGACCTCGCAGACGACCAATTGGGCGCCGTCAGCGGCGATGATGTCCAGTTCGCCGATCGGGCAGCGCCAATTGCGGCCGAGAATGCGCATGCCGATGCGTTGCAGGTAGCGGGCGGCTACCGATTCCCCGGCGGCGCCGAGTTCGTGGTGATCGCTCCTCATCAGGTTCCCTCCGTCGCGGGATCACTGATTTCGAGCGTGCCGAAGCCCGGGGCACCCGCGCACGGGGTGCTCCCGGGGCTGTGGACAACTCAGCCGTTGAAGGGGCCGTCCTCGGGGAGGCGCAGGTCGGGCTTGTCGAGCTCTTCGACGTTGACGTCCTTGAACGTGATCACCCGGACGTTCTTGACGAAGCGCGCGGGCCGGTACATGTCCCACACCCAGGCGTCGGACATGCGCACCTCGAAGTAGACCTCGCCGTCGGCGTCGCGCACCTGCACGTCCACGCCGTTGGCCAGGTAGAAGCGCCGCTCGGTCTCCACGACGTAGGCGAACTGGCCCACGATGTCGCGGTACTCCCGGTAGAGCTGCAGCTCCATCTCGGTCTCGTACTTCTCGAGATCCTCCGCGCTCATGTGCCGCGCGCCCCTCCTGGTCGTACTCCGGGACCGCCGCTCACTGCGGCGACGTCCCATTCTGGACCACGGCCGCAGCCGCGACACTCAGCGCCACCCGGTGTGGCGGGCGGAGCCCGTGCTTGCGCCCCGCGCTGACCACGTTGACGAACGACCACCGGTGCTCCGAGGTCGGACCGTGCTCGTCCAGCGCCCGCGTGTGCAGCGGCGTGCAGTAGCCCTTGTGCACGTCGAAGTGGTACTCGGGCAGGCGCTCGTGCAGGTCGGCCATGAACCGGTCGCGGGTCACCTTGGCCAGCACGGAGGCCGCGGCGACGCAGGCCGCGGCCTGGTCGCCCTTGACCACCGGCATGCTCGGGGCGGTCAGCCCGGGCACGCGGAAGCCGTCGACCAGCACGTACCCCGGGTGCACCGACAGCCGCGCCACCGCGCGCCGCATGCCCTCGATGTTGGCCACGTGCACCCCGCGCCCGTCGACCTCGGCGGTGGGGATGACGACGATGGCGTAGTCGACGGCACGGGCGGTGACCAGGTTGAACATCCGCTCGCGCGCGGCGGCGGTCATCAGCTTGGAGTCCGTCAGCCCGTCGAGGCGGGCGGCGTCGCCCGGCCGCAGCACGCAGGAGGCGACCACCAGCGGCCCGGCGCACGCGCCCCGGCCCGCCTCGTCGACGCCCGCGACCGGACCGAGGCCGCGGCGGTGCAGCGCGGTTTGCAGCCCCCAGTTGCCTGCATCGCGCCGCAGGATGGCGCGCGGCGGGCGGAACGCCGTGGTCACCCTCGCCCTCCTCTCCTGCGGACCAGCCACCACACCGGCAAGGCGGCCACCAGCCCCATCCCCGCGGGCACCAGCGCGGCGGCCTGCGGGTTGTGGTCGCCGATGCCCTGCCAGCGCGACGGCGGGAGAATGATCGCACGCGCCTTGCCGATGACATTGTCCACCGGCACCAGCCCGTTGCTCCCACCCCCGCCCTGGACCCGGGAGTCACCGGAGTTGTTGCGGTTGTCGCCCATCACGAACAGCATGCCCTCGGGCACCGACACCGGGGCGAACTCGGCCTGCCGGGGGCCGCCGCGGTCGGGGTCCCAGTAGATGTAGGGCTCGTCCAGCGGCTTGCCGTCGACCAGGACGCGGTTGCGCTCGTCGCAGCACTCCACCGTCTGGCCGCCGACGGCGATCACGCGCTTGACCACGTCGTCCTCGTCGGAGGAGGCCAGGCCGAAGGGCGCGAACATGTCCTGCCACCAGTCGGCGAACCAGTTCTGCGTGTCGGGCGAGCCGAAGGTCCAGGTGGAGGGCCGCTCGAAGACCACGACCTCGCCCGGGGTGGGCTCGCCGAACCAGTAGGCGACCTTGTCCACCAGCACGCGGTCGCCGTAGCAGCCCGGGCAGCCGTGCAGGGTCTTCTCCATCGACTCCGACGGGATGAGGAACACCCGCGCGAAGAAGGTCTGGATGACCAGCGTCAGCGCCAGCGCGATGCCCAGCAGCAGGGGCAGCTCGACCCACCACGGCCGCTTCTTCTTCGCCGGGGGCTCCTCCGGCTCCTCCGGCGCGTTCTCCGCCTCCACCGCGGCCTACCGGCGCAAGCGGCGTCCCAGCGCCACCACCGGGAAGGCCAGCGCGAGGCCGACGCCTGCGGGGATGCCCGCCTGCCAGGCCGGGGCCGACAGCGCCTGCGGGTCGTGGTCGCCGACGCCCTGCCAGCGCGACGGCGGCAGGATGATCGTGCGCGCCTTGCCGATGACGTTGTCGATCGGGACCATGCCGTTGAGGCCGCCGCCGCCCTGCGAGCGCGAGTCGCGGGAGTTGTTGCGGTTGTCGCCCATCACGAACAGCATCCCCTCGGGGACGGTGATCGGGGCGAAGTCCGACTGCTCCATGCCGGGGTCGGGCAGGTAGACGTACGGCTCGTCCAGCGGCTTGCCGTCGACCACCACGCGGTTGCGCTCGTCGCAGCACTCGACGGTCTGTCCGCCGACGGCGATCACGCGCTTGACCACGTCGTCCTCGCTGGGCTCGGCCAGGCCGAACTGCGCGCCGAAGTCCTGGAACCAGGCCACGACCGGGTTGTCCGACCGGGTGACGCCGCCGAAGTGGTCCCAGGTGGCCGGGCGCTCGAAGACCACGACGTCACCGGGGGTGGGCTCGCGGAACAGGTAGGTGATCTTGTCGACCAGCACGCGGTCGCCGGTGCAGCCCGGGCAGCCGTGCAGGGTCCGCTCCATCGACTCCGACGGGATCACGAACACGCGCGCGATGAACGTCTGGATCAGGATGGTCAGCACCAGCGCGACGCCGATCAGGATCGGCAGCTCGATGTACCAGGGCCGCTTCTTCTTGGCCTTCTCGTCCGGCTCGGCGACATCCACCTGCTCGGCGCCGTGGTCTGGGTCTTCCCCGGCACCGGTTGCGTCCGACACCTAATCCGCCTTCCTGCTGGTCAGGGACTTCTTGACGCGGCGGCCGAGCCACAGCAGCGGCCACGCGGCGGCGAACCCGAGCCCGGCGGGCAGCCCCTGCTGCCAGGCGGGCGCGGCGATCGCCGGGGACGCCTGCGGGTTGTGGTCGCCGACGCCCTGCCAGCGCGACGGCGGCAGGACGATGGCCCGGACCTTCCCGATGACCTTGGTGATCGGGACGACGCCGCGGATGCCGCCGCCGCCCTGGATGCGCGAGTCGGCCGAGTTGGCCCGGTTGTCCCCCATGACCCACAGGGTTCCCTCCGGCACCGTAACGGGTGCGAAGCGCTGGCGCTCGTCGGGGCCGCCGCCCTCCCAGTAGATGTAGGGCTCGTCCAGCGGCTTGCCGTCGACCAGCACGCGCATCTCGTCGTCGCAGCACTCGACGGTCTGGCCGCCGATCGCCACGACCCGCTTGACGAAGTCGCGCTCGTCGGGCGGCGCGATGCCGATCAGCGAGCCGAGGTACTGCAGTCCTCGCACGATCGGGTTGTCCTCATCGCCGATCGCGTCGACCTCCTCGCCGGTCCAGGAGTTCGGGCCCTGGAAGACGACGACGTCGCCGGGGAGGGGGTCGCGGAAGTCGTAGATCATCTTGTCGACGAAGACGCGGTCGCCGGTGCAGCCCGGGCAGCCGTGCAGGGTCTGCTCCATCGAGCCGGAGGGGATGGAGTAGACGCGGCCGACGAAGTGCTGGATGAGGAAGGTCAGCAGGAGGGCCACGGCGACGAGGGTGACCAGCTCGCGCCAGAGGGGCTGCTTCTTGTGCTTGCGGTGCTTGCCGTGCTTGGGCTGGTCCTCGTCGGGTTCGGGGTCCGGGGCCGCTCGACGGGGGGTGTAGGTGGTGGGGTCGGCGGGCTCGGGGCGGGGGGTGGGCGGGAGGACGGCGGTGGTCTCGGCGTCCGGGTCCGCCAGCGGGGGGAAGCGGAGGGAGGGGGACTCGGTGGGCCAGTTCGGCTGGTCGTCCTGGTCGGGTGGGGAGGGGTGAGGGTCGGCGTGGGACAGGGTTGGGCCTTGGGTCGGTGGGGTGGGGAGGGGGGTGGGCTCGACTGGGGTGAAGAAGTCGGAGCGGGAGTTGGTGGGGGTTCGGGCGCCGGGTGGCTGGGCAGGGTCGGCCGGGGCGAAGAAGTCCGATGAGGCCGCGCGGGCGGGGCGGTCTGGTTCGGAAGGGGGGAGGTCCGGTCGGGAGCTTGCTGACGGGCTGGAGGCGGGCTCGACCGGAGCGAAGGGGCTCGACGGTGGGCCTGCGGGGGTGCGGTGGTTGGGCTCGACCGGAGCGAAGAAGCTCGACGGGGTGGGCGCGCGGCGGGGGCCGGGGTGGTGTGGCTGTGGGTCCTCAGGGTCGACGGGGGTGAGGTCCGGTCGGGAGGCTGCTGGAGGACGGGCGCCGGGTGGGTGGTCGTCGGGGGTGACCGGAGCGAAGGTGCTCGACGGGTGGCCTG
This sequence comes from Actinokineospora sp. NPDC004072, assembly GCF_053604195.1. Taxonomy (NCBI): domain Bacteria; kingdom Bacillati; phylum Actinomycetota; class Actinomycetes; order Pseudonocardiales; family Pseudonocardiaceae; genus Actinokineospora; species Actinokineospora sp. NPDC004072. The sequence goes on along the minus strand of NZ_JBSGHB010000007.1, from coordinate 290,522 downwards.
ACGGGGTGTGGTGGGGCTCGACCGGGGCGAAGAAGGCTGAGGGGGTGCGGTCGGGGGGTGGGTCGACCGGGGGGAAGAAGCCTGAGGGGGTGGTTGCGGGGCCGCTGTCGTGGGTGGCGGGGGTGAAGAAGGGGGAGGCGGATGGGGCTTGGGAGATCGGGGTGAAGAAAGACGAGGGTGGGGTCTTGGGGTGGCTGCCGTTGGGGGCCGGGGGGAAGGGGGTGGCCGCGTCGGCGGGGAAGTGGGGGGCTGGGGCGGCGGGCCGGGGGCGGGCCGCGTCAGCGGGGTGAAAGGGAGCCGCGTCGACAGGTTGGAAGCGAGCACTGTCGGAAGGCTGATGGGGAGCTGCGGCGGCAGACCGGTGAGGGGCCGCGTCAGCGGGGTGATGGGGAGCCGCGTCGGCCGGGAGGTTGGCGGCGCCGTCGAGAGGCTGGGCTGCATCGGCGGGCCGGTAGCGAATGCCGTCAGCGGGCTGGAAGGAAGCCGCGTCGGCCGGGAGGTGGCTGGTGCCGTCGGCGGGCTGGGCTGCGGCGGGCCGGTAGTGAATGCCGTCGGCGGGCTGGAAGGAAGGCGCGTCGGCGGGTCGGGGGCTGGCCGTGTCAGCGGGTTGCGAGGGGGCCGCGGCGGTGGGGTGGGGGCGGGCGCCGTCGGCAGGCCGAAAGGGGGCCGCGTTGGTGGGCGGCTGGGGTGGGCCGTCGGCGGGGCGGGAGGGGGTGCCGTTGGCTGGGGTGGGGCCCGCGGGGGTGTGGCCGTTGCGGGGGTGGTCGGCTGGGGTGGGGCCGAACCAGAAGGTGGGGCCGGTGGGGGGACGGCGGAGGCCCGAGGCGGCGTCAGCCCCTGGGTGGGGGCTGGGCGGGGCCTCGGGCCTGCGGTCGTGCTGGTCCCCCGGGCGCTCCTGGGGTGAGCGGGCACCCGGGGGCACACGGCGGGAGGGGCGGTCGACCACGCACGTCAGGGTACGTGAGCCGATGTGCTCCCCGTGTCAGGAAGCGGGCTGGGGCTCGCGCTTCTCCTTGATCTTGGCGGCCTTGCCGCGCAGCTCGCGGAGGTAGTAGAGCTTGGCGCGGCGCACGTCGCCGCGGGTGACGACCTCGATCTTGGCGATGTTGGGCGTGTGCACCGGGAAGGTGCGCTCGACGCCGACGCCGAAGGAGATCTTGCGGACCGTGAAGGTCTCGCGGACGCCGCCGCCGTGGCGGCGGATGACCACGCCCTGGAACACCTGGACGCGCTCGCGCGTGCCCTCGATGACGCGGACGTGGACCTTGAGGGTGTCACCCGGGCGGAAGTCCGGGACGTCGGAACGCAGCGACTTGGCGTCCAGGGCATCCAGGGTGTTCATGGGGTAATCCGTCCTTAAGCAACTGGGTCGTCGGCCAGACCGACCGCGGGACGGCGCGAAACCGAACAGCCGGCCTTGGGGTGGTCTGCGGCGCGCATCCGGCTGGTGCCGGGCGCGGCAACCCGGAAAGTATGTCAGACCAGGTCGCCGGAATCGAAATCGACCCCCGTCAGCGAGCGCAGCACCGCGCGATCCCGCTGGTCGAGGGCCTCTTCGGGGAGGGCGGCGAGCAGATCGGGCCGCCGGTCGAGCGTGCGCTCCAAGGCCCGGTCACGCCGCCAGCGGTCGATGGCAGCGTGGTTCCCAGAGCGCAGCACGTCGGGCACCGCCAGGCCGCGCCAGACCTCCGGGCGGGTGTAGCTGGGGCCTTCGAGCAGGCCGTCGGAGAAGGAGTCCTGCTCGGCCGACTGCGGGTTGCCCAGCACCCCGGGCAGCAGCCGGGCCACGGCCTCCACCATCACCATGACGGCGACCTCGCCGCCGACCAGCACGTAGTCGCCGATGGACACCTCGTCGACCGGCATCCGCCGGGCGGCGTCCTCCACCACCCGCTGGTCGATGCCCTCGTACCGGCCGCACGCGAAGACCAGCCGCGGGAGCTGGGCGTACTCGCGGGCCAGGGCCTGGGTGAACGGGCGCCCCGCCGGGGTCGGCACGACCAGCCGCGGCGGCTCGCCAGCGCAGACCTCGTCCAGCGCCTCGCCCCACACCTGCGGCTTCATCACCATGCCGGGACCGCCGCCGTAGGGGCTGTCGTCCACCGACCGGTGCACGTCGTGGGTCCAGTTGCGCAGGTCGTGGACCTGCAGGTCGAACAGGCCGCGCTCGATGGCGCGGCCGAGCAGCGCCGCGCGCAGCGGCTCCAGGTACTCGGGGAAGATCGTGACGACGTCGACGCGCACGGCTTACTCGATCAACCCCTCGGGCGGGTCGAGCACGACCCGCCTGCCCGCCAGGTCCACCTCGGGGACGATCGCGGCCACGAACGGGACCAGCACGTCGTCGCCCTCGGGCCGGGACACGACCAGCAGGTCGCCGCCGGGGCCGTGCTGGATGTCGGTGACCTCGCCCACGACCGCGCCGTCGGCCAGCACCGCGGCCAGGCCGATCAGGTCGTGGTCGTGGAACTCGTCGGGGTCCTCCGGGGCGGGCAGCGCGGCCGGGTCGGCCAGCAGCAGCGCGCCGCGCAGGGCCTCGGCGGCGTCGCGGTCGGGCACCTGGTCGAAGCGCACCAGCAGCCGCCCGGTGTGCCACCGGGCGGCTGCGATGGTCAGTGCGCGGACGGTGCCGTCCTTGAGCCGGGCGTCGACGGCCGCGCCCTCGGCGAAGCGCAGCTGCGGGGAGTCCGTGCGCACGTCCACGGCCAGCTCCCCGCGGATGCCGTGCGCCTTGGCCACCCGCCCGACGACTACCTCGGCCATCTCAGTGGTCGGTGTCCACCACGTCGACGCGGATGCCGCGCCCGCCGACCCCGGCCATCACCGTGCGCAGCGCGGTCGCCGTGCGCCCGCCCCGGCCGATGACCTTGCCCAGGTCCTCGGGGTTGACGTGCACTTCGAGCGTGCGGCCGCGACGGGTCGTGACGAGTTCCACCTGGACGTCGTCCGGGTGGTCGACGATGCCTCGGACCAGGTGCTCCAGGGCGTCCGCGAGGGCGCTCACTCGGCCGCGGCCTCGGTCTCAGCGGCGGGCTCGGCCTGCTCGGCCTTCTCCGCCTTCTTCGGGGCGGACTTCTTCTTGGGGCTGATCGCCTCGGTGGTGGGCTCCTCGCCCGCCGCCTTCAGCGCCGCCTCGAACAGCTCCTGCTTGGTCGGCTTCGGCTCGGCGACGCGCAGCGTGCCCTCGGCGCCCGGCAGGCCCTTGAACTTCTGCCAGTCGCCGGTCACCTCCAGCAGGTGCTTCACCGCGTCGGTCGGCTGCGCGCCGACGCCCAGCCAGTACTGGGCGCGGTCGGAGTCGACCTCGATCAGGCTCGGCTCGGACTTGGGGTTGTAGCGGCCGATCGTCTCGATGGCCTTGCCGTCGCGGCGGGTGCGGGCGTCGGCGACGATGATGCGGTAGAACGGCGCGCGGATCTTGCCGAGGCGCTGCAGCTTGATCTTGACAGCCACGGGTCTGCTTGCTCCTGGGTTTCGACATCGGGTCTGGACGCGGGTGGCCCCGTGGGGTCGAGCCGTCACATCCGGTGGTTTGCGGTCGTCGCGGCACGGTGAGAGGGTCCGGCCGCGGCGGACAGCCGCCAATTGTGCCAGACGCCTACCGGGCGAACGGAATCACCTCCACCCCCGCGGCCGCCAGCGCCGCCCGGACGGCCCGGGCGTGCTCGACGGCGCCGGGGGTGTCGCCGTGCAGGCAGAGGGACCGGGCGGCCACCGGCAGCACCGTCCCGTCGACGGCGACCAGCTCGCCGCGGGTGGCCAGCCGGACGGCCCGCTCGACGACGGCGTCGGTCCCGGTGAGCAGCGCACCCGGCTGCGACCTGGGCACGAGCGTGCCCTGCGGGGTGTAGCCGCGGTCGGCGAACGCCTCGGCGACGGCGTTTCCCCCCGCGGCGGCGAGCAGCTCGGAGCCGGGCAGGCCGAGCACCGGCAGGTCCCCGAACGCGCGCGTCCCGGCGACGACCGCCTCGGCTTGGGCCTTGTGGTGCACGGTGGCGTTGTAGAGGGCGCCGTGCGGCTTGACGTAGGCCACGCGCGTGCCCGCTGCCGCGGCGAACGCCGCCAGCGCGCCGATCTGGTAGAGCACCTCGTCGGCGAGGGTGACGGGATCGACGTCGATGAACCGGCGGCCGAAGCCCGCCAGGTCGCGGTAGGAGACCTGTGCGCCGACGGCGACCCCACGCCGCGCCGCGGCCGCGCACACCGCGCGCATGGTCGATGCGTCGCCGGCGTGGAAGCCGCAGGCGACGTTGGCCGAGGTCACCACGTCGAGCAGGGCGTCGTCGTCGCCCAGGCGCCAGACGCCGAACCCCTCCCCCAGGTCGGCGTTGAGGTCGATCACGGGGTCATCACCCCGAGGGAGATGAGCAGGACGGCCAGGGCGGGCAGGAAGTTGTTGACCTGGTGGGCGACCACGCTGGCGCCGAGGCGGCCGGTCCAGAGCCGGGCCAGGCCGATCGGGATGCCGATGACCAGCAGCAGCGAGGTGCGCAGCGGCTCCAGGTGGCTGATGGCGAAAATCACCGTGGTGAGGCCGAACACCGCCCAGCGGCCCCAGTTCAGCCGCTCCAGCGCGCCCCAGAGCAGGCCGCGGTAGATGATCTCCTCGCAGAGCGGGCCGACCAGCCAGACGTAGAGGAACAGGGTGACGGCGGCGATGACCGGCATGCGCTGGTCGTCGACCAGGCTGCCCAGCGACGACGTGGCGTTGTCCTCACCGACCACGCGCGTCCACACCGCGGCGGCCGCGGTGGTGACGACCAGCCCGATCACGCCGAACTTCAGGCCCGCCCGGATGTCGGCGCGGCCGAAGGACCAGCGCAGGTCGACGCGCGGGCCGTTGCCGCGCAGGCGGGTGACCAGCAGCGCGGTGCCGGTGGCCAGCAGGGTCGGCAGGATCGTGCCGACGAGGATCACCACGATCGAGTCCTCGGCCCCCGGCCGGGGGTTGCCGATCAGCACGCCGATGACGACCGCGGACAGCACGAAGACGCCGTAGACGGCCAGGAAGGCCCCGAAGCCCCAGCGGTGGTCCCGGGCTGGTGGCGGCGGGGCCGCCGCGTCGGCGTCCGGCAGCGACACCATCACACCTCCGACAGTCCGGCCCCGGGCGGTCCGAGGTTAACGGGATCACCGTACGGTTTGGCGGACCACCCTGCCCCGCAACACGACGAGCGCCGGGTTGCGGAGGGTTTCCAAGTCGTCGCGGGGATCGTCGGCGAACGCCAGCAGGTCGGCCGCCGCGCCCTCGGACAGTCCGGAGTACCCCAGCCAGGCGCGCGCACTCCACGAACCCGCGGCGATGGCCTGCTCGGCGCCCATCCCGGCGCGGTGCAGGGCGATGATCTCGTCGACGATGCGGCCGTGGGCGATGCCGCCGCCCGCGTCGGTGCCCGCGTACACCGGCACGCCCGCCGCGATCGCCGCGGCGACGGTGCCGGTCACGCGCTCGTGGAGGTCGAGCATGTGCCGGGCGTAGGCGGGGAACTTCGTCGCGCCCGCCGCGATGCCGGGGAAGTTCTCGATGTTGATCAGGGTGGGGACCAGCGCGGTGCCCCGGCGGGCCATCTCGGCGGTGGTCTCCTCGGTCAGGCCGGTGCCGTGCTCGATGCAGTCGATCCCCGCCGCGATCAGGCCGGGCAGGGCGTCCTCGCCGAAGACGTGCGCGGTGACCCGGGCGCCCGCGTCGTGCGCGGTGCGGATGGCCTCGGCCAGCACGTCGTCGGGCCAGAGCGGGGCCAGGTCGCCCTTCTCCCGATCGATCCAGTCGCCGACGAGCTTGACCCAGCCGTCGCCCGCCGCGGCCTGGGCGGCGACCTGGGCGGGCAGGTCGTCGGGGTCGATCTCGACGCCGAGGTGGCGGATGTAGCGGCGGGGGCGGGCGATGTGCCTGCCCGCGCGGATGATCCGGGGCAGGTCCAAGCGCTCTTGCAGCGGTGTGGTGTCGATGGGCGAGCCGCAGTCGCGGATGAGCAGCGTGCCCGCGTCGCGGTCGGTCTCGGCCTGGGCGGCCGCGGTGTCGAGGTCGACCGGGCCTTCCGGGCCGATGCCCACGTGGCAGTGGGCGTCGACGAATCCGGGGACGAGGTAGCCGCCGTCGAGGACCGTGGTCGCGCCCGGGACCTCGGTGGTGCGGATGCGGCCGTTGACGATCCACAGGTCCTGCTCGGCGCCGTCGGGCAGGACGGCGCCGCGCAGGTGCAGCGCCGTCACTTCTTCGGGAACTTCAGCTTGGACGGGTCGAAGCCGGGCGGCAGCTGGTCCATGCCGAAGCCCGGGGGCAGCTGCTGCAGGCTCGGCGGCAGCGCGGACAGGTCGGGCATGCCCGCGGGCATGCCGCCGCGCATCCGCGGCTGGGTCGGGCCCTTGCCCTTGCCCTTCTTGCCCTTGCGGCCCTTGGGCTGCTTCTTGGTCGCGCTGCGCCCGCCGGGCATGCCGAAGCGGCCCGCCATCTGCTGCATCATCTTGCGCGCCTCGAAGAAGCGGTTCACCAGGTCGTTGACGTCGCGGACCTGCACGCCCGAGCCGTTGGCGATGCGCACCCTGCGGGAAGCGTTGATGATCTTGGGGTCCTGGCGCTCCGCGGGGGTCATGCCGCGGATGATCGCCTGCAGCCGGTCGATGTGCTTCTCGTCGACCTGGGCCAGCGCGTCCTTCATCTGGTTCGCGCCGGGGAGCATGCCGAGCAGGTTGGCGATGGGGCCCATCTTGCGCACGGCCAGCATCTGCTCGAGGAAGTCCTCCAGCGTCAGCTCGCCGGTGCCGATCTTGGCCGCGGCCTTCTCCGCCTGCGCCTGGTCGAAGTGCTGCTCGGCCTGCTCGATGAGGGTGAGCAGGTCGCCCATCCCGAGGATGCGCGAGGCCATCCGGTCGGGGTGGAAGGTGTCGAAGTCCTCCAGCTTCTCGCCGTTGGAGGCGAAGAGGATGGGGACGCCGGTGACCTCGCGGACCGACAGCGCCGCACCACCGCGGGCGTCGCCGTCGAGCTTGGTGAGCACCACGCCGGTGAAGCCCACACCGTCGCGGAAGGCCTCCGCGGTGGTGACGGCGTCCTGGCCGATCATGGCGTCGACGACGAAGAGGACCTCGTCGGGGTCGGTGGCCTTCCGGATGTCGGCGGCCTGGCGCATCATCTCCTCGTCCACGCCGAGGCGGCCCGCGGTGTCGACCACGACCACGTCGTAGTGCGAGCGCTTGGCCTCCTCGATGGACCGCCGCGCCACGTCGACCGGGTCGCCGACGCCGTTGCCCGGCTCGGGGGCGAAGACCGCCACCCCCGCGCGCTCGCCGACGACCTGCAGCTGGGTGACGGCGTTGGGGCGCTGGAGGTCGCAGGCGACCAGCAGCGGCGCGTGGCCCTGCGCCTTGAGCCAGCGGGCCAGCTTGCCCGCCAGCGTCGTCTTGCCTGCGCCCTGGAGGCCGGCGAGCATGATCACGCTCGGCGGGGTCTTGGCCAGGTTGAGCCTGCGGGTCTCGCCGCCGAGGATGCCGATGAGCTCCTCGTTGACGATCTTGACGACCTGCTGGGCCGGGTTGAGGGCGGCGGAGACCTCCGCGCCCTTGGCCCGCTCCTTGACCTTGGCGATGAAGGCGCGCACCACCGGCAGGGCGACATCGGCCTCCAGCAGCGCGATGCGGATCTCGCGCGCGGTGGTGTCGATGTCGGCGTCGCTGAGCCTGCCCTTGCCGCGCAGGTTCTGCAGGACCGACGAGAGCCGGTCGGAGAGGGTGTCGAACACGGGTGCGCCACTCCATAGCTGTTGCCGGGACGTACCCCGAGCGTACCGGGGGTGGGTCGGCGGCCAGGCAACCGCCGACGCCGCTTCAGCCCACCCTAGTGGCGACGGTCACATCCGGGGGCTGTCGATTCCCGCCGCGGCCGTTCGTCGGGTGGGTGTCAGCCAGGTGAAGGAGGACATCATGGGCAAGCTGGTCGTCACCTGTGGGGCGCCGGGGTGGACCGAACTGGAACTGGTCGAGTGGCACACCGTTGACCCCCGGGAGCGCCAGCGCGGTCGCCGCCTGGTGGGACCGGGAGGGGGCCCGACCCCTCGACGGGCCCCTCCCGGCTGCGTCCGCCTGCGGTGGGCCGTCTCCCCCGACGGGTACCGCGTGGCCGCTCTCGCTCGGACACCGCAGAGCTTGCCCTTATTCCTGGGCCCGCCACAGCGGGAAGGCCCCTGGGTGGGGGTGAGTAGGTCTACTCAGCTGCCCGCAGGACCGCGGTTTCGATCGCCCTCCGCCAGCCGGGGCCGGTGCCGCGGGGGATGCCGAAGGAGTCGACCGCGGAGCCGCCGAGGGTGGTGACCCTGGCCCAGCGGACGTCGACCCCGCGGTGTTCCAGGGCGGTGGCCACGGCGTGGAGGAGGCCGATGCGGTCGGGGCAGCGCAGTTCCAGCACGACGACGTCGGGGCCGCCCGGTTCGTGGTCGAACCAGAGGACCTTCGGGGGCGGGTGGGCGGTGGGGCGGGCGTAGTCGCGTTCCTTGGCGGCCAGGCGCTCGGCCAGGGGGAGGGTGCCTGCGACGGCGCGGGTGAATTGCTCGCGCAGCAGGGTCGGGTCGGGCATGGAGCCGAAGCGGGGGGTTGCGGTGAAGACGCCGACGGCGACGCCTGCGTGGGCGGCGATCGTGGCGGCGTGGACTTCGAGGGAGTTCATGGCCAGCACGCCCGCCGCGCGGGACAGGACGCCGGGGCGGTCGGTGGTGGCGATGGTGATGGTGGCGGGTCTGGTGCCGGCCACCAGCACGTCCGGTTTCCCGGAGGCGGCGGTGGACTCCGCCAGCGCCCGGGTGTCCGCGCCGAGCGGGACGGCCGCGGGCAGCGGCTCCCCGGCCATGACCGCACGCGCGCGGCGCACGAGGTCGCCGACCAGGGCGGCCTTCCAGTCCGTCCAGACGCCGGGGCCGGTGGCCAGGGAGTCGGCCTGGGCCAAGGCGTGCAGCAGGTCCAGCAGCACGGGATCGCGGAGGGTGCCTGCCACGCGGGCGACCGTCGCCGAGTCGCCGATGTCGCGGCGGGTGGCGGTCTCGGGCAGCAGGAGGTGGTGGCGGACCGCGGCGGCCAGCACGTCGACGTCCGGTGTGGACAGACCGATCCGGTGGCCGACCTGGGCGGCCAGCGCGGCCCCGACGACGCTGTGGTCGGCGTCGCGGCCCTTGCCGATGTCGTGCAGCAGCGCGCCGAGCAGCAGCAGGTCCGGGCGGGCGACCGCGGTGGCGAGGCGGGCGGCGTTGACGGTCGTGCGCACCAGGTGCCGGTCGACGGTCCACACGTGGGCCGGGTCGCGCGGGGGCAGGTCGCGCACCGCGCCCCACTCGGGGAGCAGCCGCGCCCACAGGCCGCTGCGCTCCAGCGCCTCGACCACCTCGGTCAGCCCCTCCCCCGCGCCCAGCAGCGCCACCAGGTCTCGGCGCACCTCATCCGGCCACGGCGTGCGCAGTTCGGGGGCGCTCTCGCCGAGCCGGGACAGCGCGGCGGGGGCGATCGGGCGGCCGGTGCGCGCGGCGGCCGCGGCGACGCGCAGCAGCAGCCCGGGGTCCTTGGCCGGGTCGGCGTCGCGGGCCAGCACGACCTCGCCCGCGTGCAGCACGACGCCCTCGGCGAGCGGGCGGCGCTCGGGCGGGCGGCGCAGCACGCCGAGCACCCGCCGCTGCGGCTGCGCCGCCGACACCGCCCGCAGCGCGACGTCGACGGCGTAGGCGACGGTCCGCCCGGCTCCGGACAGCGCCCGCACCAGGGCGAAGCGGTCGCCCAGCCCGAGCGCGGCGGCCACCTCGTCGCCGTCCTGCGGGCGCAGGACGTCGCGCGGGCGGCGGACCACGCGGCGCAGTTCGGTGCGGGTGTCCAGCAGCAGGGTCCGGGCCAGCTCGACCTCGCCGCCGGGCCGGTCGACCAGCTGGGCCGCGGCCAGCGCGTCGAGGACGCCGAGGTCGCGCAGGCCGCCGCGGCCGTGCTTGAGGTCCGGCTCGACCCAGTGCGCGACCTCGCCGGCCCGCGACCAGCGCCCGCGCACCGCGGTCAGCAGCTCGTCCAAGCGGGTCCGCGCACCGCGCCGCCACTGCTCGCGGGCGGACCTGGCCAGCCGGACGCCGACCTCGGCGTCACCCGCCAGGTGCCGGGCGTCGAGCAGGGCGAGCGCGACGCGCAGGTCGGTCTCGGCCACCGACAGCGCCTCGCCGACGGTGCGCACCGAGTGGTCCAGCCCGATCCCGGCGTCCCACAGCGGGTACCAGAGGCGTTCGGCCACCTCGGCGACCGGGGCGCGGCCGTCGTGCACCAGGACGAGGTCCAGGTCGGCGAACGGGACCAGCTCGCGGCGGGCGAGGCCGCCGACGGCGAGCAGCGCGACGCCCTCGCCGCGCCCGCCGACCCCGGCCTGCGCCGCGTGCGCGGTCAGCCAGAACTCGTGCAGGTCGGCGAGGGCGTCGCGGAGCGCGGCCGGGCGCAGCCGGGCGCCCGCCCGGGCGAGCAGCCGGTCGCGGGCGGCGACCAGGTCCGCCGCGTCGGCCACTAGATCGCGTCCGCGCCGCGTTCCCCGGTGCGCACGCGCACGACGGCCTCCACCGGGGTGACCCAGACCTTGCCGTCGCCGATCTTGCCGGTGCGGGCGGCCTCGACCACGGCGTCGACCACCTTCTCCCCCATTACGTCGTCCACGAGGACCTCGACGCGGACCTTGGGCACGAAGTCCACCGAGTACTCCGCGCCGCGGTAGACCTCGGTGTGGCCCTTCTGCCTGCCGTAGCCCTGGACCTCGCTGACGGTCATGCCGAGCACGCCGAGCTGCTCCAGCGCGGCCTTCACCTCGTCGAGGGTGAAGGGCTTGATGATCGCGGTGACCAGCTTCATCTCGCTCAGCCTTCCTTGCCAGCGGGGACCTTCGCGGCCAGCACGTCGGCGGTCCGGCCCAGGGACGACCCGCCGCCGCGCAGGCTGGAGAACTCGTAGCCGGACTCGGCGTGCTCGGCCTCATCGATGCCGGTCGCCTCGGCCTCCGGGGAGATGCGGAAGCCGATGGCCTTGTTCAGCACCCAGCCGATGGCGAAGGTCAGCGCGAAGCTGTAGGCCATGACCGCGACCGCGGCGACGGCCTGCTTGCCCAGCAGGGCCGCGCCGCCGCCGTTGAGCAGGCCGTCCTGGCCAGCCGGGTTGACCTCGGTGGTGGCGACCAAGCCGATCATCAGGGTGCCGACGAGGCCGCCGACCAGGTGCACACCCACGACGTCGAGGGAGTCGTCGTAGCCGAGCCGGTACTTCAGGCCGACGGCGAGCGCGCAGAGGACGCCCGCGGCGACGCCGATGGCGATGGCCCCCAGCGGGCTGACGAACCCGGCCGCGGGGGTGATGGCGACCAGCCCGGCGATGGCCCCGGAGGCCGCGCCGAGGGTCGTGGGCCTGCCGTCGCGGACCTGCTCGACGACCAGCCAGCCCAGGACGGCGGCCCCGGTGGCGACGGTGGTCGTGGCGAAGGCGGTGCCCGCCAGCTCGCCCGCGCCCAGGGCGGACCCGGCGTTGAAGCCGTACCAGCCGAACCAGAGCAGGCCCGCGCCGAGCAGCACGAACGGCAGGTTGTGCGGGCGCATGGGCTCGCGCGGCCAGCCCCTGCGCCTGCCGAGCACCAGCGCAAGGGCCAGGGCGGCGGCCCCGGCGTTGATGTGCACGGCGGTGCCGCCCGCGAAGTCCAGCGCGCCGAGGGTGTTGGCGATCCAGCCGCCCGCGAAGCCCTCCCCGGTGAGGCCGTCGAAGTCGAAGACCCAGTGGGCAACCGGGAAGTAGACGACCGTGGCCCAGACGGCGATGAACAGCGTCCAGGTCCAGAACCGGGTCCGGTCGGCGACGGCCCCGGAGATCAGGGCGGCGGTGATGATGGCGAACATCAGCTGGAAGACGGCGAACACGACGTGCGGGACGGTCGCGGTCGCGCCGCCGAGCACCCCGTCGAGGCCGAGGAAGTCCCCGCCGCCGAGGAGACCGCCGCCGACGTCGTCGCCGAAGGCGAGCGAGTAGCCGTAGAGCACCCACAGCACGCTGACGACGGCCAGCGCGATGAAGCTCATCATCAGCATGTTGAGCACGCTCTTGGCCCGCACCATGCCGCCGTAGAAGAACGCCAGCCCCGGCGTCATGAGCATGACCAAGGCGGCGCTGACCAGCACCCAGGCCGTGTCCCCTGTGTCCACATCGTCCTCCGTCCGTCCGTTGCCGGAATCATTCGAGGCGGCTGTTTCGCGGGGTCGCGCGCGGTGTTTCCGGTGCGTGAACTGTCGATCCCGCTGTGTTACGGGCGCGTTGCGCGCTGCGGGTACCGTGATCGGACGATGAGCGACGTGACGGTGGTGGGCGACCCGGCGTGGGTGGCGTCCCGGATGGCGGCGTCGCGGGGGCGCTACCCGGGCGCGGACGCGCGGGTGCTGGGGACGCTGTGGTGGTACGAGGCGAGTTCGGCGCTGGTGGGGCCGGTGGTAGAGACGGCGGTCGCCGGTGGGCCGGTGGCTGACGCGGGCTCGATGGTGCTGGCGGTGACGCCGGATGGACGGGTGGCCGACGCGCAGGCCCGCACGACCTGCGCCGATCCGGGGCCGCGGCTGCGGTCGGTGCTGGCGGCGGGGATCGCGGCGGTGGCGTCGGTGAGCGGGGCGGCGGCGCGGTCGCTGTGGGCGATCGCCACGGACTCGGTCGGGAACCGGACGCTGTGGGCGGGCGGGACGCCTGCGCACGCGGTGGGGGTTGCGGCGGCGGTGGGGTCGGATTTGCCGGTGCCGCGGTTCGTGGTCGCGGGCGGACGGCTGGTGGTGCGCCGGGCGTCGTGCTGCCTGATCTACCGGGCGGGCGAGTCGAAGTGCGTGAGCTGCCCGCGCCAACCCCCAGCCGAACGAACGCGGCGGCTCGGCGGCTAACCGGCCAATCCGACCCGGAATCAGCCGCGCTCGTGGGGGCAGAGCCCACTTCCACCCGCACCGAGACGCAGCCGCGACGCGCCCGTGTCCACGACGCGGTTGCGGTGGTTCCCGGCCCGTGGGCTGGGCCGCAACCTTGACCGGGGATTGGCGACCTCGGCGGCACGGGTGATCGGCTCGACCAGCAGGGCGTCCCGTGCGCTCGCACGGGTGGCGGTAAGCGGGGTTACGGGTGTCTGCCGGATGGGGGCTAGTGGGCGCGGATTGCTGCCAGGAGGGCGGCGTGGGTTTGGGGGTCGGCGGCGGCTATCAGGCCGTTGGTGCCGTTCGGGTCGCCGGTGAGGTCGGTGGTGGGGCAGCCTGCGGCGCGGCAGAGGGCGATGGCGGCGGTGAAGTGGACGCTGTCGCGGGTGTCGGCTGCGGTGATGTAGCCGGCGCGGCTGCCGGCGGCCACCCAGGCGGCGGCGAGGCTGGTGGAGAGGACGCGGGGGCGGAAGCGGGTGGTGAATGCGGGGTCGGCGAGGAGGGCGGCGGTGGGGAAACGACCCGGGGTCGGGGGGTCGATGTCGATGTCGATGATGCGGCTGGTTGGGGTGGGGGTGAGGGGGCCGGAGCGGCTTTGGGCGGTGTGGGGGGTGGTCCAGTAGGTCTGGGGGGTGAAGGGGTCGGCGACCGCGGCGGCGGTGATGGTGCCGTTGACGCGCAAGGCCACGTTCACGGCCACCAGGGGGGTGCCTGCGGCGAAGTTGTGGGTGCCGCACAGGGGGTCGACCAGCCAGGTGCGGTCGGAGTCGCCGGTGGAGCCGAGTTCTTCGCCGATCACGGCGTCGTTCGGGCGGGTGGCGGTGAGCAGGGCGCGGATGGCGTGTTCGGCGGCTATGTCGGCTTCGGTGGCGAAGTCGTCGCCGTCCTTGCTGAACAGCTCCAGGTCGCGGCCGAAGGCGGCGCGGATGATCGCGGCGCCCGCTTCGGCCGCGCGGATGGCGATGTCGACGTCGGATTCCCCCACGGGCGGTCAGCCTAGGCCGGGGCGATGCGGACGCAGCAGTGGTCGGGGGTGGGGGCGAGGCGGGCGGAGAGGCCGGTGGCGGACAGGCCGTCTAGGAGGCCGTCGAGCAGGCAGAGGTTCATGCCGCAGACCAGCTCCGTGTGCTGCTGGGCCAGGCTGTGGAACGGGCAGTTCCCCAGCACGATCTCGCCGCCCGCGGTCCGCGGCTCGAAGCCGAACGCCTCCAGCGCGCCCAACACGTCCCGGTCGTCGGCGCGGGCGGTCTCGCCGATGTCGCGGCCCAGGGCGCGGGCGCGGCGGGCGAGCACGGCGCGCGGGGACTCCCCCGAGGTCTCGGCCTCGGCGACGGCGTCGGCGAGCAGGTGCCCGGCCAGCTCGTAGCGGCGGTCGGGCAGGGAGACGGCGATCTGCTTCGCCGAGCGCCGGTACAGCTTGGCCGGGCGGCCCGCGCCGGGGCCGCTGCGGCCGGTGCGGCGCTCGTGGACGACCTCCAGCAGGCCCTCCCCCACCAGCCGGTCGAGGTGGAAGGCGACGGTGGTGCGGGGCGCGCCCACGGCCTCGGCGGCCTCGTCGCGGCCGACCGGGTCGGGGCTGCGCACGACGAAGTCGTAGAGCCTGCGCCGGGTCGGCTCGTCCAGCGCGGCGACGGCGGAGACGTGCGTCGGGTCGCCCATTCTAAAAACAACTCCTGTTGACGATATTCGGTCGGCGGTTCTAACGTTAGTCCATCTTGTCGTTAGAAGGAGGAGTCATGGCCACGGAAGTGTCCGGCGTCCGATCCGCGCTGCGGGCGGACCCGAGCGCGCAGGCGTACCTGCTGCTGCGGACGGTCTTCACCGTCGCGCCCGTGCTGTTCGGCCTGGACAAGTTCGCCAACCTGATGGTCGACTGGCCGGTCTACCTCGCCGGGTGGGTCGACGGGCTGCTGCCGGGCACCGCCCAGCAGGCCATGTACGGCATCGGCGTGGTGGAGATCGTCGCGGGCGTGGCCGTGGCGCTCGCGCCACGCTTCGGCGGGCTGCTCGTGGCGGCCTGGTTGGGCGGGATCATCGTCAACCTGCTCACCCTCTCCGGCTTCTACGACGTCGCCCTGCGCGACTTCGGGCTGCTGGTGGCCGCGCTCGCGCTGTCCCGGCTGGCGGTCAAGCACGCGCCGGGGAAGCGGGCATGACCGAGGCGCTGTCCCGGCACCTGCAGGTCGTGCACGACCGCAGCGGCGTCGACCTGGCCGCAGCCGAGCGCGCGGTCGCCGACCTGCTGGTCGCCCTCGGCCGCGACCCGGGCACCGAGCACCTGGCCGACACCCCGCGGCGCGTCGCGCACGCCTACGCGGAGATGCTGACGCCGCGGGAGTTCGACCTGACGACCTTCCCCAACGACGAGGGCTACGACGAACTCGTCCTCGCGCGCGGCATCCCCGTGCAGTCGCTGTGCGAGCACCACCTGCTGCCCTTCCACGGCGTCGCGCACGTGGGCTACCTGCCGGGCGCGCGGATCCTCGGGCTCTCGAAGCTGGCCAGGGTGGTCGAGCTGTTCGCCCGCGATCTCCAAGTGCAGGAGCGGCTGACCAAGCAGGTCGCCGAATGGCTGCAACGCCACCTCGCCCCCAAGGGCGTCGGCGTGGTGATCGAGGCCGAGCACCTGTGCATGTCCCTGCGCGGGGTGCGGGCGGCGGGCACGCGAACCGTGACCTCGGCGCTGCAGGGCCTGCTGCGCGATGATCCGAGATCGCGGCAGGAGTTCTTCGCCCTGTCCGGGGTCAATGCGTGAAGGAGGAGGACGTGGACGAGGTGTTCGTGATCGTCGGCGCGGGGCTGGCCGCCGCGAAGGCGGCCGAGGCGCTGCGGGCCGAGGGGTTCGCCGGGCGCGTGGTCGTCATCGGCGACGAAGGCGACCGGCCCTACGAGCGGCCGCCGCTGTCGAAGGGCTACCTGCTCGGCGACCAGGCCCGCGACGAGGTGTTCCCCCACCCCGAGGGCTGGTACGCCGAGCACTCCGTCGAGCTGCGGCTGGGCAGGCCCGCGGTCGCCATCGACCGGGCCGCGCGCGAGGTCGAGCTCGACGGCGGCGAGCGGATCGGCTACACCAAGCTGCTGCTGGCCACCGGGTCGTCCGCGCGGCGCGTCCCCGGGCTCACCGGGGTGCACTACCTGCGCAAGCTGGAGGACTCCGAGCGGCTGCGCAAGGCGCTGGAGACCGGCGGGCGGGTCGTCATCGCGGGCGCGGGCTGGATCGGGCTGGAGGTCGCCGCCGCGGCCCGCGCGCGCGGCTGCCCGGTCACCGTCGTCGAGCCCGCCCCGACCCCGCTGCACGCCGTGCTCGGGCCGGAGATCGGCGGCTTCTTCGCCGACCTGCACCGCGGCCACGGCGTGGAGTTCCGCTTCGGCGCCCAGCTCGCCGGCGCGGGCGACGGGATGGCCACGACCTCCGACGGCGAGGAGATCCCGGCCGACACCGTGGTCGTCGGGATCGGCGCGCGGCCGAACACCGAGCTGGCCGAGAAGGCCGGGCTCGGCGTCGACAACGGCGTCCTGGTGGACACCGCCCTGCGCACCGACGACCCCGACATCCACGCCGCGGGCGACATCGCCAGCGTGCCCAACGCCGTGTACGGCAAGCGGTTGCGGGTGGAGCACTGGGGCAACGCCCTCGCGGGCGGGCAGGCCGCGGCGAAGGCGATGCTCGGCCAGGACGTGGTCTACGACGAGCTGCCGTACTTCTTCTCCGACCAGTACGACGTGGGCATGGAGTTCGCCGGGTGGGTCGAGCCCGGCAGCTACGACCAGGTGGTCAAGCGCGGCGACGGCCAGGAGTTCCACGCCTTCTGGCTGGCTGGCGAGCGGGTCGTCGCAGGCATGCACGTCAACCGCTGGGACGAGGGCATCGGCGACGTCCAAGCCCTCATCCGCAGCGGCCGCGGGGTCGACCCGACCCGGCTCGCCGACGCAGCCGTCCCGCTGTCAGCCCACTGACGGCTGCCGGTACGGCACCGCCTCGACCAGCGTGATGCGCACGGTGCTGCCGCTGGGGACCTGGTAGGAGCGCTGGTCCCCGCGGCGCGCCCCGATCAGCGCCCGGCCCAGCGGCGAGTCCGGCGAGTAGACCTCCAGGTCGCCGTGCTCGGCCTCGCGGACGCCGAGCAGGAACGTCTCGGTCTCGCCGGTGTCGTCGTAGCGCACGGTCAGCACCATGCCGGGCTCGGCGATGCCGTCGTCGGCCGGTTCGGTGCCGACCACGGCGGTGTTGAGCAGGTCGCGGATCTGCCGGATCCGCTGGATGCGGGCGCCGTCGTCCTCGCCGACCTCGGCGAGCAGTTCGGCGAGCTCGGCGCGGAGCCGGTCGTGGGCGGCGGGGGTCAGCCAGGTCATGGGTTTCTCCGGAAATGGGTGCAGCGCCGTCAGGGCGGTGGGGTAAGGCCGCCCTGACGGCGAGCGTCCGAGCGGCCCGGGCGCGGAGGGCTCCGGCCCGCACGGACTGGGATGTGGTCAGCGGAGCGGGTCGAACTCGCGCAGCGCGGCGGGCTGTTTGCCGGTGGTCACCTGCTCGGCCAGCAGCCGCCCGGTGATCGGTCCGTGGGCCAGGCCCCACATCCCGTGGCCGCTGGCCACGTAGATGTTCGGCTCGCGCACGGCGCCGATCAGGGCCCGCCCGTCCGGGGTCACCGGGCGCGGGCCGACCCAGACGTCGGTGCGCTCGTCCCAGCGCACGCCGTCGAGCAGCGGCCGGGCGGAGGCGATGATCGCGTCCAGCCGGGCCGGGACGCCGGGGGCGTCGGGGTCGCGGAACTCCATCGTGCCCGCGACCCGCAGCTTGCCCTGGTAGGGCGTGCAGGCCACGCGGACGTCGGGCAGGTAGATCGGGCCGGGCACGGGGTACTCGACCGGCACGGAGAACGAGTAGCCGCGGCCCGCGCGCACGGGCACCCGCACGCCCCAGTCGCGGGCCAGGCGCGAGAGCCACGCGCCGGTGGCCACGACGGCGACGTCGGCGGTCACGCCCGGGCCGGTGCGCGGGTACACGGTGGCGCCCCGGCTGCCGGTGCGCACGCCCGCCACCTCGAACACCCGGATCGTGGCGCCCCTGGCGACGACCGCGCGGCCCAGCGCCTGGACGAACGCGCCGGGGTCGATGTAGCGCTGGCCCTCGACGCGCACGCCGGTGGTGAGCGCGGAGGATGCCAGCGGCACGTGCTCGCGCAGCTGCTCGAAGTCCAGCTCGGTGTGCGCGATCGGCTGGCCTGCGTCGGCCATCCTGCGCAGCTCGGTGAGCAGGCCCTGCGCCTGCTGCGGGGTGCGGAAGGCCGCGGTGATCGGCGCGTCGATGGTGGGCGCCTCGACGCCGTTGGCGGTGAGGACGTCGAACGCCTCGATGCACTCCTCGTTGAAGGGCAGGTTCGCCCGCACCGCGCGGGTCCAGGACGACCAGCGGCAGTTGGCGGCGAAGCGGGTCAGGAACGACCACAGGCCCGGGTCGGCGGTGACCGGGATGTGCAGCGGCGCGGTGGGGCTGAACAGCGAGCGCAGCCCGTAGCGCAGGACCGACGGCTCGTTGAGCGGGATCGCCAACCCGGGCGCGATCCACCCGGCGTTGCCCCAGGACGCGCCCGCGGCCACCGAGGTCCGGTCGACCACGGTCACCTCGACCCCGCGCTCCTGCAGGAACCACGCCGTGGACAACCCGACAATGCCCGCGCCGACCACGACCGCAGTCCGCGGACCGCCATCGATGCGCCCGACCATGTGCCCAACCTCCTGGAATGTGCTGTCCAGACCAGGATGGGTCGCGGGGGCACCCCGACCGTTGTCCGTTCCCTACAGACTGGGCGGCGCGGGCTGTCCGCCCGGTACAGCCCTCACAGCTCGCCGGTCGCGGCGAGGTCGATGATCATGCCCAGGCGCTTGCGGGGGTCGTCGAGGTCGAGCGTGGTCACCTCGGCCATCTTGCGCAGCCGGTAGCGCACGGTGTTCTGGTGCACGCCCAGCAGCTCGCCCGCCTCGGCGAGGTCGCCCTGGGCCTCCAGCCAGGCCCGCAGGGTGCCCGCGTAGTGGGTGCCGTGCTCGCGGTCGTGCCTGCGCAGCTCGGCGACCGGGCCGCGGGCCGGGGTGCGGCCGGTGCGGGCGGCGGCGCGCAGGCGCTGGAGCAGGATGTCGTCCCAGGACTCGTCGTAGGCGGGCGGCGGGGAGTCCGGGTCGCGCGCGGCGTGCAGGGCCAGGCACTCGTCGGCCTCCTGGCGGGCGGCGGGCAGGTCCTCGGCCGACGCCGACCCGCCGATGCCCGCCCACACCACCATGTCCACGCGCAGGGCGGCCAGCCACTCGCGGGCGGCCGTGACGTCCTCGCCGGGCAGGATCGTGTAGAGCGTGGTGCCCGACAGGGCGCTGCGGCCGGGGCGCGACCAGCCGAAGCCGGTGGTCGCCCGCTCGAAGGCCAGCAGCAGCGCGGCGTGCCGCTCCTCCTGCGGGCGCAGCGCGATCACCCGCGCCGGGCCTGCTGGCAGGCCCAGCCTGCTCAGCAGGGTCGCCGCGTCGGCGGTGCCGTCGAGCAGGCGGATCACCAGGTCGGACTCCACCTGCCGCTCCAGGTCCGCGCTGGCCCGCGAGCGCAGCAGGTGCAGGGCCACGGTGCGGGCGCCGTCGACCAGGGCGGTGCGGCGCGCGCCGGTCAGCGGCTCCCCGCAGGTCACCCACACCGACCCCAGCACCTCGCGGCCCGCGCGGACGGCGACGACCATCCGCCCGGTCAGGCCGTGCTCGGCGTCGCGCTCGACGAACAGCGGCGCGTCGGAGGCGGCCAGGTGCGCGGTCACCCCGCGGGCGGCGAACAGCTCGCGGAGCTGCTCGGGGGCCTGCCTGCCCAGGATGGTCGCCGAGCGCGCGGCGTCGGCCCGCTGCTGGGAGCGGGAGTAGGCCAGCACCCGGGAGGAGCGGTCCTCGATGGTGACGGCCCCGCCGACGGCGTCGGCGAGGCTGTCGGCCAGCGCGAACAGGTCGGTCGGGCCGCGGCCGGACTCGGTCTCGCGGCCTTCGAGGACCAGCCCGTAGACCACGCCCGCGAGCTGGCTCCAGGACACCGCCGGGTCGACCACCAGCACGGCGATCCCCGCGGCGGCGCCGACCACGGCGGCCTCGCGCTCGGCCTCGACGCCGCCGTGGACCAGCACCGCGCTGGCGCCCGCCGCCCAGGCGACCGCCTGGCCGACCGACTCCGCGCCGATGGCGAGGTAGACGTCACCGCCCGCGTCGCCGTCGGCCTCGCGCATGGCCACGCTGCGCAGCTCGACCGAGCGCGAGACCGGGCAGCAGGCCAGGCGGACGCCGTAGCCGCCGAGGACGTTCACCAGGCGGTCCAACCGCACCATGAGCCACTCCGTTTCGACCGGAACGGTCCACAGTAAGCGGTCGGGCTCACCCCCGGTGCGCGAACTGCCCTGGCACGTAGTCACCGGCGGGCTGCTGGGTGATGACGTTCATCCGGTTGAAGGCGTTGATGACGGAGATGGCCAGCACCAGGGCGACGAGCTGGTCCTCGGTGAAGTGCTTGGCGGCGTTGGCCCACACCTCGTCGCTGACCCCGCCCGCCCCGTCGGCGATGCGCGTGCCCTGCTCGGCCAGCTCCAGCGCGGCCCGCTCGGCCTCGGTGAAGACCTTGGCCTCCCGCCAGGTCGCCACCAGGTTGAGCCGCACCGCGGTCTCCCCGTCGTTGGCGGCGTCCTTGGTGTGCATGTCGAGGCAGACCGCGCAGCCGTTGATCTGGCTGGCGCGGATCTTCACCAGCTCCATCGTGGACGCGGGCACGTCGGTGCCGCTGAGCACGGGGCCCAGGGCGACCAGGTGCTTGAGCGCCTTCATCGCCACGGTGTTCTCGAAGAAGTTCAAACGCGGTTTCATGGTGCACTCCCCATGCGGTTGGTGGCGCGTACACCCTTAAGACACGGCAGCCCGCGGCGCTGTGACAGGTCTGCTTGTGACGGCGGTCTCAGGCCCCGCCGCAGGTCTCGATGGTGCGCCTGCCCTCCTCGGTGAGGCAGCCGAACAGGCGCAGCCGGGCCATCCCGCCGTCGGGGTAGATGTCCAGGCGCACGTGCGTGGCGGGCGGGGCGTCGGCGATGCGGAAGCGGTGGCGGGTGTCGGGCTGCAGGCGGGTGCGCGGCAGCAGCGGCGTCCACTGGTCGGGGCCGCCTATGGATAGCGCGGCCAGGCCGGGGGCGTTGCCGGTGAAGTGGGTGGTGTCCAACTCGGCGAAGCGGACGACCCCCTCGGCGGCGAGCCGGACGACGGCCCAGTCGTTGCCGTGGTCGCGCCTGCGGCGGGTCTCCCAGCCCTCCCCCATCGACACCGGCGTACCGGGCGCGATGAGGTTGCTGGGCGACGAGTAGAACATGTCGCTGCACGCAACCACCCGCGCGCCGTTCTCCAGGGCGGCGAGGTCGAGGGCGGTCGGGTCGATCAGGGCGGGGTCGGGGACGGGCTGGCCGTGCACCCGCAACCGCGCGATGCCGCCGTCGGGGTGCATCGTCAGCCGGACGTGGGTGAAGCGGCGGGGGTTGTCGACCTCGAACTCGGCGCGGGCGTCGCCGGTGAGCGGGACGCGGGTGAGCAGCGGCTCCCAGGGGCCCAGCTCGGCGGGGGCGGGGTAGCCGGGATGGGCGCAGCCGTCGAGGGAACAGGCGGGCGGGAAGTTGCCGGTGAAGAACGAGGTGTCCACGACGACGCCCCTGATCACCCCGGGCAAGCCGAGTCGGATGATCGCGCTGTCATCCCCGTGCACCCGCCTGCGGCGCGTCTCCCAGCCGTCGTAGATCTGGCCCCGGTGGCCGAAGGTCTGCGGCTGGAAGCCGGGCGGGGCGGTGGTGATCAAGTTCTCCTTCTCGGCGAAGGTCTCATCGTCGGCCCAGACGACCGAACCCCCGAAGCGCCGGACGGCTAGGTCGGGCAGGGCAAGCCAGTCAGTCATGACGTCCCTCGTTCCAGCGGGTGGCTGCGGGGTGCGGCGCGGAGGCGTGGCCGCACCCCGGGGTGGGCGCCGGCCGGACAGCAGCGAGCACAGGCGATGCGGCGGTCATGGCGAACCCTCGCTCCAGCCGGTGGCCGCGGGATGACCTGGGCGCGGCGCGGCGGCAGGTGGCTGGAGGTGCGGGGGTGCATCCCCGCGGTCGGCGGGGGGCGGGCTGCGGCGGGCGAGGGCGGTGGGTGATGGAGCCCTTGGCCGGGGCGGAGACCAGTAGGTCGGGGTGGGCTGGTGAGGGGGTCATGACGTGCCTCGTTCCAGCAATTGGCCGCGGGGCGGACCTGAAACCGGCTCGCCGCGGAGCCAGGTTGAGCGGATGGTTCCGCGGAGGGGGGTGCCGTGGTAGGCGGTGGTCGGGTGGCGGTGGTGGAGGGTGGTGGCGTCGATGGTGGTCACTTCGTCGGGGGCGAAGACGACCAGATCCGCGTCGTGGCCGGGGGTGATGCGGCCCTTGCGGCGCAGGCCCACCAGGTCGGCGGGGGCGGTGGACATCCAGGTGATCACGTCGGAGAGGGGGATGCCTCGGGCGTGGGCGGCGGTCCAGACGGCGGGGAGGGTGACCTGGAGGCCGGAGATGCCGCCCCAGGCCGCGCCGAAGTCCGGGCGCTTGAGGTCAGGGGTGCAGGGTGAGTGGTCGCTGACCACCGCGGTGATCGTGCCGTCGACCAGGCCCTGCCAGAGGGCGTCGCGGTGGGGGGATTCGCGGATGGGTGGGCAGCACTTGAAGGTGGTGGCGCCGTCGGGGATGTCGGTGGCGCTGAAGAGGAGGTAGTGGGGGCAGGTCTCGGCGGTGATGCGCACCCCGTCGGCCTGGGCGGCGGCCAGCAGGGGGATCGAGCCCGCGGCCGACAGGTGCACGATGTGGGCCCGCGCGCCGGTCGCGCGTGCCGCGGCGATCACCTGGGCGACGGCGCTGGTCTCGGCCTCGGCGGGGCGGGAGGCGAGGAAGTCCGCGTAGTCCCCGCCGCGGGCGCGGCCGATCAGCTCGGCGTCCTCGGCGTGGCAGATCATCAGGGCGCCGAGGGCGGCCGTGGTCTCCAGGTGCTCGACCAGCTCGTGCGGGCGCAGGCAGCCGAACTCGGCGACGCCGGAGTCGAGCAGGAAGCACTTGAAGCCGAACACCCCCGCCCGGTGCAGGGCGGCCAGCTCGCCGGTGTTGCCGGGCACCGCGCCGCCCCAGAAGCCCACGTCGACGTGGCAGCGGCCGCGCGCGGCGGCCCGCTTGATCTCCAGCGCCCGCGCGTCGGTCGTGGGCGGCAGGCTGTTGAGCGGCATGTCGATCAGCGTCGTCACCCCGCCCGCCGCGGCGGCGCGGGTCGCGGCGGGGAAGCCCTCCCACTCGGCGCGGCCGGGGTCGTTGACGTGGACGTGGGTGTCGACCAGGCCGGGCAGCAGCACCTCGTCGTCGGTGAGGAGGACGACCGGGTCCGCGCCGGCCGGGGCGTGGTACGGCTCGACGGCGGCGATGCGGCCGTCGCGGACCCGCACCGCGGCCGGGACCTCGCCCGACGGGGTGATGCAGCGGCGGGCGCGGAACAGGGTCACGGCCGCACCAGCGCGGCCAGGTCCTCGGCGGCCAGGCCGGTGTGCGCGCCGACCTCCTCGGCGGTCAGCGCCCCGCAGTCCACGGCCCGGCGCAGCGACCCGGCCAGCGCCGCCGCGGTGGCGGGCTCGTCCTGCACCGGCCCCGACCCCGCGCCCAGGTAGGCCGCCAGCCGCCGCCCGTCGGCCGCGGCCGTCTCCAGGTGGTGGGTGTAGACCGCGGCGTAGCGGGTGACGAGCTGGGCCGGGTGCAGGTCCCAGCCCTGGAAGAACCCGTGCGCCAGCGAGCGGCGGACCAACTGGTAGTGGGTCTGCCAGCCGTGGCGGACCGCGGCGTCGTCGCCGACCGGCAGGACGTTCGTCGAGCCGTCCGAGAGCCGCACTCCCGTGCCCGCCGCGCTCACCTGCATGACGTTGCGGGCGAAGTCGCACGCCGCGTGCGCCAGGTGCTGGTCGGCGGCCGAGAGCCCGCACGCCGCGGTGTAGTCGTAGGTGCCGAAGTGCAGGCCGCTCACCCGACCCCGGCCCGCGCTGATCAGCCCCGGCACGGCCAGGCGCCCGTCGGCGGCCACCACCGACCGGGGCGTCTCGATCTGGATCTCGAAGCGCAGCACGCCCCGGCGCAGGTCCAGCCGCTCCTCCAGCACGTCGAGCACCTCGGCCAGCGCCGCGACCTGCTCGGCCGAGGTCACCTTGGGGAAGGTGGCGACGAACCCGGCGGGCGGGCGGCCCAGCCGGGTGAGCACCAGGTCCAGCGTGCGCACCGAGCGCAGCAGCGACGCGGTGGTGTCGAAGGACTTGACCCGCAGCCCGGCCGAGGCGAGGCCCCAGGTGGCGAGCAGGTCGGCCGCCTCGGCGGCGTGGGCGTCCTCGGCGGAGTCGTCGCGGACGCCGTAGCCGTCCTCGAAGTCCACCCGCAGGTCCTCCACCGGCTCGGTCTCCAGCTTGGCCCGCACCCGCTCGTGCACGGTGGGCGCCAGGTCCGGGGGCAGGCCGACGATGGCGGCCAGCGCGGCCGGGGTCGGGGCGTGCTCGTCGAGGGCGGCCAGGGCGGCCGCGCCCCAGCGGGCGGGCAGGTCGGCGGTGACGCGGTCGGCGGGGACGTAGCAGGTGTGCACGGGCTGCCTGCCCGCCGCGGTCCGCTGCTCGGGGGTGGACAGCCGGGCGGCGATGCCGGTCAGCAGCGCGCCGTCGAGCGTGGT
Source organism: Actinokineospora sp. NPDC004072 (assembly GCF_053604195.1). Taxonomy (NCBI): domain Bacteria; kingdom Bacillati; phylum Actinomycetota; class Actinomycetes; order Pseudonocardiales; family Pseudonocardiaceae; genus Actinokineospora; species Actinokineospora sp. NPDC004072. The sequence continues at coordinate 265,863 of NZ_JBSGHB010000007.1, read as the reverse complement.
GCGCATGGTCAGATCCGTTCGTAGGCGGGCACGGTGAGGAAGTCCGGGTAGCGCTCGGCGAGGGCGACCTCGGCGAACAGCTCGCACGCCCGCCCGCTGCCCGGCAGCGCGGCCCCGACCTCGCCGAGCACGTGCCGCACCAGGTCGGGCGTGACCCGCACGCCGCTGTCGAGCACGACGCCCGCGCGCACCCACTGCCAGACCTGGGAGCGGGCGATCTCGGCGGTGGCGGTGTCCTCCATCAGGTTGCGGATGGCCGCCGCGCCCGTCCCGCCGAGCCAGGACAGCAGGTAGCGGACGCCGACGTCGACCGCGGAGCGCAGACCCGCCGCGGTGGCCCGGCCGGGGGTGGCGGCGACGTCGAGCAGGTCAGCCGCGGTGACATCCCGCCCAGGGAGGGCGCCGCGCTGGTCGGGGGCGTCGCCGAGGACGCGGTCGAAGACCTCCCGGCAGACCGGCACGAGGTCGGGGTGGGCGACCCACGAGCCGTCGAAGCCCGCGTCGGCCTCGCGCTCCTTGTCCGCGCGCACCTTGGCCAGCGCGCGCTCGGTGACCTCGGGGTCGCGCCGGTTGGGGACGAAGGCCGCCATGCCGCCGATCGCGTGCGCGCCGCGGCGGTGGCAGGTGCGCACGAGAAGATCGGTGTAGGCGCGCATCATCGGCGCGTCCATGGTCACGCTGTCGCGGTCGGGCAGCACGTACGCGGGGCCTGCGTCGCGGAAGAACTTGATGACGCTGAACAGGTAGTCCCACCGGCCCGCGTTCAGCCCGGCGGCGTGCTCGCGCAGCTCGAAGAGGATCTCGTCCATCTCGAAGGCGGCCGGGATCGTCTCGATGAGGACGGTGGCGCGGATGGCGCCGTGCGGGATGCCCAGGTCGGCCTGGGCCTTGGTGAACACGTCGTTCCAGAGCCGGGCCTCGCGGTGGCCCTCCAGCTTGGGCAGGTAGTAGTAGGGCCGCTCCCGGTTGTGGAACAGGTGCAGGCCGAAGTCGAGCAGGGCCGCGACGACCCGCCTGCCGTCGACCTCAACGTGCTTGTCGTCCAGGTGCCAGCCGCGGGGCCGCACGACGATGACCGCGGGATCGGGGCCGACGGCGTAGTGCTTGCCGTCGGCGGTGGTGTGCTCCAGGACGCCGCGGGCGGCGTCGCGCAGCACGACCTGCCCGCCGACGACGTTGCGCCAGTGCGGGGTGTTGGCGTCCTCCAGGTCGGCCAGCCACACCCGCGCGCCGGAGTTGAGCGCGTTGATCGCCATCTTCGGCTCGGTCGGCCCGGTGATCTCCACCCGGCGGTCGCGCAGGGCCTCGGGGATGGGCGCGACCTGCCAGTCACCGGCCCGGATGGCGCGGGTGTCGGCGAGGAAGTCCAGCACCCCCAGGGCCCGCCGCCTGGCCCGCTCGGCCAGCAGCTCGTCGCGCCTGCCCGCGAACTCCCGCTGCAACCCGGCGACGAACGCCAGCGCCTCGGGGGTCAGGACCTCCGCCCCCCGGTGGACGGGTCCGCCGAGCACCTGGATGTCGGCCATTAGGACATAGTGACCCGCCAGCGGCGGCAGGGGTACCCGCCACGCGGTCGCACCGCATTGCCCCCGGCCGGGGGTCAGCCCAGCAGGGCGTCGACGAAGGCGGCCGGGTCGAAGGGGGCCAGGTCGTCGGCGCCCTCGCCGAGGCCGACCAGCTTGACCGGCACGCCCAGCTCGCGCTGGACCTGGAAGACGATGCCGCCCTTGGCGGTGCCGTCGAGCTTGGTCAGCACGATGCCGGTGACGTCGACGACCTCGGCGAACACCCGGGCCTGGGTCAGCCCGTTCTGGCCGGTGGTGGCGTCGAGGACCAGCAGGACCTCGTCCACCGGGCCCTGCTTCTCCACGACCCGCTTGACCTTGCCCAGCTCGTCCATCAGGCCGGTCTTGGTGTGCAGGCGGCCCGCGGTGTCGACCAGCACGGCGTCGACGCAGGCGCTGCGGCCGCGCTTGACCGCGTCGAAGGCGACGGCGGCCGGGTCGGCGCCCTCGGGGCCGCGCACGACCTCGGCGCCCACCCGGTCGGCCCAGGTCTGGAGCTGGTCGGCGGCGGCGGCGCGGAAGGTGTCGGCCGCGCCGAGGACGACCGTGCGGCCGTCGGCGACCAGGACGCGGGCGAGCTTGCCGGTGGTGGTTGTCTTGCCGGTGCCGTTGACGCCCGCGACCAGCACGACCGCGGGGGTGCGCGCGTCGCCCTCGCCGTGCGGCAGGGCGCGGACGGAGCGGACCATCTCCGGGTGCAGGGCGTCGATGAGGACCTCGCGCAGCACGGCGCGGGCCTGCTCGGGGGTGCGCACGCCGCGCTTGGACAGCTCGGTGCGCAGCCGGTCCACGATCTCCTGGGTGGTCGCCGCGCCCAGGTCGGCCAGGAGCAGGGTGTCCTCGACCTCGGTCCAGGAGTCCTCGTCGAGGTCGCCCGCGCCCAGCAGGCCCAGCAGGCCCTGGCCGAAGACCGAGCGGGAGCGGGAGAGCCGCCCGCGCAGCCGCTCCAGCCTGCCCTCGGTCGGCGCGATCTCCTCGACCACGCGCGCCTCGGGGATGACCACGGGCTCGGGGGCGGGCGCGACGGTCTCCTCGACCGGCAGCTCGGTGGTGGGCGACTGCTGGACCGGGATGCGGTCGGTGGCGGGGGTGGTGTCCGGCTCGGGCAGGTCGACGTCGACGAAGCCGCGCTTGACCGAGTCGCGCGGGACGGCGGCGTCGTCGCCCACCCCCGGCTGGCCGTCGACCTCGGTGCGCTCGCCTGCGGGGTGCCCGCCCGGGGCGAGGGAGATCCCGCCGCTGGCCTGGTACCCCGTGGGCTTCGCCTCGACCTGCGGCTTGGTCTCGCCCAGGTCGATGCGCCTGCGGCGGGCCAGCAGCACGCCCGCGACCACGGCGGCCACCAGCACGACGACGGCGACGATGATGATGATCTGGGTGCTCGACACGCGGCCATCCTCGCATCCGGGCGGCGGCGCGGCCGGGCTGGCTCGCGGCTGGCCCACCGGCTGCGCAGCCCGCTCAGGGGGGCTGATCTTCGCCGGCCGCGCTGCGCAGGCATCCTCGGGGCCGCCGACCGCGGGATGTCACGCCGTCGGGGGACAGCGCCGGGCGGCGCCCCGCGTGTCGGTAATACACCATTTGGCCGTAAGTTGAGTAAATTTCCAACCTACCCCTTGCGCATCCGCTGACTGTGGAATAGACCACAAATCCATGTGGCTGCGCGTGGTCGGGCTCATCTCGGGGACGTCGGTGGACGGCATCGACGTGGCGGTCGCCGACTTCGCCTTCGCCGACGGGCGGATCCGGCTGCGCCCGGTGGCCCACGCCGCCGTGGACTACCCGGCCGAGCTGCGCTCGGCGCTCATCGACGCGCTGCCGCCCAACGGCTGCACCGCGGCCCGGCTGTGCGAGCTGGACACCGGCGTCGGCCGGGCGTTCGCGCAGGCCGCGGCCGGGATGTGCGAGGGCGCGGACCTGGTGGCCTCGCTGGGCCAGACGATCTACCACTGGGTCGACGGCGACCGCTGCCACGGGACGCTGCAACTGGGCAGGCCCGCGTGGATCGCCGAGGCGACCGGGCTGCCGGTGGTCAGCGACCTGCGCGCCCGCGACGTCGCCGCAGGCGGGCACGGCGCCCCGCTGGCCCCGGTGCTCGACCGGCTGCTGCTGGGCAGCCCGGAGGCGCCGACCGCGGCGCTGAACCTCGGCGGGATCGCCAACGTGACCATCCTGCGGCCCGGGGCGCCCGCGGTCGCCTTCGACACCGGCCCGGGCAACGCCCTGCTCGACGCGGCCGCCCGCGCGCTGCTGGGCGCCGACCAGGACACCGGCGGCGCGCTCGCCGCCCGCGGCCGGGTCCGCGAGGACCTGCTCTCGGTGCTGCGCGCCGACCCCTACTACGCCGCCGATCCGCCGAAGTCCACCGGCAAGGAGCACTTCAACGCGGGCTACCTCGGCGCGTCCCTGGGCCGCTTGCGGATCGTCGCCGACGCTGACGTGATGGCGACGCTGGTCGCGCTGACCGCCACCACCGTCGCCGACGCCTGCAAGCGGTTCGGCGTCCGGAAGGTCATCGCGTCCGGGGGCGGGGTGCGCAACCCGGTGCTCATGGCCGCCCTGGCCGACGCGCTCGCCCCCGCCACCCTGACCACCACCGAGGAGCTGGGCGTGCCGACCGACGCCAAGGAGGCGTACCTGGCCGCGCTGCTGGGCTACCTGGCCTGGCACGGGATGCCCGTGGACCCCGGCACGGGCGCGGCCGGGCCCCGGGTGCACGGCAGCATCACCCCGGGCGCGGCCCCGCTGCGCCTGCCCGAGCCGGTCACCGCGGCGGCCACCGGTCTGCAGATCACCGTCCCCGAACCGGCTGGAGGCCCCCATGCGGCTCGTTGACCTGCTGATCATCGCCGCGTTCCTGGTCGGCATGCCGCTGCTGGGCGTCCTCATCGGGGGCAGGCAGCGGTCGGCGAAGGACTACTTCGTCGGCGACGGCAAGATCAAGTGGTGGGTGGCCTGCCTGTCGGTGGTCTCGGCGGAGACCTCGACGCTGACGGTGCTGAGCGTGCCGACGGTGGCGTACCTGGGCGCGTTCACCTACCTGCAGCTGGCCATCGGCTACATCATCGGGCGGATCGTGGTCGCGTTCGTCCTGCTGCCGCGGTACGTCGCGGGGAACATGACGACGGCGTACAACTTCCTCGGCAAGCGCTTCGGGCCGGGGCTGCAGGGCACGGCGTCGGTGACGTTCCTGCTGACCCGCCTGCTGGCCGACGGCGTGCGCCTGTTCGCCACCGCGATCCCCGTCAAGGTCGTGCTCGCCGCCTACGGGGTCGACGCGGCCTACTGGCAGATCGTCGCCGTGCTGGGCGTGGCGATGGTGGTCTACACGTTCTTCGGCGGCGTGCGGGCGGTGGTGTGGGTCGATGCGATCCAGATGCTCTGGTACGTCGTGGGCGGCCTCGCGGTGATCCTGGTGCTGTCCGGCAAGCTGCCCGACGGCTGGTTCGGCGCGGCGGTCGACGCGGGCAAGACCCAGTTGCTCGACTTCGGCTCGGCGCCGGTCAGCAACGCCTATGCGTTCCTCACCGCCGTGCTGGGCGGCGCGGTGCTGTCGATGGCCTCGCACGGGGCCGACCAGCTGATCGTCCAGCGGCTGATGGCCTGCAACGACGTCCGGGCCTCGCAGAAGGCGCTGATCGCCTCGGGCGTGGTCGTGTTCCTGCAGTTCGCGCTGTTCCTGCTCATCGGGACGATGCTGTGGTCGTTCTACAAGGGACTGGACCCGGTCGGCGAGCTGGGCCTGTCGACCAACGACGAGCTGTTCGCCACCTTCATCGTGACCGAACTGCCGTCGGGCCTGTCGGGCTTCGTCATCGCGGGGATCCTGGCCGCGGCGCTGAGCTCGTCGCTGGGGGCGCTGGCGTCCTCGACGGTGACCGACGTGTACCAGCGCCTGACCCGCCGCGAGCTGTCGGACGCCGAGCTGCTGCGCCAGGGCCGGATCTGGACGGTCGTCTGGGCGGGCGCGCTGGTGGTGTTCGCGTCGATGTTCACCACCACGAAGAACCCGATCGTGGAAACCGCCCTGGCCATCACCGGCTACACCTACGGCGCCCTGCTCGGCGCCTTCCTCCTCGGCCTCCTCATCCGCCACGCCCGCCAATCCGACGCGATCGCCGCCTTCGTGACCACGGTGGCGGCCATGGCCTTCGTCATCCTGGGCCTGAAGTTCAGCGCCGAGACCGGCGCCTTCCTCGGCGTCGACTTCGGCAAACCCAGCCCCGGCCTGGCCCTGGAGGGCGACAAGGCCGTGGCCCTGGCCTTCCCCTGGTACACCCCGCTCGGCGTGGCGATCACCTTGGCGATCGGTGGTTCGTTATCCCTTCGCCACCGCGGTCGCGCGCCGGTCGCAGCCATCAATTGACAGTTCATCACCTTCATTCCGACTATTGTGGACAATGAAGGGAATTCTGATTTGCCTCGACCGGCGACGATCTGCATACTCCGCACGTGGAATCCGCCAGATCGGACCCCCCACAGGGCCGGGGCACCCTCGTCAACCACCTCTGGAATGACCTATTAGCCCGAAAGAAGACACAGGTCAAGCCCATGATCACGGTCCTGTTCGGACCGCGCGGAATGGGCAAGACAACGGTATTGCGCGAACTAGCGAACAAAGCGGGCAGCCAGGCCGCGCAGCCGCATTCCCATATCGACCTGAATGGCCACGGTGACCGCCCCGGCTGGCTCGCGCTGGTCGACATCGCCCATGAACTGGCCGAACCGTGGTGGCCGCAGTTCGGCAGGCTGCGGTTCCCGCGGCTCACCCTGGGCACGATGGTCATCGGCGGGCACATCCCCGAGGACCCGGCCGCCGCGCACGCGGCCATCCTCGACCTGCTGCGCGCCTCCCGCGTACCCGGCGACGCGGGAGCCGAGGTGGCCCGGCGGCTGCCGCAGCTGTTCGCCCTGCCCGCCCCGCTGGAGGTGCTGCCCGACGTCGCCCGGTGGGTGCTCGGCCTGAAACCCCTGGTCAAGCGTGCCTACAAGAGGGGGATGGACTTCTACGGCGCCGCACTGCGAACTGCGCCCGACAGCGGGCTCACCGCACTGCGCAGGCTGGCCCGCGCGGATGGGGCCGAGGTTGACCGGGTGCTCGCCGAGGCGTTCCTCGCCGACCTGCGCGCCGCCTACGCCAGCGGCTTCCGCCCACGGGAATGCCTGCTGCTGCTGGACAACGCGCACGCCCCGACGGGGAGGCGGCTGCTGACCGCGCTCGCCGACGCCGCCAAGACCGGCCCGGCCCCGCTGGTCGTGGTGGCCACCAGCGGCAGGCTCGACCTCGGTCTGCCCGGCCTGCCGATGACCGACCCGCTGGCGTTCTGGGCGGGCCTGCCCCCCGACCGCGACCCGCTGCCGCACACCGGCGGCTCGGTGCAGGCCGTCCGGCTGACCCCGCTCACCACCGACGAGGTGGCCGCGCTGGCCGAAGCGCGGTTCGGCCGGGGCGGGCGCGGCCTGGGCCCGCTCGTCGCCGAGGTCACCGACGGCCACCCCTGGACCGCACACCAGGTGCTCGACGCCTGCGAGCAGCTCGGTGAGCGACCGGGGGAAGACGAACTGCGCGGCCTGCTCGAGGTGAAGGTGGGCGGGGAGCCGCGGCGGCTCGGCGAGGGCGCGGCCCGCTACCTGCTGCTCGATGACCTGCCCGCGGCGATCGACAGCACCGCCGTCGGGCTGGCCAGGGACCTCGGCACCGCCACCGCGGCGCTGCCGGGCGCGGCGGACCTGCAGCTGATGCTCGCGCCGCTGTGCTGGGTCACCCCGCTGCCGTGCGGCAGGCTGGTGCTGCCGGACTGGCTGCGCCGCATCGTCGCCGCGGTCGCGTCCGACTGGGGGCCCACCACCCGCGCGCTGCGGGCGCACTGCGCGCGGTCGCCGGGCCGCCACATCGATGTCCTGCACTACGAAGTGGCCGACGGGCACCTGGATTCGGCCCTGGCCTACCTCAACCGGCGCTTCGACGAGGTCGACGCCGCCACCTGGCTGGCCGACCTCGCCGCGCTCACCAGCGCCCCCAGCCGCCCCGGCAGCGAACGCGGCGCATGGGCTGAGCACGTCGGGATGGTCCAGCGGCTGCGCAACCGCCCCATCCCGCTGCCGCCCACCGATCCGCACGGCGAGCGGCTGCTGACCATCACAACGCTGCTCGTCGCCGGTCTGCTGGCCGCCGACCCGCTGCGCGATCCGACCCGCGCCCTGGCGAGCGTGCTCGCCCAGGGCTTCCACGACCTCGGCAGGCGCTCCCCCGCAGGCCAGCTGCGTTTCGCCGCCGAGGCCGACCGACGCTGAAAGAACCTGGAGCACCGGTGCGACGCAAGATCAACCGCTATCCCCTCTGGCAGGCGCATCGCCGCGGTTTCCTGTCGCTGGTGCTGGTCGGGGTGCTCGGCGCGGCGGCGGGCGCGTACTTCCTCACCGGCAGCAGGCCGGTGCACGTCACCGACGGCGCGCACGTCTTCTCCCCCGACCTCGCGCCCATCCAGGAACTGATCCTGGCGGAGAACCAGCGGGTGGAGAACGGCGACCAGCCGTGGGTCAGCATCGTGTTCGCCGACCCGATGGCGCCCGGGCCCGGCGACCTGATCACCGCGGACGCCGTGCGGCACGACCTGCAGGGGGCGTACCTGGCGCAGCGGGCGTGGAACGCCCCGGAGAACAAGCGCTCGCCACAGGTGCGGCTGCTGCTGGCCGACCTCGGCAGCCAGATGGGGCACTGGTCGCAGACGGCCGCCGAAGTCCGGGCCCGGGTCGACGGCGACGACCGGGTGGTGGCCGTGGTCGGCTTGGGCGTGAGCACCGAACCGGTGCGGCGCTTCGTCGACGAGGTCGCCAAGAGCCGGGTGGCGATCGTCGCGGGCGCGATCACCGGTGACGAGATGACCGAGGCGCTGGACGGCAGCGGACCGGTGCCCGGCATGGTGCGGGTCGCGCCGACCAACAGCGACATGGCCGTGGCGACCCTGCGCTACCTCGACCGGGCCCCGAACCTGCCTGCCCGGCCCAGGGTGCTGGAGGTGCGCGACCAGAACCGCGACGACAACTACGCCATCACCCTCGGCGAGGCGTTCTCCACGGCGATCCGGGCCGCGCCGAAGGGCCGCTACGACCTCGTGCGGCCGCAGATGGTGTTCAACTCGGCGCTGGCCGAGGCCGGGACGATCCTCAGCGCCAACGCCAACAAGGTGTGCGAGCAGCGCGCCGACGTCGTGCACTTCGCCGGACGCGGGTCGGACCTGCGCGGCTTCCTGCGCGGGCTGGCCTCGCGCGCCTGCGCGGCGAGCCGCCACCTGCTCGTGCTCGGCCCGCCTGACATCGCCCGCAGCGCGGGGATCAAGCTCTGGGAGAGCGGGGCGGAGGCGAACATGACCGTGCTGGTGCCCGGGCTGACGAACCCGCGGATGTGGCAGCGCGACCGCGGCGCGGCCTCCGGCGAGACCGTCGCCCGGTTCGGCTCCTGCCCGTCCTGCTACGGCGCCCTGTTCCCGACCGAATCCCTGTCCGACAGCGACGCCGCCCTCTCCCACGACGCGGTGTGGACAGCCATCCTGGCCATCCGCGCCGTGGTCGCAGGCCAGGCCGAGGCGGGCACGCACGCGCCGCAACCGGCGGCCGCCGCGGTGGCCCAAGCGTTGAACCAGCTGCGGGTGGACGGCGTGAGCGGCTGGATCTGCTCATTCGACGGCGACCACAACCCGGTCAACAAGGCCGTGCCCATCCTGCACCTGGACCACGCCGGGGGGATCCAGTACCAGGCGCTGTCGTCCCCGGAGGGCACCCCGGTCATGGACGGGTGCTCGGCCTAGCGGCCGAGCCGGTCAACCGAAGACGCCCTGGCCCGGGGTGAGGATGCCGCGCGGGTCGTAGTGGGACTTGGCGGTGCGGGCGCGGGGGTAGTGGGAGCCGTAGTGGGCGCGCCAGTCGGGGCGGCGCATGGGGATGGAGCCGATGGGGTACTGGGTGGCGCCGATGGCGGTGGCGTCCTCGTAGAGCGCGCGGTTGTCGGCGACGAGGGCGCGGACCGCGGCCTGGTCGGCGGGGAGGGCGCGGAGGATGGACAGGAGGAAGACCAGGTCGGTCCCGGGGACGCGGACCATCGGGCGGGTCAGGCGGGCGCGCGGGACCGGGTAGAGCAGGATCGGGCCCGCGCCGACCTCGGCCGGGGTGAGGCGGGACAGCGCGCGGGCGACGAAGGCGTCGGTCGCGGTGTCGGGGAGGAAGAGGTTGACCCACGGGTTGGGCAGCTTCAGCGGGCGGATCTGGTCCACCACGTCGGTGACGCGGTTCAGCCACGCGCGGTAGGGCAGGTCGGTGATCTCGACCGCGCCCGCGGGCAGGCCCGCCAGCAGGGCGGCGTCGTCGGGGGCGGTGTCGTGGTACGACGCCGCTTCCAGCACGTAGGCCCAGCCGCCGTCGACCGGGACCACCTGACCCTCCACATAGGAGAACCGGCCGTCGCCGACGGCGATGCGCTGGGCCGCGGTCAGCTCGCCCAGGCGGCGGTAGGTCACCTTGTAGACGCGGGCGGTCGACGCGGCCGGGACGAGGTCCAGCCACGCGCGCACGATCAGCGCGTACTGGCCGAGTCCACCGAGGACGGCCTCGAAGAGGCGGTCGCCGGGGCCGCAGCGGACCAGCTCGCCGGTGCCGGTGACGACTTCGAGCGCCTGCACGGTGTCCACGTGCAGGCCGTGGTGGTGGCTGGCCCCGCCGATCCCGCCGACGCTCAGCGTCCCGCCGACCGACAGGCCCAGGTAGTCCGTCGCCACCGGCGGGGTCAGGCCGCGGGCCAGCGCCGCGTCGGTCACCGCGCCCCAGGTCGCCCCCGCGCCGACGACCGCGGTCGTGCCGCGGATCTCGATGCCCGACAGCGGGCGCGAATCGATGACCACGCCGGTGGACTGCGCCTGCCCGAACGTCGAGTGGCCCTGCCCGCGCACGGCGACCGGGATGCGGTGGCGGTTGGCGAAGCGCACCATGCGCACCACGTCGGCGGTCGAGCCGGGGCGCAGCACGGCGCGCGGGGAGCGGTGGACGATCTGGCCGTAGTCGTCGGCGGCCTCGGCGAGCGCGGCCGGGTCGGTCAGCAGCTCGCCGTCGAGGTCCGGGACGGCGATCGCCCCGGGCGAGGCCTGCGCCGCCCACCTCAGGCCCACCGGGTCGAACGCGACCACCGCGGCCGCCCCCGCGACCAGGAACCGACGCCGACCCACACCCATGCGCGACACCCCTCGAAAGCTGACGGACCCCCAGATCGCGGCCACCCTATCCGGTGATCGCGCGCCGCCGGTACCCGATCAGCTCCAGGTGCAGCGCGAACCCCAGGGCGGTGAACATCCGCTCGGAGGCGTCGTTGCCCAACATGATCACCGCGGCGGCGCGCGGCTGCGGGCCGTGCGCGGTGGCCAGCTCGCGCAGCAGCCCGCGCACCACCGCCCGCCCGGCGCCCGCCGAGCGCATCCCCGGGACGACCCCCACGTAGTCCACATAGAACTCACCGGGCTGGTGGTAGCCCGCCGCGTAGCCGATCAGCCCGTCCGCGCCGGACAGCGCGACCACGGTGTGCCCGCGGTCGCCGTCGACGAGCTGGCGGCCGGTGGCGGTGCGGTTGGGGAAGCAGCGCTCGTGCAGCTCGATGACCTCCGCCCGCACCGGATCGGCCGGGTCGAGCCTGCGCGGGCCGTCCGCGGCGGCCTCGCCGACCAGCACCGCCCGCAGCGCGGGCCCGGAGAGGGTGAAGACGCGGCTCATGTCCCCGCCCGCGAACCCGTGCCGCGCGGCGAAGTCGGCGAGCAGCCGGTGCTGGCGGTGCCCGTACAGCTCCAGGTCGTCGAACCCGCCGAGGCGCGGCAGCGAGGTGGCCGCGTCGAGCAGCTCGTCGGCGGTGCGGTGCCAGACCTGCCTGCGCACCGGGTGCTCCGCGGGCACCTCGACGTAGGGGCCGAGCAGCCACGCCCGCCCGACCTCGGCATCGGCGTCGACGCTCAGCACGGCCCCGATCCGCCCGTCCTCGCCCACCCCGACGACCGCCCCACCGGCCCAGTCGGGCTTGAGGCCAGCCAACTCGTCGGCCACCTCCTCGGCCGTGACACCGTGGTAGCCGATGTGCTGAGCGGGGTCGGCCTGCAACCGCACGACGAGGTCGATGACCTCGGCGGCGTCGTCGGCCGATGCTGGGCGGATCGCATACATGGGTGCATCGTGCGGCTTGGGCGGTCCCGGAAGCGAGCGGATTACCGCAACGGCATTCCACGGGCAGGCGATCAGGTTCATACTGGCCGCACCCTCGTCCCAGCCGGACGGTGCGGCATGGCATCAGCCCAGTTCAGAGAGGTCCCCCATGGCCAACTTCGACCCCAAGACCGTCACGCCGATCGAGTGGGCAGGCATCGGAGCGGGCGCCGCCGCGTTCCTCTTCAGCTTCTTCCCGTGGGTCTCCATCGAGCTCTTCGGCGCCTCGGCGTCGTTCTCGGCGTGGAACTCCGCCTTCATCGCCTGGTTCCCGGTGCTGCTGCTGATCGGCTCGGCCGTGATCGTGCTGCTGCCGCACCTGGGCACGGCGGTCCCGAACCGCACGGTCCTGTGGCTGAGCTTGTCCGGCCTCGCCGTGCTGCTCATCCTGCTGCGCTGGATCACCCTGGACGCCATGATCGGCGCGGGCATCGGCCTGTTCCTGGGCCTGCTGGCCGCGCTGGTCTCCGCGGGCGCGACGTTCCTGTCCTACAAGGCGGCCAACCGCCCGGTGGCCTAGCCCTCGATCGGGTCCTCCCGGCGCCGCTGCAGGCGCTGGGAGATGACCTGGGTGATGCCGTCGCCGCGCATGGAGACGCCGTAGAGGGCGTCGGCGATCTCCATCGTCGGCTTCTGGTGGGTGATGATGATCAGCTGCGAGCTGGCGCGCAGCTGCTCCAGCAGGCCGATCAGCCTGCGCATGTTGGTGTCGTCGAGGGCGGCCTCGACCTCGTCCATGACGTAGAACGGCGACGGGCGGGCGCGGAAGATCGCCACCAGCATCGCCACCGCGACCAGCGACTTCTCCCCGCCGGAGAGCAGCGACAGGCGCTTGACCTTCTTGCCGGGCGGGCGGGCCTCGACGTCGACGCCGGTGGTCAGCATGTCGTCGGGCTCGGTGAGGACCATGCGGCCCTCGCCGCCGGGGAACAGCACGTCGAACACCGTCTCGAACTCCCGCGCCACGTCGTGGTAGGCGGCGGTGAAGACCTCCAGGATCTTCTCGTCCACCTCCTTCACCACGGTCAGCAGGTCGCGGCGGGTGTCCTTGAGGTCCTCCAGCTGGGTGGACAGGAACTTGTAGCGCTCCTCCAGCGCGGCGAACTCCTCCAGGGCCAGCGGGTTGACCTTGCCCAGGGTGGCCATGTCGCGCTCGGCGCGCTTGGCGCGGCGGGCCTGGGTGTCGCGGTCGTAGGGCAGCGGCGGGGGCGGGCTGACGTCCTCGCCGCGCTCGCGGGCGGCCTCGTACTCGGCCAGCTCCGCAGGGGACGGCGGCACCGGCTGGTCCGGGCCGTACTCGGCCACCAGGTCGTCCAGGCCGATGCCGAAGGTCTCGGCGATGCGGGTCTCCAGCTGCTCCAGCCGCAACCGCTGCTCGGCGCGCAGCACCTCGTCGCGGTGCACGGCGTCGGTCAGCTTCTCCAGCTCGACGGACAGCTCGCGCACCTTGGCGCGCACCTCGCCGAGCAGGCGCTCGCGGTCGGCGCGGCGGGCCTGCACGACGTCGCGCTCCTCGGCGGCGCGGGCCAGCGACAGCGCGATGCGCTCCAGGGCCAGCTCGCCGCCGTCCACCACGGCCTGGGCGACCGCGGCGCCGCGCTTGCGGGCGGCCATCGCCCGGGCGGCGCGCTCGCGGGCCTCGCGCTCGGCGCGGGCGGCCCGGCGCAGCTGCTCGGCCTTGCCCTGCAACGCGCGGTGGCGCTCCTCGGCGGTGCGCAGCGACAGCCGCGCCTCCATCTCCTCCTGCCGGGCGGACGCCAGCGCAGCGGTGTACTCGTCGCGTTCGGTGGAGTCGGGCTCGTCGTCCACCGGCTGGTCGGCGACCGCGGCCAGCCGCTCCTCCAGGTCGGCGAGCTTGACCAGGGCCTCCTCGCGGGCCTGCTCGACCTTGGCCCGCTGCCGCTCGGCCCGCTCCACCTCGGCCTCCGCGGAGCGCACGGCCGCGCGCAGCCGGTTGAGCCGCTCGGCCGAGCGGGCCGCGCGGACCTTGGCCTCGCCCATCTCGTCCTTGATCGCGCCGACCTCGGCGCGCCGGGCCTGCTGCTCGGCCCGCGCCCCGGCCAGGGCGGCCGAGGCCGACTCCAGCGCCCGCTCGGCCGCGCCGAGACGGGCCTGGGCCTCGTCCACGGCGGCCTGCACCTCGATGGTGCTCTGCGCCCGCTCCGACCCGCCGATCGCCCAGTGCGCGCCGAGCACGTCGCCGTCGCCGGTCACCGCCCGCACGTCCGGGTGCGCCAGCACGAGGTCCTGGGCCGCGGGCAGGTCGGCCACGACGGCCACCCGGTCCAGCGCGCGGCGCACGGCGGGCCGCAGCACGTCCGGGGCCTGCACCAGGTCGACCGCCCAGCGCGCGCCCGGCGGCAGCGCGGGCCAGCCCGCCCGGTCCGGCTCAGCGGTGGATCCGCCGACCAGCAGCCCGGCCCGCCCGGCGTCCCCGGCGCGCAGCGCCTCCAGCGCGGCGACCGCGCCGTAGGGGTCGGCGACGGCCACCGCGTCGGCGATCGGCCCGAGCGCGGCGGCCAGCGCGGCCTCCGCGCCCGGCTCGACGGTCAGCAGCGCCGCGACCGAGCCCAGCAGCCCGGGCAACCGGTCGGCGGCGGCCAGCAGGGCCCCGGCCCCGTCCTTGCGCGACAGGCCCAGCGACAGCGCGTCGACGCGGGCCTTCCAGGAGGCGATCTCCTTCTCCGCGGTGCGCTCGGCGCGCACCAGCTCGTCCACGCGCGCCTTGGCCGCGTCGTTGGCCTCGGTCGCCTGGGCCAGGCGCTCGCGCAGCTCGGCGTCGTCGCCCTCCTCGACCCCGGTCTCCTCCTGGGCCTCGGCCAGCTCGCCCGCGGCGACCTCGGCGCGCTCGCGGGCCTCGCCCAGGGCCACCGACAGCCGCTCGATCTCCTCGGCGGTGGCGTTGGTCTTGCTGCGCAGCGCCTCGACCTGCCCGCCCAGCCGGGCCAGGCCCTCGCGGCGGTCGGCGATGGCGCGCACGGCGGCCAGGTGCGCCTTCTCCGCCGCCTGCACCATCCGCTCCAGCTCGGCGCGGCGCTCGGTCGACTCGGCCAGCGCGTAGCGGGCCTCGGTGACGGCCTCGCCCAGCTCGGCCTCGCGCAGCGCGGTGTGCTCGGCCTCGGCCTCCAGCTCGTCGGGGTCGCGGCCGCCGCGCGGGGCCTCCACCGACGCCGAGAGGTGCCGGGCGCGCTCGACGGCCAGCCGCACGGTGCCGCGCAGCCGCTCCTCCAGCGCCGAGAGCCGGTACCAGGTCTCCTGGGCCTGGGCCAGCAGCGGGGCGTCGGCGGCCAGGTCCTCCTCCAGCTCGTTCTGCCGGGCCTGGCAGACCTCCAGCGCCTGCTCGACCTCGGCGCGCTTGCGCCGGGCGGTGGCCTCGTCGGCCTCGTCGCGGGCGATCTCGGCGCGCTGGGTGACCAGGTCGTCGGCGTGCAGGCGCAGCCGGGCGTCGCGCAGCTCGGCCTGGATCACCTGGGCGCGACGGGCCACCTCGGCCTGCTTGCCCAGCGGCTTGAGCTGGCGGCGCAGCTCGGCGGTGAGGTCGGTGAGCCGGGTCAGGTTGGCCTGCATCGCGTCCAGCTTCCGCAGCGCCTTCTCCTTGCGCTTGCGGTGCTTGAGCACCCCGGCCGCCTCCTCGATGAAGGCGCGGCGCTCGTCGGGCTTGGACTCCAGGATCGCGCTGAGCTGGCCCTGCCCGACGATGACGTGCATCTCCCGGCCGATGCCGGAGTCCGACAGCAGCTCCTGGACGTCGAGCAGGCGGCACGAGCTGCCGTTGATCTCGTACTCGCTGGCCCCGTCGCGGAACATCCGGCGGGTGATGGAGACCTCGGTGTAGTCGATCGGCAGGGCGCCGTCGGAGTTGTCGATGGTCAGGGTGACCTCGGCGCGGCCCAGCGGGGCGCGGCCGGAGGTGCCCGCGAAGATGACGTCCTCCATCTTGCCGCCGCGCAGGCCCTTGGCGCTGCCCTCGCCCATCACCCAGCGCAGCGCGTCGAGGACGTTGGACTTGCCCGAGCCGTTGGGGCCGACCACGCAGGTGATGCCCGGCTCGAAGCGCAGCGTCGTCGCCGAGGCGAAGGACTTGAAGCCCTTCAGCGTCAGGCTCTTGAGGTGCACTGGCCGAATCCTGTCCGTGCGGGTGCGTTCGGCCGAGCGTACCCGCGCAGGCCGACAGCCCCGCGCAAGGTCGCGCGTGGCGGACGGGGCGTGGCGGAGGGCTAATCCGGCGGAGTGATGTGGATCACCGTGCGGTCGCCGCTGATGACCTCGACCTTGGCGATCGCGGTCAGGTCGAACGAGGTGCTGCCCGGGATCTGCTCCTCGGCGGTGGTGCCCGCCGCCCACCAGCCCGCGGTCTCCCGGCTGCCGTCGCGGGCGCGCACCACCAGCTTGCACGGCTTGCCCGGCGGCACGTCCCGCATCCGGATGCTCAGCTCGGTGCCCCACGGCCGCTGGGTGAGGTCGACGTCGGCGCGGATGCCGCTGGCCGGGTCCTGCGCCGACCAGGTCACCCGGTCCGGCTGCTGGCCGAAGGCCTGCACCGCCACGATCCCGGCGAGGGCGAGCACCACGACGACCGCGGCGACCAGCACCGGCAGCCTGCCTGCCCGCACCGGGGCGGGCGGGGGCGGGGGCACCGGGACCGGCTCGGTGACCGGGTCCGCCTCGACCTCGATGAAGTCGGCCTCCTCGACCCGCTGCAGCAGACCCGGCAGCGGGGCCATCCGCAGCAGCTCGACCTCGCAGACCGGGCACCCCGCCACGTGCGCCTGGAACACCGCGCGGTCGGCGGGGTCGAGCGCGCCGAGCAGGTAGGCGCCCACGTTGGTGATCATGGGGCAGCTCACGGCTCAGTCACCCCCCGTTCCTCCAGCGCGTCGCGCAGGGCGCGCAGGGCGTAAAACGATCTGGACTTGACCGTGCCGGGCGGCACCCCGAGCACGGCCGCGGCCTCGGTGACGGTGCGCCGCCGGTAGAACAGCTCGACGATGACGCTGCGGTGGTCGCGGGAGAGGCTGCGCATCGCCTCGGCGATCTGCCAGCCCTGCAGCACCCGGTCGAACTCGTCGGGGTGCTCGACCCGCAGCGCGTCGGTGCCCTCCATCGGGATCTCCGTCGCGCGCGCGGACTGCCTGCGGTACCCGGAGATCACCAGGTTCCTGGCCACGGTGTAGAGCCACGGGCCCGCGTGGTCGGGGTGCAGCGCGCCCGCGTTGCGCCACGCCCGCAGCAAGGTCTCCTGCACGATGTCCTCCGCGCGCTGGTGGTCGCCGCCGACGGCGCGCATGGCGTACGCGAGCAGCGGCCGCCGGTACCGGCGGTACAGCTCGCGCACGAGGTCCTCGTCGCGTGCGGGCGGTCCCACGCGCGGTTGTACGCCGCTGCGGGCGCGGCGGTTCACCAAACGGTCGAAGATGCCCCGGGTCACCGCTCGCGGAACCCGGCGAGGCCGCCCTTGGCCTCGGCCCAGCGCTCCACGACGCCGTCCACCCGGCCCGGGGTCCGCCCGGACGTGAGCGCGGCCAGCAGCGCGTCGCAGCCGGCCCGCGGCCCCTCGGCGACGACCTCGACGCGGCCGTCGGCGGTGTTGCGCGCCCAGCCCACCAGCCCCAGCTCCAGCGCGCGGGCGCGGGTCCACCAGCGGAAGCCGACGCCCTGCACCTGCCCGCGGACGAAGGCGGTCATGCGCACGGGGGCGGCGTCGGTCGGCACGGGGCACATCGTGCCCTAGTGGTACCGTGCGCCGCCGAGACGGGCCGCGCCCCGGCCCGCGGATGGGAGTCCGCCTGCATGTCCGAGCCTGACGCCCGGGACGAATCCGCCCCGCCCGCCACCGGACGCCTCCGCCACGCCCCCTACGCCGTCCTCGGCGTGGCGGGCGTCGTCGTGTCCACGGTGTTCGCCGCCGTGGCCGCCTTCGCCACCAGCGGAACCGACGAGACGGCCCCCGAGATCACCCCCACCGCGCCCGGCGGGCAGGTGCAGGTGACCACCACCGCCACCGCCGGCGAGACCACCTCGGCGACGACCACGCCCACCACGGCCACGACGACGACCGGCACCTCCACCACCACGGCGACCTCCACCACGGACCCGGTCGCCCCTCCGGTCAACCCGCCGCCCGGTGGTGGTGGCGGCGGCGGTGGCGGCAACGAGCCGACGAACCCGGGCAACGGCGGCGGCAACCCCACCACCAAGCCGAACAACCCCCCGCCGACCTCCAAGCCGACCACGCCCCCCACCACGAACCCGACGACAGATCCGACGACGCCGCCGACGTCCGAGCCCACCGCGACGCCGGTCGACCCGCCGCCCGGAGCCTGACTCCACGGAAAGTGACGCGGATCGCACCCCGTCGGGGAGCGTTACACCCGATCGTGGTACGTTGCCGAACCGTGACCAAGAGTCGTGGCCGGTTACTCCCGGCGGTGCTCGTCGCGCTGGCAGCAGGCGCGGGCACCGCAGGCGTGACGACGGTCCTCACCGCTCCCCCGGTCGAGGACGCCACCCCCAGCCCGGTGGCGCTCAACCTGACGTCCCCGCCGGTCACCGCCCCGCCCTCCCCCGCGGCACCGCCCACCACCGCGGCGGCGACCACCTCGAAACCAGCCCCGCCGACGACCACCACCGCCAAGGCCACCACCACGACCGCCAAGCCCGCCACGACGACGACGGCGGCGCGGACCAGCGAGCCCGACGCAGGCGAGCCCGACGCCGACGCCGCGGTCCTGGCCATCGTCAACGACGAGCGCGCCGAGAAGGGCTGCGCACCGGTCAAGCTGGACGCCCGGCTCACCACCGCGGGCCAGGACCACAGCGAGGACATGTCCGACCACGACTACTTCTCGCACACCAGCCTCGACGGCCGGTCCTTCGTGGACCGCGCCAAGGCCGCCGGCTACCGCAACCCGGGCGCGGAGAACATCGCCCGCGGGCAGCGCACCGCCGCTGAGGTCATGCAGGCGTGGATGGACTCCCCCGGCCACCGCGCCAACATCCTCAACTGCGACCTCAAGGCGATGGGCCTGGGCTTGGACACCGACGGCTACTACTGGACCCAGGTGTTCGGCTACTAGCCCTCGAACCGGTAGCCCATGCCCGGCTCGGTGATCAGGTGCCGGGGCCGCGACGGCTGCCGCTCCAGCTTGCGCCGCAGCTGGGCCAGGTAGACGCGCAGGTAGTGGGTCTCGGTCGCGTACCCGGGGCCCCAGACGTCCTGCAGGATCTGCTTCTGGGCGACCAGCCTGCCCTTGTTGCGGACCAGGATCTCCAGGATCCCCCACTCCGTCGGCGTCAGGTGGATCTCCGCGCCGTCGCGGTGGACCTTCTTGGCGGCCAGGTTGACGGTGAACGCCTCGGTCACCACCACCGGGGACTGGTCGGCGACGGCGACCGCGGCCCTGCGCACGGCCGCGCGCAGCCGGGCCAGGAACTCGTCCATCCCGAACGGCTTGGTCACGTAGTCGTCGGCGCCCGCGTCCAGCGCGGTCACCTTGTCCCGGCTCTCCACGCGCGCGGACAGCACCAGGATCGGCACGCTCGTCCAGCCGCGCAGCCCGGCGATGACGTCGTTGCCGTCCATGTCGGGCAGCCCGAGGTCCAGCACCACCACGTCGGGGTGGGTGTCGGCGGCCGCGCGCAGGGCGCCCGCGCCGTCGGCCGCGGTGACGACGTCGTAGCCGCGGGCGCTGAGGTTGATGCGCAGCGCCCGCACGATCTGCGGCTCGTCGTCGACAACCAGAACCTTGGTCACGCCGCCACTATGCCGCCTCGGCCAGGCCGGTGCGCTACCGGATCGCGCGGGGGCGCGGCTGGCACCGCGGGCAGGAGAACGACGAGCGGTTCATGAACGGCTCGCGGCGGATCGGTGTCCCGCACCGCGGGCACGGCTTACCCTCCTGGCCGTAGGCGGCCAGCGACCGGTCGAAGTAGCCGGACTCGCCGTTGACGTTGACGTAGAGCGCGTCGAACGAGGTCCCGCCCACGTCCAGCGCCGCGGCCATCACGTCGGTCGCCGCGGTGATCAGGCGGCGCACCGCGGGGCCGGTCAGCCGGTCGGTCGGCCGGGCCCAGTGCAGCGAGCACCGCCACAGCGCCTCGTCGGCGTAGATGTTGCCGATCCCGGAGACCACGGTCTGGTCCAGCAGCGCCCGCTTGATCTCGGTCCGCTTGCGCCGCACCGCGGCCACCGCGGCGGCGATGTCGAAGGCGGGGTCCATCGGGTCGCGGGCGATGTGGGCGACCGGCACGGGCAGCAGCGCGCCGTCGACGGTCGCCAGCTCCTCCACCGAGAGCCCGCCGAACGTGCGCTGGTCGACGAAGCGCAGCTCGGGGCCGCCGTCGGCGAAGGCGAAGCGCACCCGCAGGTGCTTCTCCGGCGGCGCGTCGGCGGCGCTGACCAGCATCTGCCCGCTCATCCCGAGGTGGGCGAGCACGGCCTCGCCGGAGCCCAGCTCCAGCCACAGGTACTTGCCGCGCCTGCGCACCGCGGTGACGGTCTGGCCGATCAGCCTGCCGATGAAGTCGAACGCGCCGGGCAGGTGCCTGCGCACGGCCCGCGGGTGGAACACCTCCACCGCGGCGACCGCGCGCCCGCGGACGTGTCCGTCGAGGCCGCGGCGGACGACCTCGACCTCAGGCAGTTCCGGCATCGTCGGTGCGCGGGGGCGTCTCGGAGATCTCCCGCCAGGCCGCCTCGGCGGCCTTCTGCTCGGCTTCCTTCTTGGTCTTGCCGTCGCCGTTGCCGTAGCCCTGGCCGTTCACCACGACGGTGGCGGTGAACTCCTTGCGGTGGTCGGGGCCTTCCTCGCGCACCTTGTACTCGGGCACGCCCAGACCGCGCGCCGCGGTCAGCTCCTGCAGGCTGGTCTTCCAGTCCAGGCCCGCACCGCGCAGCGGCGCCTCGGTCAGCAGCCGGTCGAAGTGCTTGTGGACGACCTCGCGGGCGACCTCGATGCCGTGGCTGAGGTAGACCGCGCCGATGATGGCCTCCATGCCGTCGGCCAGGATCGACGCCTTGTCCCGACCGCCGGTCAGCTCCTCGCCCTTGCCCAGCAGCAGGTGCGCGCCGAGGCCGCCCTCGCCGAGGGTGCGGGCCACGCCCGCGAGGGCGTGCATGTTGACCACGCTGGCCCGCAGCTTGGCGAGCTGGCCCTCGGGCAGGTCCGGGTGCGTGCGGTACAGGTGGTCGGTCACGACCAGCCCGAGCACCGCGTCACCGAGGAACTCCAGCCGCTCGTTGGGCGGCAGGCCGCCGTTCTCGTAGGCGAAGGAGCGGTGGGTCAGGGCGAGCCGCAGCAGCTCGGCGTCGAGTTCGACGCCGAGCGCGGCGAGCAGCGTCTGCGGGTCCGCCGACGGACCGCGGGGCGGCTTACTCCCCACGGGTCACGCGGGTTGGGTGACCTGACGACCGTCGTACTGACCGCACGTCGGGCAGGCGATGTGCTGCGGCTTGGGCGCCTTGCACGCGCGGTTGCTGCAGGGAACCAGGTGGACCGCGGTGGTCTTCCACTGCGAGCGGCGGGAGCGGGTGTTCGAACGCGACATCTTCCGCTTGGGGACGGCCACGACTGCATCTCCTCTGACGTGCTAAAACGTGAAGCTTCGGATGGGCTAGTGGCCCTGATCCCGCGGGAACCGCTCCTGGAGCGCTGCCCACCGAGGGTCTATCGTCTCATGCGCGTGATCGGGCCCGAGATCGGCCCACTTGCCGCCGCAGCCCGGGCACAGGCCCGCGCAGTCCGGCGTGCACAGCGGGGCCGACGGCACGGCGAGCACGACCGCGTCGCGGACCACCGGCTCCAGGTCGATGAGGTCGTCGACCAGGCGGGCGACCTCGTCGTCGTCGGTGGTCTCGTCGGTGGCGCTGTCGGGGTAGGCGAACAGCTCGGTCACCTCGACGGTCACCTCGTCGGCCAGCGGGTCCAGGCAGCGCGAGCACTCCCCGGCCAGCGGCCCGGTCGCCGTGCCGGAGACCAGCACGCCCTCCACCACCGACTCCAGCAGCAGGTCCAGCTCGACGGCCGCCCCGGTCGGGATCGCGATGACGCCCTCCAGCCCGATGTCGTGGGCCGCGGTCGCCGTGCGCCGCAGCGCGCGGCTGGAACCCGGCCTGCGGCCCAGGTCGCGGGTGTCGATCACCCAGGAACTGGACACCTCGGGCCGGGCGTGGCTCTTGCGGTGGTTGGACATGGCTGGTTCAGTCACGGCTTTCGGGACTCGGGACAGTGCCGGACACGGCCAGACCAGCGTACGCGACGCGACGCCGGAGGCGAAATTCAGCGGTTGTAGTCGTAGGGGACCGCCCCGGCCGGGACGCCGCGCAGGTGCGTGCGGCCCTTGGCGACGGTGCGCAGGGTGTGGGTGAGCAGGTCCTCGAACTCGGCGAGCTTGGTGTCGACGTACTCGTCGCACTCGGCGCGCTGGCGGGCGGCGGCGTCGGCGGCGGCGTCCACGGTGCGCTGGGCCTCGGCCTGGGCGGCGGCGACCACCTCGGTCTGGGAGACCAGCCGCTGCTGCTCGTAGCGGCCCTCCTCGACGGCGCGCTCGTAGGACTCCCGGCCCGCCTGCAGCATCCGGTCGGCCTCGGCCTGGGAGCGGGCGACGAGGCTGTCGTACTCGGCGCGCCCGGCGGCCACCGCCCGGTCGGCCTCGGCGTGGGCGTCGGCGACCAGCCGCTCGGCGTGCGCGGTGGCCTCGGCGACCAGCCGCTCGGCCTCGGCGCGGGCGTCGGCCACCAGCCGCTCGGCCTCCATCGACGCCTTGCTGAGCTTCTGCTCGGCCTCGTGCTCGGCGCCGCCGATGATCTCGTCCTTGCGGTCGAGGACGTCCTGGGCGTCGTCGAGCTCGGCGGGGATGTTGTCGCGCACCTCGTCGAGCAGTTCGAGCACGTCGCCGCGGGGCACCACGCAGCCGGAGGTCATGGGCACGCCCCTGGCCTCCTCCAGGATGGTGACCAGCTCGTCGATGGCCTCGAAGACCTTGTACATCGACTCCTCCTCGCCGCGGCAGTCTCCCGGGGGCGATTCTGCCGTGGTCGCGGGGGCGCGGTGGGGAGATCGGCCGGGTGTGTCAGGCTCGGCCGGTGATCCGCACCGCAACCGCGGCCGACGTGCCCGCCATCGTCGCCCTCCTCGCCGACGACCCGCTCGGCGCGACCCGCGAGCGCCCCGGCGACCCGCGCTACGCGGCCGCCTTCGCCGAGATCGCCGCCGACCCCAACCAGGTGCTGGTGGTCGCCGAGGCCGACGGCGCGGTGGTCGGCACGCTCCAGCTGACCATCACCCCCGGCCTGTCCCGGCTGGCAGCCCGCCGCGCCACCATCGAGGGGGTGCGGGTCCGCGCCGACCAGCGCGGGGCCGGGCTGGGCCAGCGGCTGATCGAGTGGGCCGTGGAGCACGCCCGGGAACGCGGCGCCGACCTGGTCCAGCTCACCACCGACCGCGCCCGCCCCGACGCCCACCGCTTCTACGAGCGCCTCGGCTTCGTGCCCAGCCACGTCGGCATGAAGCTGGACCTGAGCGCCGCCGAACGGTGAAGCCTGGTCACGCCCACCGCATCTACGGCTCGGTCCAGTCAGTCGGGATGAGGCTGGATCTGAACGCCGTCGAGCAGTGGAGCCTGGTCACGCCCACCGCATCCACGAGCGGCTCGGCTTCGTGCCCAGCCCCACCGGCATGAAGCTGGACCTGAGCGCCGCCGCCTGGCAGTGAAGGTCGGTCGCGCGCACCGGCTTCAGCCGAGCAGGCGGGGGCCGGTGAAGGCGACGTAGTAGGGGATGTCGGTGGGGGCGCCGGTCGCGTCGTGGCAGCGGACCCGGATGCCTGCGCCGCTCCAGCCTGCGACGGTGCAGGACTCGCCGTCCCAGCCCGCGGCCTGGACGTGGACGGTGCCGGTGTCGAGGTCGACCCCGGTGAAGCGCATCGCGTAGTCGCCGACGCCCTGGCGGGTCGCGGTGGCCGTGCCTGCCTGGGTGACGTGCCGGTAGGCCGCGGCCGGGGTGTAGGAGGCGGCGGTGGGGTCGTGGGCGAGGGCGTAGGCGGACTGGTGGCCGTCGGGGTTGCAGCAGCCGGGCAGGCCCAGGAGGTTCGTGCGGTCGGTGAAGGTCAGGCTGAAGCGGGTGTCGACGGGTGCGCCCGCGCGGTCCGCGCAGCGGACGGTGACCTTGATCGTGGAGGTCGGGTTGGTCCAGCCGAAGCCGACCGCCGAGCACCGCTCCGGGCCGTAACCGTGGGCGGTGGCCTGCGCGTGCCCGCCGACGACGGCGTTGCCGATGCCGGGCAGCAGGACGTGGTAGGTGCCCCGGGCCGACCTGGTGACGGTGTTGGTCTGACCTGCGGAGTTGTACTGGTAGACGCCCTCGGCGGCGTAGTTGGCCGCGGTGGGGTTCCAGGCGTAGACGTAGGCGCCGGGGTAGGTGCGGCCGTAGTCGAAGCCCGCCCAGGTCGTGCGGTTGGTGTAGCTGGCGGTGAACCGGGTGTCGACCGGGGCGCCCGCCAGGGTGAAGCAGCGGACGCTGACGACCTGGTCACCGCTGGAGTAGGCCCACCCGCTGACCTTGCAGTGGTTGGCCGCGGAGCCGTAGGCGGTGGCGTGGGCGATGCCGCCGTGCTCGCCGAGGCCGGTGAACCGGACCTCGTAGACGCCGGTCGCGGCCCGCCTGATCGTGTTCAGCGCCCCGGTGGTGTTCATCTGGTACCGCGTCGACGGCGTGTACGACGCGGCCGTCGGCTGGTCCGCCCACACGTACCCCGCGCCCCGCGCGCCCGCGGCCTGGGCCGCGCCCGCCGGGACCAGCGTGCCCGCCACCACCGCGGCGACCACGGCCGCACCTGTGCGTCTGCGCATGTCCTCCCCTTCCGTCCCACTCGGTCGACAAGATCGACGCGCGCGGGGCGGGGAGGTTGTCAGCCGTTCTCGGCGAGCCTGCGCAGCAGTCGCTTGTGGACCAGCTCGGGCAGCAGGTGCGAGACGTCGCCGCCGCCCGCGGCGACCTCCTTGACCAGCGAGCTGGACAGGAAGCTGTTGACCGGGCTGGTCGGCATGAACAGCGTCTCCACGCCGGTCAGGCCCTTGTTCATCTGGGCCATCTGCAGCTCGTAGTCGAAGTCGCCCGCGACCCGCACGCCCTTGACGATCGCCCGCACGTCGTGGGTGGCGCAGTAGTCGACCAGCAGGCCGTTCCACGAGTCGACGCGCACGTTGCCGAGGTGGCCGGTGATCTCGGCGAGCAGGGCCATGCGCTCGTCCACGGTGAACAGCCCGCGCTTGTTCTTGTTGATCATCACCGCGACCACGACCTCGTCGAACAGGCCCGCGGCGCGCTCGAAGACGTCCAGGTGACCGTTGGTGGGCGGGTCGTATGAGCCGGGGCACACAGCGCGGGTCATGGGCGGACCGTAGCAGCCGGGACGGGCCGTCACCGGGTGGTGGTGATCACGGCCCAGTGCAGCTCGGTGTCCCCGTAGCCGCGGACCCGCTCCGGCGCGAACGCCGCAGGCCAGGCGGGCGGTCCGGTGCGGCGGTCGCGCTCGACGACGACCACGGCGCCCCCGGCCGCCCAGTCCCGCTCGACCAGTGCGGAGAGGACCGCGGCCAGCTCGGGCTGGCCCAGCGCGTAGGGCGGATCGGCGAGCACCAGGTCGTAGGGCTGCGGCGGGGGCTCGGCGAGCACGGTGGCGACCTTGCCCTGCCGGATGTCGGCGCCCGGCAGGCCGAGCGCGCGGGCGTTGTCGCGCAGCACCTTGACCGCCGTCCGGTCGGACTCGACCAGCGTGGCCAGCGCGGCGCCGCGGGAGAGCGCCTCGAAGCCGAGCGCGCCGGAGCCCGCGTAGAGGTCGAGCACGCGGGCGCCGTCGAGGTCCACGGCGGCCTCCAGGGCGCTGAAGAGGGCCTCGCGCACCCGGTCGGCGGTGGGCCGGGTGCCCCTGGGCGGCACGGCGAGCCTGCGCCCGCCAGCCACGCCCGCGACGATCCTGGTCACGGCCCCATCGTGCCCGATGCTCCACGTGGACCAGCCGCGCGGGTGACACGGGGCACAGTCGGCCACGCGGCCGATTCACCGGGTCGGCCGACCGCGTAGTCTCGCTTGTCCGGTCGGAATCGAGCAGGGGGGACAGCGGGGTGTCGGAGACCTCTGTCAGAGAGGCCGAGATCGCCGTAGAGCAGAAGCACCTGGACGTCGTCTACGCGCGGGTCGCCGAGATCCGCGACGACGCCGAGGACATGCGCGCCAAGGGCGACCAGCTCGCGCACGGGGCGCGCAACGAGGCCGTGTTCGAGCAGGCGGCGATGCTGTTCGAGCGCGACGTCATGGTGCGCCACGCGACGCAGATCCTGCGGACCCTCGACGCCGAGCACGAGGGTCTGGTGTTCGGCAGGCTCGACTCCACCACCGGCGAGACCCAGTACGTGGGCCGCCTCGGCGTGCGCGACGGCAACTTCGACAACCTCGTCACCGACTGGCGCGCCCCCGCCGCGGCCCCGTTCTACCAGGCCACCGCCGA
The DNA here is from genome assembly GCF_053604195.1 of Actinokineospora sp. NPDC004072. Classification (NCBI taxonomy): domain Bacteria; kingdom Bacillati; phylum Actinomycetota; class Actinomycetes; order Pseudonocardiales; family Pseudonocardiaceae; genus Actinokineospora; species Actinokineospora sp. NPDC004072. Next base: position 239,561 of record NZ_JBSGHB010000007.1, on the reverse strand, counting down.
GCACCCGATGGACGTGGTGCGGCGGCGGGTCATCCGCTCCACCGGCAAGCAGGTCGTGGACATCGACGACGACCTGCTGATGCCCGACGCGCGCGCGGAGAGCATGGCCGTGGTCGGCGAGGGCGCGCTGATGGCCAGCCTCACCCGCGCGCGCGGGGAGAACATGCGCGACATCATCGCCACGATCCAGAAGGAGCAGGACGTGGCGATCCGGGCCCCGTGGCGCGGGGTCACCGAGATCACCGGCGGGCCGGGCACCGGCAAGACGGCGGTGGCCCTGCACCGGGTGGCGTACCTGCTCTACCGCGACCGGCGGCGGATGGGCGGCAGCGGGGTGCTCGTCGTCGGCCCGTCGCCCGCGTTCACCTCCTACATCTCGCGCGTGCTCCCGTCGATGGGCGAGGACAGCGTCGAGCTGCGCTCGCTCGGCGAGGTGCTGGACGGGGTCAAGGCCGTCCGCAACGACCCGGCCGAGGTCGCCGCGGTCAAGGGCTCGCTGCGGATGCGCCGGGTGCTCAAGCGCGCCATCCGCGACGCGCCCGCCGACGCCCCCGACGAGCTGCGGATCGTCTACAAGGGCCAGGTGCTCAAGCTCGACGCCCGCGAGCTGGCCGCCGTCCGCCGCTCCGTCCACAACGGACGCCGCCCGCCGAACCAGTCGCGGGTCGACGCCGCCGAGGCGCTGCTGGAGGCCCTCTGGCGCAAGGCCGACTCCTTCGGCGACTTCCCCGCGACCCGCGCCGAGCTGCTCACCGACCTCGGCGAGCGCCTGGACTTCCACCGGTTCGTCGTCGTCTGGTGGCAGCTGCTGACCCCGCTGGACGTCCTGCGCTCCCTGGGCAACCGCCGCCGCCTGGCCGCCGCCGCAGGCAAGGTGCTGACCCGGCACGAGGTCGACCTGCTCGCCGACACCTGGGCCGACCTGCGCGACCCGTCGGTCGCCGACGTCGCCCTGCTCGACGAGCTGCGCATCCTCCTCGGCAAGCCCCCGCGCCGCCGCGGCCGCAAGCACCCCGACCCCGAACCCCGCGCGAACTACGACGAGTACGCCCACATCGTGGTGGACGAGGCCCAGGACCTCTCCCCCATGCAGTGGCGCATGGTCGGCAGGCGCGGCCGCTACGCGAGCTGGACCGTGGTCGGCGACCCGGTCCAGAGCTCCTGGCCGGACCCGGACGAAGCCCGCCGCGCCCGAACCGCCGCCCTCGGCGGCCCCACCACCGAACACCGCCGCTTCGCGCTGCGCACGAACTACCGCAACTCGGCGGAGATCTTCGCCCTGGCCCACAAGGTCGTCGCCGACATCGCAACCCCCGAGGAACTCCCCCACGCCGTCCGCAGCACCGGCCAGGAACCCCTCATCGAGGTGACGACCCCCGACGCCCTCACCGACACGATCATCAAGGCGGTGAACACGCTGCTGGCGGACGTCCAAGGCACCGTAGGCGTCATCACCTCCGCCTCCCGCGCAGCAACCACCCGAGCCGCAATCGCCACCTTGTCCAACGACCGCATCAAGGTCGTAGACGGCTTGGAATCCAAGGGCCTCGAATACGACGCCGTAGTCCTAGCCGAACCGGACGAACTCGTCACCGAATCCCTCACCGGCCCACGGACTTTGTACGTAGCCCTGACCCGAGCCACCCAGCGCCTCACAGTGGTCACCACCAACCCAACCTGGCCCAGCTAGCAACGCGCCATCCCACGCAAAGGGTCACCTGGCACAGAAATCGGCCGAGGTCAAGATGGTGGTCTCCTGGAGTTCTCGGGTGAGTTTGGCGGCGAGCATCCATGGCAGCAGCGGGTGACCATGGGCGAGCGCCGCGTTCTCGTCGAGGAGATCCGGGGGACGGGTGGCGGGGCCGGGGGCGAACAGCAAACCGTTGACGCCGTTGATGGGGTGGGCGGCTACGCGCATGAGGGTGTGGCGGCCGGTGGAGAGGGCGGGGCACAGGCGCAGGGCGAGGCGGGCGCACGAGGCGCAGACGGGTGGTTCGGCGACGAGTGCGCTGTGGGGCCAGCTGTGGTCGCGGGTGATCGTGTCGGTGACCAGCCAGAGGGTGCCGTGGTCGTTGCGGTCGGCTGGGTGGGCGCAGACCTGGCAGAGCAGACGGGCCATGCAGCGGCGTTGGCGGAGCGGGTGGATGCGGGCGTAGAGGGGTTTGCCGGAGCCGTGGGCGAGGCCGGCGCGGTCCCAGAGGATTCCTCGGGTGTCGCGGTCGCCGAGGACTTCGTCGCTGTACTGGATCCCGGTGCCGTCGGGGTTGACGACCACGGGCGGGTGACCGATGTCTTCGTTGCTCCACCTGGCGACGTAGGGGACGGGGAAGCGGGCTTTGCGCGCGGTGGTCATCGCCGTGCCCGGCAGAACGCGCGGCGCAGCCAACCAATGCGGGTGTGGTTGCGCGGACTTCCCAGGCGCTGGGCGATGGTGCGTTCGTGGCGCCAAGTGGCGGTGTAGCGGAGGCAGGACGGGCAGCGCGGTTGGGGTGGGTCCTGGGAAGCGGCGGGTAGGGCGGTGGTGCCGCACGCGGTGGCGTAGGCGCCGGTCGTCCCGATCATGTGGGTGCTCGCGTGGTCGCGGCCGTCGGTGCAGGTGAGCCAGATGACCGGTGGCCTGCGAGACCGCTGGGTCGAGGGGGTGGTGTCCATTGTCTTGCCCCGAATCGGCTGGTCGGTGACCGGCGATCGCTGGTCGGTGTGGTGACCAGTTAGGGCTGTGACTAGGTAGGTGAGCGTGCCTGTGGACCGGTTCCGTCACCTTTCCGCTGCGCTCTGTCAACATGGGCGTGGAGGTGGTGGTGATGGGCCGGGAGTCGGCGGCCGTGGTGGAGCTGCGGAAGGAGTTGGGCAGGCGGTTGGCTGCTTGCCGGAAGGCCGCGGGGATGTCCCAGGCCAGCGTGGCGGCGCGGGTGTTCGTTGATCGGACGCGGCTGGCGCATCTGGAGAACGGGCGGGGGCAAGCGGACGAGGCGTTCTGGCGCAGGGTGGATGAGGTGTTGGGGGCGCGGGGGCTGTTGGTGGACGCGGACCGGGAGTTCCGGGCGGCGAAGCGGGTGCGGGACGGGCAGTGGGAGGCGGCTGAGCTGGCGGCGGTCGCGGAGCAGTTGGAGGGGTGGCGGCGGAGCGGGTTGCTCGGGGATGTGGTGGAGGTGGAGCCTGCGGGGTCGGCAGTGGAGTGGGTGGATCGACATGGCGGGTTGGCGGTGGGGACTGCGCGGCGGCGGGTGGCCGAACTCCTGGCAGATGGAGCGCGGGGGCGGTTGGTGGCGGCGGCTGCCGGGCGGGCACGGGTGGGGCGGTCTCGGGTGGCGGCGGCGCTGGGGGCGTTCTACGGGGCCAACGGGGGTGGGTATCGGGCGTTCTCGGCTGAGGTGGAGGGTGTTGAGCTGGTGACCAGCGTGGCGACCCGGGACGAGTGGGTCGGGGCGAGTGCGGCGTTGGACGCGGAGACCGATCAGGTGCGGCTGGCAGGGGTGCGATCGGACGCGGTGAGGTTGGCCGGGCGGGGGCTGGACCTGGCGATTCGGCGGGTTGCCGAGGCTGAGGCGGGAGCGGTCCGGCTCGCTGATCAGCCGTTGTACCGGTTGGTCGGGGTGGACCTCGATGGCGGAGCGGTCCGGGGTGAGGTGGGGATGGGGTCGTTCCTGGAGTACGCGCTGACGCTGGACCTGCTGGAGTCCGAGTTGGCCGACGCGCTCGCGTCGGGCCAGGCCGTGCGAGCCGGAGCGTTGCCGCTTCGGCGCACGTACCTGCCGGACTGGGCGGCCGTGACGGCCATCGGGGACCGGCTGACGGCCGGTGGGGTGTTGTCGTTGTTCGCGGTGGCGCGGCCTGCCGATCCATTCCGCGGGCCTGCCGACTACGCCGTGCTGGTCCAGCAGAGGTCCCCGCACGTGGTGAACGGGTCGGGTCGGCTGGCGGTGGTGCCGAAGGGGTTCCACGGGCCGCTGACGGACTACCGGGCTGACGCGCGGATCAGCGCGACGCTGCTGCGGGAGTTGGAGGAGGAGCTGTTCGGGCGCGGCGATGTCGATTCGACGCGGGGGCCGCAGAAGGCGGCAGCGCCGATGCACCCGAGCCGGTTGTCCGAGCCGATGAAGTGGCTGCTGGACGGGCAGCGGATGCGGATGGAGTGCACCGGGTTCGGGCTGAACCTGGTCAGCGGCAACTACGAGTTCGCGTGCCTGACCGTGGTGGAGGACGAGGAGTTCTGGGCGCGGTTCGGTGGCGCCGTCGAGGCGAACTGGGAGGCGTCGGGGCTGCGGATGTACTCCACACTCGACCGGGAGCTGCTGGCCGAGCTGGCGCGGGACGAGGCTTGGAGCAACGAGGGCCTGTTCGCGTTCCTGCTCGGGCTGCGCAGGCTCGGCGAGATCGGTGGGACGAGGGCCGACGCGCCGTCGATCAGGTGGACGACGGCCAGCGGACGGTGACCACCACGGAGTCCGCCAGCGCCTCCCACGAGTGGTCGATGCCCGCGCCCCACATGATGTAGTCGCCCTGCCGCGACAGCACCTTGCCGCCTTCGGTCAGGTCCACGCGGAACTCGCCGGACACCAGGACGACCAGCGTGGTCCGCTGGTCGTCCGACGTCCACCCGGGCCGCTTGTCCCCGGCGGGGTGGTTGGCCCACTTGACCTCGACATCCCCGGTTGCGCGGGGGCCACCTTCGGCGGGGTCGATGAAGTGGCCGACCAGCCAGCCGCGCGTGCCGGTGGTGTCCTCGTCCGCGTTGCCCGCCGTCCAGCCGTTCGTCACCTGCGGATCTCCCGTTCGATCGGTGGACTGCGAAGCGGCCGGACCAGCGGAACCGATCTCACCCGCCGTACATCAACGACCCGGGCGTGGTCAGGGTCGATCCTGTCTCCAGCCACGTCTTCAGGCCCGACAGAATCATCGGCCAACCCCCGTACAGCTGATCATTGGCCCCCTCCCGCAGTTCGCCGTGGGTCAGCGTGAGGCGGCAGGAGTCCTGCACCTGCTCGATCTCCCAGGTGACGCGGGAAACCCCCTCCGCCCGCACCTCCTCGCTCCACAACGCCTGGAGGGTGTGGACCAGGAGGTGGGGCGGGTCGGCGGCGAGGACTTCGCCGGTTCCGAGGACGCCTGCTCCCGGGTGGCGCATCTCCAGCTGCGACCCCACCGACCAGTCGGTGCTGAACCGCACGCCGAACTGGTACTTCTCGCGGATCTCGCTGGTGGTGATGGCCTCCCACAGCCGCTCGGGCGTGGTCTGGATGTAGATCTCGAAGACTCGTTCCACGGTGCGCTCCAATGCCGTCTTGAGCCCGGTCAGGCCTGCGGCCCACGGCTCGGCGTACTTGCTCACCCAGCGGTCGTGGATCAGGCGGATCGGGATGGGGTTGAGGTAGTGGACCTTCTCCCGGCCTCGGCGCTTCGTGACGACGAGGCCGGCTTCTTCCAGGAGTTTCAGGTGCTTCATCACGCCGAAGCGGGTCATCGGGAGGCGGGATTCCAGCGCGCTGAGGGTTTGGCCGTCTTCGCGGTGCAGCTCGTCGAGCAGGCTGCGTCGGGTTGGGTCGGCCAGGGCCTTGAACACCTCGTCCACGCCGACGAGGTTACGTGACCAAAAGGTCACGTGTCAATCCAGTCACCAGATGCGAACATATGTTCGTGTCCACTGAAGGCCCCATCCTGCACGCCGACCTCGACGCCTTCTACGCCTCCGTCGAGCAGCGCGACGACCCCCGCCTGCGCGGGCGGCCGGTGATCGTCGGCGGCGGGGTGGTGCTGGCGGCGTCGTACGAGGCGAAGGCGTGCGGGGTGCGCACGGCGATGGGCGGGCGGCAGGCCAAGGCGCTGTGCCCGCACGCGGTCGTCGTGCCGCCGCGGATGTCGGCCTACGCCGCCGCGTCCAAGGCCGTGTTCGAGGTCTTCAAGCGGACCACGCCGCTGGTCGAGGGCATCTCCATCGATGAGGCGTTCCTCGACGTCGGCGGGCTGCGCAAGATCGCCGGTCCGGCCGGGGAGATCGCCGCCCGGCTGCGGGCGGAGGTGGCGGGCGAGGTCGGGCTGCCGATCACCGTGGGCGTCGCGCGCACGAAGTTCCTGGCCAAGGTCGCCTCCGGCGTCGCCAAGCCGGACGGGCTGCTGGTCGTCCCGCACGACGGGGAGCTGGCGTTCCTGCACCCGCTGCCGGTCGAACGCCTCTGGGGCGTGGGCAAGGTGACCTCGGCCAAGCTGCGCGACCACGGCATCGGCACCGTCGGCCAGGTCGCGGCGCTGTGCGAGGCGGAGCTGGTGGCCATGCTCGGCCGGGCGGCGGGCAGGCACCTGCACGCCCTGGCGCACAACCGCGACCCGCGCCCGGTCGAGGTCGGGCGCCGCCGCCGGTCCATCGGCGCCCAGCGGGCCCTGCGGTCGCGCAGCCGCACCGAGCTCGACGCCACCCTGGCCGCCCTCGCCGACAAGCTGGCCCGCAGGCTGCGCCGCGCCAACCGCGCCTGCCGCACGGTCACCCTTCGGCTGCGCTTCCCCGACTACACCCGCGCGACCCGCTCGCGCACCATCGCCGAGGCGACCACCGACACCGCCCTCATCCTGAGCACCGCGCGCGACCTCTTCGCCGCCGCGTGGCCCAGGATCGCCGCCGACGGGCTGACGCTGGTCGGCCTGGCCCTGTCGAACCTGGAGAACGCCGACTCGGTGCAGCTGGCCCTGCCGTTCGAGCGCGGCGGGCCGGTGCTGGACTCGGCGCTGGACAGCGTGCGGGACCGCTTCGGCGCGGCCGCGGTCACCCGAGCCGCGCTGCTCGGCCGCGACCCGGGCGTCTCGGTGCCGCTGCTGCCGGACTGATCAGATGTAGCGGCAGGCCTCGTACATGGCGTCGAAGAGCTTGTCCATCTCCGCCTCGGCGGTGCCGGAGGGGGCGTCGACGTACTTCTTCGCCGCCGCGGTGCAGCTGGCGACCTCCTCGCGCTCGGACTCCAGAGTGGACTTGCGGTCCTCCTGGGCGTCGAGGTCGTCGACGGCGGCGCGGGCCTGCTGCTCGGCCGATTCCAGGCCGTCCTTGGCCTGCTCGACCTCGCGCTCCTTCTCGACGACGGCGGCGGCCGCGCGGTCGGCCTCGGCCTGCTCGCCGAAGTACAGCACGGTGAACACGCCCGCGGTGATGGCGAGCAGCGCGGCCAGCACGGCCAGCACGACGACCGGCGTCTTGCCCTTGGCGGCGGGCTGCTGCTGGGCGGGCTGCTGCTGGGCGCCGCCCCACCCGGCGACCTGCTCCGGTCCGGGGAAACTCATCGGGGACTCCTGGCTCAGCAGTTCTGGAACATGAGTTGGACGGCCGAGCGCAGCTCCTCGTCGGTGCCGGACTCGGCGGCGATGAGCGTCTGGCGCACCTTGTCCGCGCACCGGCGCAGCCCGCTGATCTCGCTCTTCAGCACGTCGGCGTCCTTGCCAGCCGCATCGGCCTTGGCCGCGGAGTCGGCCGCGGACTCCTTGGCCTCCTCGGCCTTCTTCTGCGTCGAGACCAGCTCGCCGCTGAGCCCGGAGAGCTTGTCGTTGTGCGCCTTGGCGTCATCGGCCGCGCCCAGCCACAGGAACAGCATCACGCCCGCGGCGGCCGCGAACACGACCAGCGCGGCGGCCAGCGCCACGACCGCCGTCCCGGCCTTGCGCTTGGGCTGCGCGCCCGGATAGCCCGGCTGCGCGGGGAACGCGCCGGAGCCGGGATTCTGCGCCGGGAAGGCGCCCGAACCCGGGGTCTGCGCCGGGAACCCGCCGGAGGTCGGGGCCGGGAACGGGCCGGAACCCGGGTTCTGCGCGGGGAACCCGCCCGAACCCGGGTACGACCCCGTCCCCTGGTAGGGCGATGCGGGGAACCCACGTGGCGGGGTGGGTTCCCCGGCAGGGGAAGGCTGGTATCCCGGCGGCTGGTGGCCGGGCGGCTGGTCGGTCATCTCTCCCCCACCGTGGTGGCTTGTCGGGCACCGGAGTGTAGCGAGCGGCGCCGCGCGGGATCCGGGAAAGCGACGAACAGCCGCCAGACCGACCAGCAACCGTTACGACGAGAGCTCGACCAGCAGATCCCCGCCTTCGACCTGCTGCACCCCGCCGATCGCCAGCCGCGAGACGGTGCCCGCCCGGGGCGCGGTGATCGCCGCCTCCATCTTCATCGCCTCGATGGTCGCCACCGTTGCCCCCGCCTCGACCGAATCGCCCTCGGCGACGGCGAGGGTGACCACGCCCGCGAACGGCGCCGCGATGTGGTTGGGGTTGCCGCGGTCGGCCTTCTCGGCCGCGGGCGCGTTCGACGCGACGGAGCGGTCGCGCACCTGCACCGGCCGCAGCTGGCCGTTGAGCTTGGCCATGACCGTGCGCATGCCGCGCTCGTCGGGGTCGGACACCGCCTCGATCTCGATGAGCAGGGTGACGCCGCGGTCCAGCGGGACGGCGTACTCCTTGCCGTGCTCCAGGCCGTAGAAGAAGTCCTTGCTGGCCAGCACGCTGGTGTCGCCGAACTGCTCGCGGTGGGCCAGGAACTCCTTGGTCGGCGCGGGGAACAGCAGCCGGTTCAGCGTCGCGCGGCGGTCCTGGGCCAGGCCCGCGCGGTCGTCCTCGGTCAGCTCGACCATGCCGCGCCGCGGCGGGCGGCCTGCCAGCGCCTTGGTGCGGAACGGCTCGGGCCAGCCGCCCGCCGGGTCGCCCAGCTCGCCGTGCAGGAAGCCGATGACCGAGTCGGGGATGTCGAAGCGGCCCGGCTCGTTCTCGAACTCCTTGGGGTCCACGCCCGCGCCCACCAGGTGCAGCGCCAGGTCGCCGACGACCTTGGACGACGGGGTCACCTTCACCAGCCTGCCGAGCATGCGGTCGGCGGCGGCGTACATCGTCTCGATCTCCTCGAAGCGGTCGCCGAGGCCGAGCGCAACCGCTTGCGTGCGCAGGTTCGACAGCTGCCCGCCCGGGATCTCGTGGTGGTACACGCGCCCGGTCGGCGAGGGCAGGCCCGCCTCGAACGGCTGGTAGACCTTGCGCACGATCTCCCAGTACGGCTCCATGTCGCCCACGGCCTGCAGCGACAGCCCGGTCTCCCGGTCGCTGTGGTCGGTGGCGGCCACGATCGCCGACAGCGACGGCTGCGAGGTGGTGCCCGACATCGACGCCACCGCCCCGTCCACCGCGTCCACACCGGACTGGATGGCGGCCAGGTAGGTGGCCAGCTGCCCGCCAGCGGTGTCGTGGGTGTGCAGGTGCACCGGCAGGTCGAACTCCTTGCGCAGCGCCGTGATCAGCCGGGCCGCCGCGGGCGGGCGCAGCAGGCCCGCCATGTCCTTGACGGCCAGCACGTGCGCGCCCGCGCCGACGATCTGCTCGGCCAGCTTCAGGTAGTAGTCCAGCGTGTAGAGCTGCTCGGCCGGGTCGGACAGGTCGGCGGTGTAGCACAGGGCCACCTCGGCGACGGCGGTGCCGGTCTCGCGGACGGCCTCGATCGCCGGGCGCATCTGCTCGACGTCGTTGAGGGCGTCGAAGATGCGGAAGATGTCGATGCCGGTCTTGGTGGCCTCCTGCACGAAGGCGTGGGTCACCTCGGTCGGGTACGGGGTGTACCCGACGGTGTTGCGCCCGCGCAGCAGCATCTGCAGGCACAGGTTCGGCACGGCCTCGCGCAGCGCGGCCAGCCGCTCCCACGGGTCCTCGGCGAGGAAGCGCAGCGCCACGTCGTAGGTCGCCCCGCCCCAGCACTCCAGCGACAGCAGCTGCGGCAGCGTCCTGGCCACGTGCGGGGCGACGGCCAGCAGGTCGCGCGTGCGCACCCGGGTGGCCAGCAACGACTGGTGGGCGTCGCGGAAGGTGGTGTCGGTGACGCCGACGGCCTTGGACTCGCGCATCCAGCGCGCGAAGCCCTCCGGGCCCAGCTCCACCAAGCGCTGCTTGGACCCGGCGGGCGGCTCGGCGGCGAGGTCCACCGCGGGCAGCTTCTCCCGCGGGTCGAGCACCTTCGGGCGCTCGCCGTGCGGGCGGTTGACGGTCACGTCGGCCAGGTAGGTCAGCAGCCGGGTACCGCGGTCGGCGGAGTGGCGCGCGGTCAGCAGGTGCGGGCGCTGCTCGATGAACGCCGTGGTGACCCGGCCCGCGCGGAAGTCCTCGTCGTCCAGCACGGCCTGCAGGAACGGGATGTTCGTGGCCACGCCGCGGATGCGGAACTCGGCGATGGCCCGCTTGGCCCGGCGCACGGCGGCGTCGAAGTCGCGGCCGCGGCAGGTGAGCTTGACCAGCATGGAGTCGAAGTGGGCGCTGACCTCCGCGCCCACCGCGGTGCCGCCGTCGAGGCGGATGCCGCCGCCGCCCGGGGAGCGGTAGGCGGAGATCTTGCCGGTGTCCGGGCGGAAGCCGTTGGCGGGGTCCTCGGTGGTGATCCGGCACTGCAGGGCCGCGCCGCGCAGGTAGACCACGTCCTGGGACAGGCCGAGGTCGGCCAGCGTCTCGCCCGCGGCGATGCGCAGCTGCGACTGCACGAGGTCGATGTCGGTGACCTCCTCGGTCACCGTGTGCTCGACCTGGATGCGCGGGTTCATCTCGATGAACACGTGCTCGCCGCGGGTGTCGAGGAGGAACTCGACGGTGCCCGCGTTCTTGTACCCGATGTGCTTGGCGAACTTCACCGCGTCGGCGCAGATGCGGTCGCGCAGCGCCGGGTCGAGGTTGGGCGCCGGGGCGATCTCGATGACCTTCTGGTGGCGGCGCTGGAGCGAGCAGTCGCGCTCGTAGAGGTGGATGACGTTGCCTTCGCCGTCGGCGAGGATCTGCACCTCGATGTGGCGCGGGTCGACGACGGCCTGCTCCAGGAACACCGTGGCGTCGCCGAAGGCCGACTCGGCCTCGCGCATCGCCGCCTCCAGCGACTCGCGCAGCGCCTTGGACTCCTCGACCCGGCGCATGCCGCGCCCGCCGCCGCCCGCGACGGCCTTGACGAACACCGGGAAGCCGATCTCCTCGGCCGCGGCGAGCAGGGCGTCGACGTCGGTGGACGGCGCCGACGAGCGCAGCACGGGCAGCCCGGCCTCGCGCGCGGCGGCGATGGCCCGCGCCTTGTTGCCGGTCAGCTCCAGCACGTCGGCGTCGGGGCCGACGAAGGTGATGCCCGCCTGCGCGCACGCGCGGGCCAGCTCGGGGTTCTCGGAGAGGAAGCCGTACCCGGGGTAGACGGCGTCGGCCTCGGCCTTGCGGGCCGCGTCGATGATCGCCTCGACGGACAGGTAGGCGCGCACGGGGTGGCCGGGTTCGCCGATCAGGTAGGCCTCATCGGCCTTCATCCGGTGCGGCGAGTTGCGGTCCTCGTGCGGGAACACCGCCACCGTCCCCGCCCCGAGTTCGTACCCGGCCCGGAACGCCCGGATGGCGATCTCACCGCGGTTGGCGACGAGCACCTTGCGGAACATGCCCGACTACCTCCAGCTCCCTAGGGTTCGGTCGCCGGAGGTTACCGCGATTGTCCCGCCAATCGGGAGGAACGTCCCACGTGACGGGCACTACCCCCGCCGATCCCCGCCTGCCTGTTGACAGCCCGGTTCAGCCTGCCGGACGACCGGTCACCTCGTGCACCGCCAGTGGGGTGTGCGGCACGATGCGCACCCGGGGCGCCCGGCCCCGCGGCAGCGGGAGCTCGGTGTACGGCCCGGCCAGCGCGCCCACCGTGCGCCACCCGCCCCCCATTCTGACCTGCACCTGCCCACCCCGCTCGGTGTCCGCGCCCGCCCGCACGACGACGGCGGACGCCGAACTGGGCAACGGCAGCTCCACCGGCTCGCGTGTGACGGTGAACACGGTCGAGGGATCGCCGTCGTCGGCCTTGCACGCGACGACTGAAAGCTCCCGGACGACCAGCCAGTGGGCCTGGTCGGCGGTCGAGCGCAGGCGCAGGTACCGGATGTCGGCGCGCACGCGCACGTCGTGCTCGGGCCGGTCGAGCCGGGCGGCGACGTACCAGGCGCGGCCGTCGGCGGAGAACTCCAGGACGCCCTGGTGGAGGTAGTCCCCCGGCCGATCAGGCTTGCCGAGCGCGATCCGGACTCCGTGCACCCGACGCAGGCGTCCGAGGTCGACGGTGACGGCGGAGTCCTTCGTGGCCGGGCCTGCGCTCCAGTAGTAGGTGTCGGGGTCGCCGTCGGCGGCCAGGGCGACGTCATGGCCTGCGACGTAGCCGAGCGTGCTCGACACGGTGAGGGGTGCGGCGGCGTACGCGGAGTCGTAGGCCCTGATCGCGGCCCGCACGAACCCCCGCTGCGCCTGCGGAGCCGCCGCCCCGACCAACGCCAACCGCGCCTGCCACGCCCGGGCGCCGTCGCCGGTCAGCAGCCGCACAGCCTCCCGCACCACCTCCCCCTCAACCCCCAACTCCGTCCGGATGACGAAATCCGCCTCAGCCCCCACCTTCGCCAACCCCCCACCCCGCCCCCGATACGCCTCCCACACCCGAACCAACACCACCCCCACCCGAACCGCAGCCCCCCGCCCCCGCCCAAACCCCGCTGCAACCGTCCCCCCACGCGACTGCCCAAACCCCGCCTCAACCGCCTTCCCTCGCGGCTGAGCGAACCCCATCCCAACCGTCCCCCCACGCGGCTGGCCAAACTCCACCCCAACCGCCTGCCCCCGCGACTGCCCAAACTCAGCCCCTACCGTCCCCCCACGCAACTGGGCAAACCCCACCTCAACCGCCTGCCCCCGCGACTGACCGAACTCCGCCTCCACTGCCTGCCCCCGCGACTGACCGAACTCCGCCCGAACCGCCTTCCCTCGCGGCTGGGCAAACCCCATCCCAACAGTCCGCCCACCCGGAGTGCCAAACCCCGCACTCACTGTCTCCCCAACACTCCGCCCACGCGCGGGGGCAAACCCCGCCCCAACCGGGGGACGAACCGCCCTTTCTTTCCAGGCTACGCGGGATTCGGGTTTGTCAATAGGGGTTTGCAACGGGCTGTGGATAACGTGCGTGGCGATGAATGGAATGGCGAAGGCGATTGCGGCCAGGCACGTGGTTATTCGGCCAGGACCTTGGGGCACAGCGGTCCCTCCGAGGTGTGCGGCACGCACCCGACGGCCGGGCGCACGCCGCATCCTGGCAAGGGCGCGGCGGGTTGACCAGCTCCGTCACCCATTTGGACTCGGTGGGACGGCGGGGGTGCAGCGGGGGTGAGCTGGGCGGACGCGCGTCCCGGCGGTGCGGGGAATGTGCCGGTGGAGAAGTTCCGGTGGGGGGGCGCAAAGGATCTTTGCGCGGGCAGCCCCGGCGGCAGCGGCAGCCAGTGCTGACGATCTGGAGCAACGCGGCCCGCGCCCCAGGCCGAGGCGGCGGAAGGCGGCACGTGGAGAGGCTTGGCTGGCGACCGGCGCACGGGAGCGGCAAACGAAGGCGGCCTGCGCCCAGGTCGGGGCGGCGGAAGGGCGACACGTGGAGGGGCCTGGCGACCCGGCATACCGGAGCGGCAACAAGGGCAGCCTGCGCCCAGACCGAGGCGGCAGAAGGCAGCACGTGGAGGGGCCTGGCGACCGGGCGCACGGGAGCGGCACAAGAAGGTGACCTGCGCCCAGCCGGGGAGGCGGAAGCGGCACGTGGAGGGGCCTGGCGACCCGCGCACCGGAGCGGCAACAAAGGCGGCCTGCGCCTAGGCCGGGGCGGCAGAGGGCGGTACGTGGAGGGTCTTGGCTGGCGAGCGGCGCGAACGGGGGCGACGGGCGACAACGAAGGTGGCTTGGGGCGGCGAGACCGCACGGGGAGTGCGGACCGGGTGGGCGGGCAAGGGCGACGGCTACGCCTGCGTGGCTTGGAGCGGCGGGATCGTGCGGGGAGTGCGGGGCTGCGGGCCGGGGCTGGTGAGCGTCCCGGCCCGCAGGGGAACCGCTAGCGGCGGAACGGGCCGGTGTAGAGGATCTTGTCGGGGGAGCCGGGGGGGAGGTTGCAGACGCCGGGGCTGGCGTTGCGGACCAGGGCGGCTTGGACCTTGGCCGGGGTGGCGTCGGGGGCCAGGGCGAGGACTAGGGCCGCGGCGCCGGTCGTGTGGGCGGTGGCCAGGGACGAGCCGGAGATGGTGTTCGTCGCGGTGTTGGAGGTGTGCCAGGGACCGGGGATCGACAGGCCGGGGGCGTAGATGTCGATCGCCGGGCCGTAGTTGCCCTGGGAGGCGGCGCAGTCGTCGCGGCCGATGGCGGCGCTGGTGATGGCCTCGGTGACCCGCGCGGGCGAGAAGTTGCTGGCGGGCTGGCGGGACGAGCCGGAGGTGACCGAGTAGGTGATGCCTGCGGCGATCGAGCGGCGGACGGCGTCGTCGAGGGCCTGGTTGGCCGGGCCGCCGAGGCTGACGTTGACCACCGACGGGCCGGTCGCCGTGCGGGTGATCCAGTCGATGCCCGCGATCACACCTGCGGTGGTGCCGGACCCGGCGTCGTTGAGGACGCGGACCGGGACCAGCTTCACGCGCTTGGCCACGCCGTAGGTCGTCGCGCCCACCAGGCCCGCGACGAAGGTGCCGTGCCCGTTGCCGTCGTTGGGGTCGGTGTCGTTGTCGATGAAGTCGTGGCCGCCGCTGACCCGGCCCTGGAATTCCACGTGGTCGGCGCGGATTCCGGTGTCGAGGATGTAGGCGGTGACGTCGGGCGCCGCGGTGTTGTAGCGGTAGCGGGCGTCCAGCGGCAGTGTGCGCTGATCGATGCGGTCGAGCCCCCACGGCGGGTCGGGCTGCTCGCCGTAGGCGCGGACGGGGGTGTCGGGCACGACGTAGTCCACCGCGGGGTCGGCGGCGTAGGCCCGGGCCTGGGCGGCGGTGAGGGCGGCGGAGAAGCCGTTGAGGATGCCGAAGCGGTGGTGGACGACGCCGCCATGCGCCTGGGCTGCGACGGCGCCGGGTTTGAGCACGACGATGTAGTCCCCGGTGGGCGCGGCGTGCCCGGACGGGGTGAGGACGGCCGAGAAGGTGAGGACGCCTGCCGCGAGCAGGGACAGGCGGTGCAGGGTTTTGGCCATGATCCCTGTCTAGGAGGCGGGCGCGGAACCCGGCAATCATCCCCAGTTGCCACCGAACTCGACGGCGGCTCAAGTTGTCGGCATGATCAATTGTCCGGGGCGGAATTAACCGTGATGTCAGATTAACTACTCCAGGTGACCCACTATGGTGGGTCAATGCCCTCAGATGACGTCGAATCCCCTGATCGCCTTCCGCACTTCGACACCGTTCTCCGGGGGTATAACCCCCGTCAGGTGAACGAGCGGGTCACCCGTTTGACGTATGACCTGCGGCACGCGACGAAAGAGCGCGACGACGCGGCGGCGAAGGTCGCCGAACTGACCAAATCCCTCGGCTCGCTGCAGCAGCAGCTGCTGGAGACCACGACCCGGCTCAACCGCATCTCCGCCAACCCCAACAGCACGGAGGGCATGACCGAGCGGGTCCGGCTGATGATGCAGCTGGCCGAGGAGGAGATCGCCGAGTTCAAGCGCCAGGCCGACGAGTACGGGGCCAACACCCGCGCCGAGGCCGACGCCTGGGCCGCGGCGCACCGGCAGGAGGCCGAGGCGGCGGCGGCGCGGATCAAGGCCACGGCGGAGGAGCAGGCCGCCGAGACCGGGCGCAGCGCCGAGGCGTACGCGGCCAACGCGCTGAAGAAGGCCGACGAGCAGGCCGCGGCGATGCGGGCGGCCGCGGAGAAGGACGCCGCCGAGCTGCGCGCGCAGCACGAGCGGATGCTGGCCGAGCTGGAGCAGCGCCGGGCCCAGCTGGAGGCCGACTACAAGCGCAACCACGAGCAGCTCGACGCCGAGTACGAGCAGATGCGCACGACGCTGGCCGCCGAGCACACCAAGCTGATGGCCGACTCGCGCGCCGAGATCGAGGCCCACACCAAGGCGAACGAGGCGCGCATCGCCCAGCTCGACGCCGACGCCGCCGCCGAGCGCAAGCGCCTCGACGACGAGGCCGAGCAGCGGCGCACCGAGGCCGAAGCCGCCTCCGCCGCGGCGATCGAGGCCGCCCGCACCGCGGCCGAGGAGTCCCTGGCCGCCCGCATCGCCGAGGTCGACGCCGACCTCGCCGCCCGCCAGGCCGACGCCGACGCCCGCATCACCGCGCAGCTGGCCGACGCCGAGCAGAAGGCCGCCGCCCTCATCGCCGACGCGCAGAAGCAGAAGGCCGACACCGAGGAGAAGCTCGCCGAACTGCGCAAGACGACCGACGAGCAGATCGCCGCGCAACTCGCCGAGGCCGAGCAGAAGGCCGCGGCGCTCGTCGCGGAAGCCGAGCAGCGCAAGGCCGACACCGAAGCGGCCGTCGAACGCACCCGCGCCGAAGCCGAGGCCGAGATCACCGCAGCCCGCGCCGAAGCCGACTCCTACGCGGCCCGGGTGACCGCCGAAGCCGACGCCAAGCTCGCCGAGGCCAACGACCGCCACGCCGCGGCCGCGGACTACCACGAGCGGATCTCGGCCCAGGTCACCAATGCGTTCGCCCTGCTGGAGGAGGCCAAGCGCCACTTCACGCCGGAACAGCAGAAGCCTGCCAAGAAGCCCGACCAGCAGCGCAACGGCACCCCCGCCCGCGCCTCCCGCTGATCACCCCCGGCGGGCCGTGGGGTCACCCCCCAACGGCCCGCCGCAGGCAGGCGCCCCTCCCCCACGCGCGCAACTGCGACGCTCCGGCCACCCGCCACAGGGCAATGCGCAACAGGACGGGCAGCCCCACGGGCCAGCCGTCAGCGCCGCCGGGTTCAGGCGCGAGGCGAGCAGGAACCGGGCCTCAGCGAGCGACAGGGCGGACGGCATCCGGCGATACCCCACTGGGCAAGGCTCAACCGGACCGACAGCGCCGCCGGACGGCCGTCAGCGCCGCCGGGTTCAGGCGCGAGGCGAGT
This sequence comes from Actinokineospora sp. NPDC004072, assembly GCF_053604195.1. Classification (NCBI taxonomy): domain Bacteria; kingdom Bacillati; phylum Actinomycetota; class Actinomycetes; order Pseudonocardiales; family Pseudonocardiaceae; genus Actinokineospora; species Actinokineospora sp. NPDC004072. Next base: position 222,695 of record NZ_JBSGHB010000007.1, on the reverse strand, counting down.
AGGAACTGGGCCTCGGCGAGTGGCAGGGCGGATTGCATCCGGCGATTACG
>NZ_JBSGHB010000007.1:159258-222553 GCF_053604195.1 Actinokineospora sp. NPDC004072 | reverse complement strand
TATACGCCACTGGGCAGGGCTCAACCGGACCGACAGCGCCGCGGGACGGCCATCGGCCCGCCGGATTCAGGCGCGAGGCGAGCAGGAACCGGGCCTCGGCGAGCGACAGGGCGGATTGCATCCGGCGATACGCCACTGGGCAGGGCTCAACCGGACCGACAGCGCCGCGGGACGGCCATCGGCCCGCCGGATTCAGGCGCGAGGCGAGCAGGAACCGGGCCTCAGCGAGTGGCAAGGCGGACGGCATCCGGCAATACCACTGGGCAGGACTCAACCGGACCGACAGCGCCGCCGGACGGCCATCGGCCCGCCCGATGCAGGCACGAGGCGAGCAGGAACCGGGCCTCGACGAGCGACAGGGCGGATTGCATCCGGCGATACGCCACTGGGCAGGGCTCAACCGGACCGGCAGCGCCGCGGGACGGTCGTCGGCTCGCCGATTCGGGTGCTGGCGCAGGAAGGAACCGGTCAGCGGCGAGGGGCGGAGGCGAGCCGGGTAGGCGGTCGGCCGCGGGAAGCAGCCGGCGATTCCCCGCAGGGTGGGGCATAACCGGACCGGCAGCGCCGCGGGGCGGCCGTTGGGTCTGCTGGGGTCGGGCGTTGGTGAGTGGCGAGGGCCTCGGCCGGCCGAGGGGGTGCAGGCGGGTGGGTTAGACGCCTGCGTTGTGGTGGATCCAGGGGCGGAGGGTTGGGTCGGCCAGGTTGGTGTAGATGCCGTAGTAGCGGGCGCGGCCGCAGCCGTGGCCCCAGGAGACTAGGCCGACCACCTCGCGGTCGGCGATGGTGAGGGGGCCGCCGGAGTCGCCCTGGCAGGCGTCGCGGCCGCCTTCCGGGAGGCCTGCGCACAGCATCCGGGCGGTGATGGCGGTCGCGCCGTAGGAGTCCTTGCAGGCGGTCTCGGTCACGATCGGGACGGAGACGGCGCGCAGGTGGTCGACGATCTGGCCGTATTCGACGACGGCGCCCCAACCCACCACCCAAGCCCATTCCCCCGCGTGGGGTTCGGTGTCGGCGACGGCGATGGGGGTGATCTCCGGGCCCAGGATCAGCGGGGTGCGCAGGCGGAGGACGGAGATGTCGTAGTCGCTGGTGCCCGGGTCGTAGTCCGGGTGCTGCACGACCGTGGACACCCGGCGCACGTCGCCGCCGCGGCCGAGGTCGTCGGTGCCCGCGCGGACCGACAGCTCCCACGGGGAGACGTCGGCGGTGCAGTGGGCCGCGGTCAGCAGCGTGTCGTTGGCCACGATCACCGCGCCGCAGCGGTGTCCGCTGGTGTCCTGCAGGCTCACCACCCACGGCGCCTCGTCGATGCCGATCTGCTCGCCGCCGATGATGCGCTCGTCCGCCGCCGCCGTCGAGCCCGTCGACGCCAGGGCCATGACCAGCAGTGCCACCCAGGTCCGCCGCATGTCGCATCCCCTCCGCCCCCGGACACTTCCCTACGGCGGCGCGGCGGGCCAAGGGCATTCACCCGGCCAGGACGGGCCAGTCCCCCATCCGAGGGCTCAGGACTTCTCCAGGTACTCCGCCCGGTCGTCGGCGACCAACTGCTCGGCCATCGCCGCGAGGCCGGGGAACTCCGACAGCGCCGGGTCGGCCGAGACCAGCGCCTGCGCCACATCCCGGGCGGCCTCGATGATGTCGACGTCCTTGAGCAGCGACAGCAGCTTCAGCGCCGACTTGGCCCCGGACTGGCTGGCCCCCAGGATGTCGCCCTCGCGGCGCAGCTCCAGGTCCAGCTGGGCCAGCTCGAAACCGTCCAATGTGGACGCGACGGCGGCCAGCCGCTCCCGGGTCGCGGTGCCCGCGGGCATGTCGGTGACCAGCAGGCACAGGCCCGGCGCGGAGCCCCGGCCCACCCGGCCGCGCAGCTGGTGCAGCTGCGAGACGCCGAACCGGTCGGCGTCCATGATCGCCATGACGGTCGCGTTGGGCACGTTGACGCCGACCTCGACCACCGTGGTGGCCACCAGCACATCGATCTCGCCCGCGGCGAAGGCGCGCATCACCGCGTCCTTCTCGTCGGCGGGCAGGCGGCCGTGCAGGACGCCCACCCGCAGCCCGGCGAGCGGGCCGTCGGCCAGCATCGGGGCCACGTCCGCGACCGCCAGCGGCGGCCGCTTGCGCGTGCCGTCGTCCGGGCCGTCCTCGGCGACGTCGTCGGCGGACTCGCCGTCGCCGATGCGCGGGCAGACGACGTAGGCCTGGTGGCCCTTGCCGACCTCCTCGCGGATCCGCTCCCACGCCCGGTCCAGCCACGCGGGCTTCTCCGACACCGGCACCACGCTGGTCGAGATCGGCGAGCGGCCCGCGGGCAGCTCGCGCAGCGCGGAGACCTCCAGGTCGCCGTAGACCGTCATCGCCACGGTGCGCGGGATCGGCGTCGCGGTCATGACCAGCACGTGCGGGCTGGTCTCCCCCGGCCGCCCGCGCAGCGCGTCGCGCTGCTCGACGCCGAAGCGGTGCTGCTCGTCGACCACGAGCAGGCCCAGGTCGGCGAAGGTCACCTTGTCCTGGATGATCGCGTGCGTCCCCACCACGATCCCGGCCTCGCCGGAGACGATGTCCAGCAGGGCCTGCTTGCGCGCCGCCGCCCCCATCGAGCCCGTCAGCAGCACGACGCGCGTGGCGTTGTCCGCGGCCCCGAGCTGGCCCGCGCCCGCGAGGTCGCCGAGCAGGTCGGTCAGCGAGCGGGCGTGCTGGGCGGCCAGGACCTCCGTGGGGGCCAGCAGCGCGGTCTGGCGGCCGGAGTCGACCACCTGGAGCATCGCCCGCAGCGCCACGACCGTCTTGCCCGAGCCCACCTCGCCCTGGAGCAGCCGGTTCATCGGGTGGCGCTGGGCCAGGTCCTCGGCGATCGCCGCGCCCACCTCGGCCTGCCCCGCGGTCAGGGCGAAGGGCAGCCGCTCGTCGAAGGCGTCGAGGATGCCGCCGGACTTGGGCGGGCACTCCGGGGCGGGGCGGGCGTGCGCGGCCGAGCGCCTGCGGGCCAGGGCCAGCTGCACGGCCAGCGCCTCGTCCCACTTCAGCCGGTGCTGGGCGACCTGGAGGGCGGCCTGGTCGGCGGGCCGGTGCACCGCGCGCACCGCGTCCTCGTAGCCGGACAGGCCCAGCCGCTCGCGCAGCGCCTCGGGCATCGGGTCCTCGACCTCGGTGAGCATGTCCAGCGTCTGCCCGACGCACTTGGCGATCTGCCAGGACTGGATGCGCGCCGTGGCCGGGTAGACCGGGATCATGCCGCCCGCGAACTCCTCGACCACCTGCGCGGCCGGGAGGTCGCCGCTGCCGTCCTCGGCGTCGAGGAGCTGGTAGTCGGGGTTGGCGAGCTGGAGCTTCGCGCGGAAGGCGGTGACCTTGCCCGCGAAGAGGGCCATCATGCCCGGGCGCAGCCGGTCCATGTGCCAGGGCTGGTTGAAGAAGGCGCATTCCAGCGAGCGCTTGCCGTCGGTGATGACGACCTCGACCAGCGTGCCCCGCTTCGTGCGCATCTGCCGCTTGTTGATCGAGACGACCTGGGCCATCACCGTGACGTGCTCGCCGACCTCCAGCCCGGCGATGTCGGTGAGCTGCCCGCGCTCGGCGTAGCGGCGCGGGTAGTGGCGCAGCAGGTCGCCCGCGGTGCGCAGCTCGAAGGCCGCCGCCAGCGCGTCCGCCGACTTCTTGCCGACCGCCTTCTCCAGGCGCTCACCCAGCGCGACCATCACGTCCCTTCCCGTCGCGCCCGATTATGTCGACCGCGGCCGACAAATCCGCCTACGGGTCGACCGGCTGGGCGGCCAACCGCTGCCCGGCGACCGCCGAGATCGTCTGGAGTGGACCGCTGCCCGCGCTGTCGGGCATGGTCACCGCGACGTAGACCGGGCGGTCGACCAGGAACCACGTGGTGGACAGGTCGCCGCGCACCGGCAGCCACTTGACCCCGGAGATCTCCTGCAGCGCCGAGGTCGGGGTCAGCTCCGGCGGCTTGCGCAGCCCGCAGCGCAGCACCACCGGGTCCATGCGCTCGCCCCAGGCCCGCGCGCCTGCGGGGGCGGGGTCGGCGATCGCCAGCTGGGCCACCACCGCGCCGTTGCTGGGCAGCTCGGCGGGCAGCGCGGCCAGCAGGTCGGCGCAGTCCGGCGAGGTCGCCTGCGGGGCGTCCACCGGGACCAGGCCCAGCGGGCCGGTCTGGGCGGACACGGTCGGCTGGTCGGCGTCGGGGGCGAACCGGCTGGCCACGATGACGCCGACGGCGAGCAGTCCCACCAGGACGGCGGCCGCGACGACCGCGGCCCGCGGCGGTGCGGTGCGGGACTCGGTCACCCCCTAACTAGACCACGCGCTAGAGGTGGACCACCGGGCAGGTGAGCGTTCGCGTGATGCCCTCCACAGCCTGGATGCGGGCGACCACGAGCTGGCCGAGCAGGTCGACGTTGTCGGCCTCGGCGCGCACGATGACGTCGTAGGGACCGGTGACGTCCTCCGCGGTGGTGACGCCGGGGATGCCGGAGATCTCGGCGGCCACGGCGGCTGCCTTGCCCACCTCGGTCTGGATCAGGATGTATGCATGGACCACGGCGCGCCCCTTCGCGGCTGGGAGTCGTCAACGGGTAGGAACGTGTCGTGAAACGTACCCCACTCGCCGCCAATAGTGGGGATTCCGACAATTGGAGGACCGTGTGGGCGATGTCGAGGAGACGGTGGCCGACGTGGGCGAGTTCGCCCTGATCCGGCGCATCACCGGCGGCCGCCCCAAGGGCGCGGCCACCCTCCTGGGCCCCGGGGACGACGCCGCGGTGGTGGCCGCCCCGGACGGCCGCGTGGTCGCCTGCACCGACGTCCTCGTCGAGGGCGTCCACTTCCGATTCGACTGGTCACCGCCGGACCAGGTGGGCCGCAAGGCCGCCGCGGTGAACCTGGCCGACATCGCCGCGATGGGCGCGTCGCCCACCGCGCTGCTGGTCGGGCTGGCGTGCCCGTCGACCACGCCCGCGGCCGTGGTGGACCAGCTGTCGGCGGGCTTAGCCACCGAGGCGGCCCGCGCCGGGGTGGGCGTCGTGGGCGGCGACATGGCCCGCTCCGAGTCGCTTGTGATCTCGGTCACCGCGTTGGGCTCGCTGGACGGCCGGGCCCCGGTGACCCGGGCGGGGGCGCGGCCCGGGGACGTCGTCGCGGTCGCGGGCAAGCTCGGCTGGAGCGCGGCCGGATTGGCCGTGCTGGGCCGGGGATTCCGGTCCCCGGTGACCGTCGTCGGCGCGCACCGGGCGCCCAGCCCGCCCTACGCCGCAGGCCCCGCGGCGGCCGTCTCAGGCGCGACGGCGATGATCGATGTCTCCGACGGCCTGCTCGCCGACCTCGGGCACGTCGCCGAAGCCTCCACTGTGGCCATCGACCTGGTGGGCGACCTGATCCCGGTCGACCAGCGGCTGATCGAGGTGGCCTCGGCCCTGGGCGCCGACGCCCGGCACTGGGTGCTGACCGGTGGCGAGGACCACGCCCTGGCCGCGACCTTCCCCACCGCGGCCGCGGTGCCGCCGGAGTTCCGGGTGATCGGCTCGGTGGCCCGCGGGACCGGCGTCACCATCGACGGCAAGCCCTACACCGGGGTGCCCGGCTGGCAGCACTGGCGCTGAGCCCGGGCCTGGGAGAATGGCGGCCGTGCGCATCGAGATCCGAGCCTACGACCACCCCGACTCCCAGGCGCTGATCGCCGAAGTCCAGCAGGAGTACGTGATCCGCTACGGCGGACCGGACGAATCCCCCGTCGACCCCGCCGAGTTCGCCCCGCCGCTGGGGCTGTTCCTGGTCGGCTACGAGGACGACCTGCCCGTCGCCACCGGCGGCTGGCGCAGCCACGGCGCCGCCGCCGAGATCAAGCGGATGTTCGTGGTGGCGCGGGCGCGCGGGCGCGGGTACGCCCGGCAGATGCTCGCCGAGCTGGAGGCCACCGCGGCCGCGGCCGGGCACGAGCAGCTGATCCTGGAGACCGGCTCGAAGCAGCCCGAGGCGGTCGCGCTCTACCGCAGCTCCGGCTACACCGGGGTGACGCCGTTCGGGCACTACGCGGACGCCCCGCTGGCGATCCACCTGGGCAAGCCGCTGCGGGCGCAGACCGCGGTGTGAAGGCGAGCGGGGATCACCTAGGCCGCGCGGCTTGCGCGTCCGGGATTGAGATCCACCGGGCGATGCCGCGGCGACCGGGCTGAGTAGGGTTCTCCGGCGTGACGAAGCCGTTGAGCGAGATCGTCGAAGCCGGGTGGGCGAAGGCGCTGGCGCCGGTCGAGGACCAGATCGCGCGCATGGGTCAGTTCCTGCGCGAGGAGATCGCGGCGGGCAGGCGCTACCTGCCCGCTGGCGAGCACGTCCTGCGCGCCTTCCAGCAGCCGTTCGACGAGGTGCGGGTGCTGATCGTCGGCCAGGACCCGTACCCGACGCCGGGCCACGCGGTCGGCCTGTCGTTCTCCGTGGCCCCGGGCGTGGCCCCGCCCAAGAGCCTCATCAACATCTACAAGGAGTACTGCGCCGACCTCGGGCACCCGACGCCCTCCAGCGGCGACCTGACGCCGTGGGCGGAGAACGGGGTGCTGCTGCTCAACCGGGCGCTGACCGTCGAGCCGCACAAGGCGAACTCCCACCAGGGCAAGGGCTGGGAGCAGGTGACCGAGCAGGCGATCCGCGCGCTGGCCGCCCGCGGCGGGCCGCTGGTGGCGATCCTGTGGGGCCGCAACGCCCGCAACCTCAAGCCGCTGCTGGGCTCGGTGCCGGTGATCGAGTCGGCGCACCCGAGCCCGCTGTCGGCCAGCGCGGGATTCTTCGGCTCGCGGCCGTTCAGCCGGGCCAACGCGCTGCTGGAGGAGCAGGGCGCGGCGCCCGTGGACTGGAAGCTGCCCTGACGCCCCCTGCGGCTGTGCGGGTGAATCCCGGCCACCGGCGGGCGCGCGGCCGCTAGGTTGGCACGGGTGCGGGGTACCCGGGACCTGGCGCTGGTGGCGAGCGGCACCGCCGTGTCGCTGTTCGGGACCGCCGCCACGCTGATCGTGCTCTTGTTGCACGTCAAGGATTCCGGGACCTACGCCGTCGTCGGGGTGCTGGTCGCCGAGTTCGTCCCGGTGACGCTGGCCGCGCCGCTGGCGGGCCTGCTGGTCGACCGGCTGCCCAACCGCAGGCTGATGATCGCGGGCCAGCTCCTGCAGGCGGGCGCGGTGCTCGTGGTGACGACCGCGCTGCACAGCGTGCCGCTCATCCTGGTGGCGCTGGTCGTGCTCGGCTGCGGCACGGCGGTGGTCAACCCGGCGGCCGCGGCGCTGGTCCCGGTGATCTGCGGCGAGGACGACTCGGCGCGCGGCTACTCGTGGCTGGGGGTCGCGCGCGGGACGGGGATGCTGGCCGGGTCGGCGGCAGGCGGGCTGCTGGTGGCCGCGATCGGCACACGCGACGCGCTGTACGTGGACGCGGGGACCTATCTGCTCCAAGCGGCGTTGCTGACGCTGGTGCGCGCCGAACGCGACCCGCGCGGGCAGGCGCGCACCGCCGAGCGCGGAGCGGCCACCGCAGGGTTGCGGCTGCTGATGGGCGATCCGGTCCTGCGGGTGGCCTCGCTGTGCCTGGCGGTGGCGTGCCTGGGCGTGATGTTCGTCGACGTGGCGACCGTCTTCTACGTCACCGAGGTCTTGGCAGGCGGCGCGGTCACCCTAGGGCTGCTGCACACCTGCTGGATGGTCGGCGTGCTGACGGGCGCGCGGCTGGCCGTGCGGCTGACCAGCCAGCGCGCGCTGCTGCTCGGGCTGGGCACGGCGTGCGCGGTGATGGGGCTGGGCCTGCTGGTGCCCGCCGCGCTGCCGGTCACCGCGCCCGCCGCGGTCGGCTACGTCGTCGGCGGGGCGGCCAACGGCGTGCAGAGCGTGACCAACCAGGGGATCGTGCGGGCCCGCAGCCCGCAGCGGCTGCGCGGGCGGGCGTTCGCCGCGGCGGGCGCGGTGCTGGTCGGGGCGAACGTGCTGGGGACGGTGCTCGGCGGGGCGGTCGTGGGCCTGCTCGGGGCGCGGCCGACCTACCTGCTCGCCGGGGCGATGACGCTGTGCGCCGGGGTGGCCGCCCTGCTGGCCCTGCGGGCCGCGGACGCGAAAGCGGCGCCGGTGGCCTAAAGCCACCGGCGCCGCTGGAAAGTCTGGGATCAGCCCCGGACGACCTTGCCCGCCTTGATGCACGAGGTGCACACGTTCATCCGCTTCCGCTGGGAGATGCCCAGCTTGGCGTGCACGGTCTGGATGTTCGGGTTCCACCGGCGGTTGGTGCGCCGGTGGGAGTGCGAGACCGACTTGCCGAAGCCTGGCCCCTTGCCACAGACGTCGCACACGGCAGCCACGTCAGACACTCCTTCGAGGGTTGCGATACACAGGCCCGGACACGGCGGCCCGAGCGGTCGTCCCAGGGTAGCCGGTCGGTGTTCCCGGCTCCAAACCGGGGCTAGTCTGCCCCGGACGGAAGGAGCGGGCGGGTGCTGGACGCGCTGGACGCGGGCGAGGTGCGCCGCTGGGCGGCGGCCTGCGTGGAGTCGCTGGACGCGCACCGGGCGCTGATCGACCGCATCAACGTCTTCCCCGTCGCCGACGGCGACACCGGCTCCAACCTCCTGCACACCCTGCGCGCGGCGCTGGAGGCGCTGCTGCGCGCGCCGTCGGCGGACCGGTCGACGGCGGGGGCGGCGCTGACCGTGCTGGCCAAGGGCGCGGTGGCCGGGGCGCGCGGCAACTCCGGGGTGATCGCCTCGCAACTGCTGCGCGGCATGGCCGAGGCGACGTGGTCGGCCGACGCGCTGGACGCGGGCGGGCTGCTCGCGGCGCTGGGCCAGGGCGCGAAGCGGGCGCGAGCCGCGGTGTCCGAGCCCGCTCCGGGGACCATGCTGACCGTGCTGGCCGCGGCGGCGCGGGTGTCCGGGGACTCGCTGCACGACGTGGCGCTGAACGCGGCGCGGGCCGCCGCGGCCGCGCTGGACGAGACGCCGGGGCAGCTGCCGGTGCTGGCCGAGGCCGGGGTGGTCGACGCGGGCGGGCGCGGGGTCGTGGTGCTGCTCGACGCGCTGGTCGCGGTGGTCGCGGGCGAGCCGGTGAGCACGGCGGCGGCGCGCGTGGACGGCGCGCTGCGGCCGCCGGACACCGCGGTCGTCGCGGCCCGGGAGGGCGGCTCGGAGCTGTACGGGTACGAGGTGATGTACCTGCTGGAGGGCGCGTCCGCCGCGGCGGCCGACGAGCTGCGCCTGGTGCTGGAGGACCTGGGCGACTCGGTGTCGGTGGCCGGGGACGGCGGCTCGCTGTGGGCGGTGCACGTGCACTGCAACGACATCGGCGCGGCGATCGAGGCGGGCATCGACGCGGGCAGGCCGCGGCGCATCCGGGTGGCCCGCTTCGCCGACGCGGTCCCGGACGGCCCGGCGCGGTTCGTGCGGGAGCGGGCGGTCGTCGCCCCGGTGCGCGGGGACGACCTGGCCGAGCTGTTCCTCGCCGAGGGCGTGGCGGTGCTGCGGGTCGACGACGGCCTGCCGCCGACGCCGTACGAGCTGCTGCAGGTGATCACCGGCACGGGCGCGGCGCACGTGACCGTCCTGCCCGGCCATCCCGACCTGACCGCGACGGCGGACGAGGCGGCGGCGCGGGCCGTGGCCGCGGGGCAGGACGTCGTGGTGGTGCCGTGCGCCTCGCCGGTCCAGGCGCTGGCGGCGCTGGCGGTCCACGACCCGCGGCGGCGCGCAGGCGACGACGTGGTGGCGATGGCCGAGGCGGCAGCGGCGACCCGCCGGGGCGAGGTGGTGGTCGCGGCGTCGGACGCGATCACCTGGATCGGCCCGTGCTCGGCGGGGGACGTGCTCGGGTTCGCCGACGGGGAGGTCGTCCTCATCGAGCCCGGCCCGGCGAGCCCGGCGGCGGTGTCGCGGGCCGCGACCGGCGTGGTGGACCGGATGCTGGCCGCGGGCGGCGAGCTCGTCACGGCCCTGCTGGGCGAGGCCGCGCCCGACAGCCTGGCCGCCGCCCTGGCCGACCACCTGCGCGCGACCCGCCCGGAGGCCGACCTGGCCGTCCACCGGGCGGGGCAGCCGGACGCGGTGCTGGTGCTCGGCGTGGAGTGAGTCAGCGCAGGCCCGCGCCGCGCGCCAGGGCGGTGTCGATCAAGGTGGAGACCAGGGTGCGGTAGTCCACGCCGGTGACCGCCCACATCTTCGGGTAGGCCGAGGTCGGGGTGAAGCCGGGCATGGTGTTGACCTCGTTGATGATCAGCTCGCCGTCGTCGGCGACGAAGAAGTCGACGCGGGCCAGGCCCTGGCAGTCGAGGGCGCGGAAGGCGGCGATCGCGGTGCTGCGGACGCGCTCGGTGACGGCGTCGTCGAGCTTGGCCGGGATGTCGAGGTCGCCGACGTCGAGGTACTTGGCCTCGAAGTCGTACCAGTCGACGCCGTCGTTGAGCCGGATCTCGGCGGGCTGGGACGCCTCGACGCGGCCGTCGGGGTACTCCAGGACCGCGCACTCGACCTCGCGGCCGACGACGGCGGCCTCGACCAGGACCTTCGGGTCGATGGTGCGGGCGTGCCCGACGGCGGCGGGGAGGTCGGCCCAGTCGGTCACCTTGGTGATGCCGGTGGACGAGCCCGCGCGCGACGGCTTGACGAAGACCGGCAGGCCCAGGTGCTCCCGCTCGGCGTCGGTGAGGTCGGCGCGGTGGCGGGGCAGGTCGACGTAGCGGCCGATCGGCAGGGACTCGGCGGCCAGGACCTTCTTGGTGAAGCCCTTGTCCATCGCCGCGGCGCTGGCCAGCACGCCCGCGCCGACGTAGGGCAGGCCGACCATCTCCAGCAGGCCCTGGATGGTCCCGTCCTCGCCGAAGGCGCCGTGCAGGACCGGGAAGACCACGTCCACACCGGACAGCACCTCGCCCTCGCGGCCGGGTTCGAGCAGCACGATGTCGCTGGAGGAGGCGGGCAGCGTCAACGCCGTCCCGCTGGTCACGCTGGGCAGCGTCCGCCCGGAGATGCGCAGCCGGTCGAGGTCCTCGGGCCCGGCGACCCACCGGCCCTGCGGGGTGATGCCCACCGGCACGGCCTCGAACCGCTCCGGGTCGAGGTGGCCCAGCACGCTGGCCGCGGACACGCACGAGACGGCGTGCTCGCTGCTGCGCCCGCCGAACACCACCGCGACCCTGATTTTGCCCATGGCCTCGAACCCTACCCGGATGGCCGAACGCCCCGCCGATCGCAAGCCCCCGGCGCGGTCCGGCCGCGCGCGTCCGGGGCCAAACCGCCCGCCCGGGTGAAAGCCGCTCAGCGCGGGCCCGCCGCGTAGAGCGCGGCCAGGACGGGGAGGGCGGATTCGAGCTGGTCGCGGGAGCAGGCCGCGTAGCCCAGGGCGATGCCGAAGCGGGTGGCCTTGGCGTTGTGGTGGCGGGCCAGGCCGTCGAGGCGCAGGCCGTGGCGGGCGGCGGCGGCGATGAAGGCGGACTCGGCGGCGGCCGACGGCAGGGGGATGACGAGGTGGGCGCCCGCGTCGTCGCCCAGGAACGGCACGCCCGCGGCGGTCAGGGCGTCGACCAGCAGGTTGCGGCGCTCGGACATCTCGCGGCGGACCTTGCGCAGGTGGCGGCCCAGGTCGCCGTTGCGGGCCAGTTCGACCAGCACCAGCTGGCCTGCCGGGGACGGGCTGATGCCGGTGCGGTCGCGGTGCTCCAGGACCGCCGAGACCACCGGCGGCGGGGCGACCATCCACCCCGCCCCCAGCGACGGGGTGAGGATCTTGCTGGTCGTGCCCAGGTGGACGACGACGTCCGGGGCCAGGGCGGCCAGCAGCGGCAGCGGGGCCACGTCGTAGCGCAGCTCGCCGTCGTAGTCGTCCTCGATCACCAGCCAGCCCGCCTGCCGGGCCCGGTCGACCAGCTCCACCCGCCGCGCCGCCGACATCCGCCGCCCCAGCGGGTACTGGTGGGCCGGGGAGCAGTAGACCGCGCGCACGGCCGTGGGCAGCGCGTCGACGAGCACGCCGTCACCGTCGACCGGGGCCGGGACGACCCGCAGGCCCGCCGTCCGCATGGTGGCCACCGCCCGCTGGTAGCCGGGTTCCTCGACCGCGACGGTGTCCCCGCGGCGCAGCACGGCGGCGGCCAGCTCGGCCACCGCGGCCGTCGTGCCGCCGGTGGCCAGCACCGACTCGCCGTCGTCGACCGGCAGGCCGCGGTGGCGAAGCAGGTGCTCGGCGACGACCGCGCGGTAGGCGGGCAGGCCCGCGCGCTGGGGCCGGGGCAGCGGCGCGATCTCGGCCGCCCCGCGCCAGGCCCGCCGCCACGCCGCCCGGTCGATGCCGCCCACCCACGGCGAGCCCGGGGTCAGGTCGACCTCCGGCGCCGACGGCGCGCCCGCCCGCGGCCGCCGCGGGCGGGACCGGGGCGAGCCCGGCGGCGCGGTCGTGACGTAGGTGCCCGAGCCGTGCCGCCCGGCGATCCAGCCCTCCGCGTGCAGCTGCTCGTAGGCCGCCGCCGTCACCGTCCGGCTGACGTCGAGCTGCGCGGCCAGCGCGCGGGTGGAGGGCAGCCGGTCGCCTGCGCGCAGCCGCCCGTCGGCCGCGGCCGCGCGCACGGCGTCGGCGAGCTGGACGGCCAGCGGGGTGCCGCAGGTGCGGTCGACGCGCACCGGCAGCGCGGGGCTCTCCGCCACCAGTGGCCTCCTCGACGAACAGGGACGTGGCCCTAGCAGGATGCCACTCGACGGCAATAGGGTCGACCCCGTGACCGACCTGTCCCCCACCGACCGCAGCACGATCCGGCGCGGCAAGGCCCGCGCGGTGACCGACCGGGCCGTGCTCCACCAGGTCCTCGACGCGGGCCTCGTCTGCCACCTCGCGGTCGTGGTCGACGGCGCCCCGCTGGTCCTGCCCACCGGGTACGGCCGCGACGGGAACACCCTGTACCTGCACGGCTCCACCGGCGCCCGCAGCCTGCGCGCGGCCACCGACGTCTGCGTCGCCGTCACCCTGCTCGACGGGGTGGTCTACGCCCGCTCGGTCTTCGACCACTCGATGAACTACCGCTGCGCGGTCGTCCACGGCCAGGCCCGCCCGGTCACCGAGCCCGCCGCCAAGCTGCACGCCCTGCGCGTGCTCACCGAGCACCTCGCGCCCGGCTCCTGGGACCACGCCCGGCAGCCGACGGCCAAGGAGCTCGCCGCGACCCTGGTGCTGGCCCTGGACCTGACCGAGGCCAGCGTCAAGGTCCGCGCGGGCGACCCGCAGGACGAGGACGACGACATCGCCGCCGACGCCGCGTGGGCGGGCGTGCTGCCGGTCGTGCAGCGCTGGGGCGACCCGGTGCCCTCGGCGGACCTGCGCAGCCCGCGCGCGGTGCCCGAGCACGTCAGGACACGGTGAACCCGCCGCGCGGGGGCCGCTCGCCCCGGTAGACGTGGATGCTGACCGCCGGGTCCGGGGAGTCGTTGCGGACCTGGTGGTCGTAGCCGGGCCCGAAGACGCGGGACTGCCCGACCGACAGCGCGCGCTCCACGCCCGCCACCCGCTCGACCAGCGTGCCGGAGACGACGGTGAACGCGCCGCTGGCCCAGCCGTGGTCGTGGTGGTCGGTGGCCTGGCCGGGCAGCCAGCTCAGCAGCCACACCTCCTGGTCGAGGGTCCGCTCGACCAGCGCGGCGAAGCGCTCGTCGGGGTCGTAGCGCAGCAGGTGCGCCCAGCGGGTGCGGTCCGCGGCGATCCCGCGGGCGATGAGCACGGGGTGGGCGGTGTCGGGGGTGCCGCCCAGGGCGACGGTGTTCGGTGGCACGGCGAACATGAGACTCTCTCTGGATAGTCGGATGAACAGGCGAGGCGTTCACCGACCCAGACAGAGCGCGCTGGCCGCCCGGCCGAGGTCGATCGGACCCCGCCGGTCGCTGCCACCGCGCGTCAACACGGGAAGCAGGAAAGCAGACGGTGCCTGCGGTCGCAACGCGGTCCACCCGATGGGACAGCACCAACCGGGACAGCAACAGCCGGGACGGCTACAACCGGGACAGCTACAACCGGGACACCGGCAATCGGGACACCGGCAACCGGGACACCAAGCCGCCGTGGCCCGCGCGGCGAATGAAAGGGTGCGTCCACTCTTTCCGCCAACCCGACGGGAGCAGCACATGGTCGACCGCGCGCGGAGGCTGTCCGGCGTGCCCCAGACCGGATCGGCCCCCGCGCCCGATCCCGCCGCCGCCCTGCTGCACCGCGTGGCCCGCGGCGACGAAGCGGCCTTCGAGCGCCTGTACGACATGGTGGTCGGGCCGGTGTTCGGCTTGGTGCGGCGGATCGTGCGGGACCCGGCGCAGTCGGAGGAGGTGGCGCAGGAGGTGATGCTGGAGCTGTGGCGCACCGCCGCCCGCTACGCCCCCGAGCGCGGCTCGGCGATGACCTGGGTGCTCACGCTGGCGCACCGCCGCGCCGTCGACCGGGTGCGCTCGGCGCAGGCGGCGACCGACCGCGAGGAGCGCGCCCACCGCCGCGAGGCCGCCCGCCCGTTCGACGAGGTGGCCGAGCAGGTGCAGACCCGGCTGGAGCACGAGCAGGTGCGCCGCTGCCTGGGCTCGCTGACGCAGTTGCAGCGCGAGTCCGTGGAGCTGGCGTACTACAAAGGACTGACCTACCGCGAGGTGGCCGAGTTGCTGGGCACCCCGCTGGGGACCATCAAGACCCGACTGCGCGACGGCCTGATCCGCCTGCGCGACTGCCTGGGGGTGACCCGGTGACCAGCGCCGACATCCACGCGCTGACCGGCGCCTACGCCCTGAACGCCATCACCGGCCCGGAGCGCGCCGCCTTCGAGCGCCACCTGGCCGAGTGCGGCGCGTGCGCGCAGGAGGTCGCCGAGCTGCAGGCCACCGCCGCCCGGCTGGGCGACGCCGTGGCCGCCGCTCCCCCGCCCGCGATGAAGGCCGCGGTGCTCGCGCGGATCCGCACCACCCGCCAGCTCCCCCCGATCGGCTCCGACGGCGCTGCGGCCCCCGCAGTCCGGTCGCCGTGGCCGGTGCGCGTGCTCGGCCTGGCCGCCGCGGTGCTGCTGGTGGTCTCGGTGTCGCTCGGCGTGCTGCTGGCGCAGGCCCGTTCGGACCTGGGCGAGACCCGCGCGCAGACCGCGGCGATGACCCGCATCCTCTCCGCTGGCGACGCCGAGGTGATCAGCGGCAGCGCGGGCGGGCTGTCCGGGACGGTCGTGTACTCCCGCGAGCGCGGCGACCTGCTGCTGCTCGCCGACGGCGTCCCGGCCGCGCCGGAGGGCAAGACCTACCAGGTGTGGCTGATGGGCGGGGACACCCCGTTCCACTCCATCGGCCTGGTCACCCCGGACAGCCAGGGCCGCGCGGCGATCCTGGACACCACCGGCGAGGTCGCGGGCGCGACCAACGTGGGCATCACGATCGAACCGGCGGGCGGCTCCGCCGAGCCGTCCACCGAGCCGATCATGGAGATGGACCTGACCTAGGGCCGGTCCGCACCGCGCTCAGCCGAGCGCGGCGCGGACGTCGGCGACGAGGTCGGCGGTGTCCTCGCAGCCGCAGGACAGGCGCAGCAGGCCGGGGGCGACGGCGTCGCCCCAGCGCTCGCGGCGGTCGGCGGTGGTGTGGACGCCGCCGAAGCTCGTCGCCGAGGCGATCAGGGTCGAGCGGGCGAGGAAGTCCGCGGCGGCGTCGGCCGACTCCAGCTCGAAGGCGAGGACGCCGCCGAAGCGGCGCATCTGCCTGCTGGCCAAGGCGTGCGCGGGGTCGTCGGGGGAACCCGGCCAGCGCAGGCCGCTGACCCGCGGGTGCTCGCGCAGGACCGCGTGCAGGGCGGCGGCGTTCTCCGCCTGGCGGGCCAGGCGCAGGTCCAGCGTGGCCAGCCCGCGCAGGGCCAGCCAGGTCTCGAAGGGACCGGGGATGGCCCCGGAGGTGGTCCGCTCGGCGAGCAGGCGCTCGACCCACCCGGCCGAGCGCGCGCTGATGTGCCCGAGCACGACGTCGCTGTGCCCGGCCAGGGCCTTGGTGTCACTGGCGATGGCGAAGTCGGCGCCCAGGTCCAGCGGCCGCTGCCCCAGCGGGGTCGCGGTCGTGTTGTCCACCGCGACGAGCGCGCCCGCCGCGTGCGCGCGCTCCACGACGGCGGCGATGTCGCAGACGTCGAGCCCGGGGTTGGACGGGGTTTCGATGAGGACGAGCCGGGCACCGGTGAAATCGGCATCCGCCATGTCCGGTGTGGGGTGCTCGCGCACGGTCAGGGACATGAAGTCGTGGGCGTAGCGGCGGGCCAGGTAGTAGCCGTCGGACGGGACGACCACGGTGTCGCCGGGGGCCAGGGCGGTGCGCAGCAGCGCGGCGACCGCGGCCATCCCGGAGGGGTAGACCAGGCACGTGCCGCCGTCGAGGTCGCCGATCGCCGACTCCAGCGCGCGCCAGGTCGGGTTGCCCGCGCGGCCGTAGAAGTCGGCGGTGGGCGCGTCGGAGAGGTGGAACTGCGACGCCAGGACCAGTTGCGGGGGCACGGGCGTGCCGGGGACCTCCGCGGGCAGCCCCGCACGCACGCAGCGGGTCCCGTCGCCGGTCACGACCGCTCCGGCTTCGTCTTGCGGCCGATCAGCTCGCCCGCCATCTCCCGGGGGTGGAAGCCGTCGTGGCAGACCCGGTGCACGACCTCGGTGATGGGCATCTCGACGCCGAGCGACGCCGCCAGCTCGCGGATGGAGGAGCAGGACTTCACGCCCTCGGCGACCTGGCCGTGCTGGGCGGCCTGCGCCTGCGCGACGGTCTCCCCGCGCCCCAGCCGCTCGCCGAAGGTCCGGTTGCGCGACAGCGGCGACGAGCAGGTCGCCACCAGGTCGCCCAGACCGGCCAAGCCGCTGAGCGTCATCGGGTCAGCGCCGAGCGCGGCGCCGAGGCGGGCGGTCTCGGCCAAGCCGCGGGTGATCAGCGTCGCCAGGGTGTTCGCGCCGAAGCCCAGCCCCGCGGCCATGCCGCAGGACAGCGCGATGACGTTCTTGCAGGCCCCGCCGATCTCGCAGCCCACCACATCGGTGATGGTGTAGGGGCGGAAGTAGCCGGTGGTGCACATCTGCTGCAACGCGACCGCGCGGTCGTGGTCGGGGCAGGCGATGACGGTCGCCGTGGGCTGCTCGGCGGCGATCTCCTTGGCCAGGTTCGGCCCGGACACCACCGCGATCCGCTCCGGGCCGAACCCGGAGACCTCGGCGATGACCTCGCTCATCCGCCGCAGCGTGCCCAGCTCGATCCCCTTGGCCAGGCTGACCAGCGTCGCGTCCCGGCGCAGCAGCCCGCGCCAGGCCGTCAGGTTGTGCCGCAGCGACTGGCTGGGCACCGCCAGCACCACCACCGACGCCCCGGCCAGCGCCTCCCGCGGGTCCGATGTGGAGCGCAGCGACGGCGGCAGCGCCACCCCGGGCAGGTACTCGGCGTTCTCCCGGTCGGCGGCGATGGCCTCGGCCAGGTCGCGCCGCCGCGCCCACAGCAGCACGTCCTGCCCGGCGTCGGCGAGCACCTTGGCGAAGGTCGTCCCCCACGACCCCGCCCCGAGCACGGTGACGCTCACTGGTCGGCCTCGCGGCGGGAGCCGGGGCTGTAGAACTCCGCGGGGGCGGGCTCGTCGCGGATGTCGGCGAGCAGGTCGCGCACCCGGGTCATCAGCAGGTCGGTGACCTCCCGCAGGAGCTGGTTGGTCACCGGCTGCCCGCGGTAGGCCGAGAGGTCCACCGGGTCGCCGACGACCGTCCAGACCTGCTTGCGCGGGAACGGCCGGAACTTCTTGGAGTAGCCGTTCCAGATGTCGTTGGTCCCCCATCGCGCCACGGGCAGCACCGGCACGTCGTTCTCCAGCGCCAGCCGGGCGACCCCGGTGCGGGCGCGCATCGGCCAGCCGGTCGGGTCCTTGGTGATGGTCCCCTCGGGGTAGATGACGACGAGCTTGCCCTCGCGCAGCGCGGCGTGCGCGGCCTTGAGGCTGTCGGCTGCGCTGGTGCTGCCCCGGTAGACCGGGATGCCGCCGGACCCGGCCAGGATCTTGCCGAAGACCGGCACCTTGAACAGGCTGTCCTTGGCCATGAACCGCGGCACCCGCCGGTTGCGGTGGACGAACACCGCGTCGTTGGGCGGGTCCAGGTGCGACACGTGGTTCATCACCAGCAGCGCTCCGCCGGTGGCCGGGATCTTCTCCGCGCCCCGGTAGGTGCGCTTGCCCAGCCAGCTCAGCGGGTAGAAGAACGATGCGGCCGCCATCACCCAGAAGCCGCTCTTCTCGCGCCTGCCCACCCGGTCCTCCTCTGCGTCGGTGCTGACAGGAGAGTCTGGCTTGCGCCCGCGCGGGGGGTCCAGACGGGGGTGGCAGGATCAACGGCGTGGTCGACGTCGTCATCCCGGTCAAGCACCTGGACCGGGCCAAGTCGCGCCTGCGCGGCGCCCACCCCGACCACCGCCGCCTCGTGCTGGCTGTGGTGCGCGACACGGTCACCGCCGCGCTCGCCGCGGCGAGCGTGCGGGCGGTGCTGGTGGTGTGCGAGGACGAGCGGGTGGTCGACGGCTTGGCGGGCACGGGCGCGGAGTGCGTCGACGAACGCGGCCTGCCCGGGCTCAACGCGGCCCTGCGCTTCGGCGCGCGGCTGCTGCGCGAGCGCGACCCGGGCTCGGTCGTGGCCGCGCTGCAGGCCGACCTGCCCGCCCTGCGCCCGGCCGACCTGGACGCGGCCGCCGCCGAGGCCGCTGGCAGGCGCGCCTACGTCCCCGACCACGCGGGCACCGGCACCGTCGCGCTGCTGTCGGCCGCGGGCGGCCCGCTGGCCCCGCGGTTCGGCCCCGGCTCGGCGGCCCGCCACGCCGAGACCGCCGTCGCGGTCGGTTTCGGCCTGACCGCGCTGCGCCAGGACGTGGACACCCCGGCCGACCTCGCCGCCGCGGCCGCCCTGGGCCTGGGCCCGCACACCGCGACCCTGACCTGAGAATTCACACTTCTGATGGGCTCCGGCCGCGATCGTGGCGCAGAATGCGAAACGTGAGCACCGAACGCACGACCGCCCCAGCAGCCGACGCGCCCGAGCCCCGCGGCGTGCCCGCCGCGCCCCCGGCCGCCACCCGCGCGCCGGTGGTCACCGACCTGCCCGACGACCGCTACCTGAACCGGGAACTGTCCTGGTTGGACTTCAACGCCCGGGTGCTCGCGCTGGCCGAGGACGCCTCCCAGCCGCTGCTGGAGCGGGCCAAGTTCCTGGCCATCTTCGCCTCCAACCTCGACGAGTTCTACATGGTGCGGGTCGCCGGGCTCAAGCGGCGGATGGAGACCGGGCTGTCGGTGCGCAGCGCGGACGGGATGACCCCGCGCGAGCAGCTGGCCTGGATCGCCAAGCGCAACCAGGAGCTGGTCGAGCAGCACGCGCTGACCTTCGCCGAGCACGTGCGCCCGGAGCTGGCCGCCGCGGGCATCCGCATCGCCACCTGGGCCGAGCTGACCGCCGAGCAGTCCCAGCGGATGTCCATCTACTTCCGCGACCAGGTCTTCCCGGTGCTCACCCCGCTGGCCTTCGACCCCGCGCACCCCTTCCCCTACATCTCCGGGCTGTCGCTGAACCTGGCCGTCACGGTGCGCAACCCGGAGGAGGGCACACCGCGCTTCGCCCGGGTCAAGGTGCCCGACAACGTGCCCCGGCTGGTCCCGGTCGACCGCAGCCCCGACGAGCGCACGGCGGTGTTCCTGCCGCTTGAAGAGCTGATCGCCGCGCACCTGGGGATGCTGTTCACCGGCATGGAGATCATCGAGGTGCACGCCTTCCGGGTCACCCGCAACGCCGACCTGGAGGTCGAGGAGGACCGCGACGAGGACCTGCTCAAGGCGCTGGAGCGCGAGCTGGCGCAGCGGCGGTTCGGCCCGCCGGTGCGGCTGGAGGTCGCCGACGACATGAGCGACCACATGCTGGAGCTGCTGCTGCGCGAGATGGACGTGCACGAGAACGACGTCGTCGTGGTGCGCGACCTGCTGGACCTGTCGTGCCTGTGGGGCATCTACAACGTCGACCGCAAGGAGCTGAAGGACCCGCCGTTCGTCCCGGTGACGCACCCGGCCTTCGCCGAGGGCGAGACGCCCAAGAGCGTCTTCGCCCGGCTGCGCGAGGGCGACGTGCTGGTGCACCACCCGTACCACTCGTTCTCCACCAGCGTGCAGCGGTTCATCGAGCAGGCGGCCGCCGACCCGCACGTGCTGGCCATCAAGCAGACCCTCTACCGCACCTCCGGCGACTCGCCCATCGTGGACGCGCTCATCGACGCCGCCGAGGCGGGCAAGCAGGTGGTGGCCCTGGTGGAGCTCAAGGCGCGCTTCGACGAGCAGGCCAACATCAAGTGGGCGCGGACGCTGGAGAAGGCGGGCGTGCACGTCGTCTACGGCCTCGTCGGGCTCAAGACGCACTGCAAGACCGCGCTCGTGGTGCGGCAGGAGGGCTCCACCATCCGCCGCTACTGCCACATCGGCACCGGCAACTACAACCCCAAGACCGCCCGGCTCTACGAGGACATCGGCCTGCTGACCGCCGAGCCCGCCATCGGCGCGGACCTGACCGACCTGTTCAACGTCCTCACCGGCTACGCCCGCCAGGACACCTACCGCAGCCTGCTGGTCGCCCCGCAGGGCGTGCGGCGCGGGATCGTCGAGCGCATCGACGCCGAGATCGAGCACGCCAGGGCAGGCCGCCCGGCCGGGGTGCGGCTGAAGGTGAACTCCCTGGTGGACGAGCAGGTCATCGACGCGCTCTACCGGGCCTCCCAGCACGGGGTGCCGGTCGACGTGGTGGTGCGCGGGATCTGCGCGCTCAAGCCGGGCATCCCGGGGCTGTCGGAGAACATCCGGGTCCGCTCGATCCTCGGGCGGTTCCTGGAGCACTCCCGGATGGTCTGGTTCGTCGGCGCAGACGAGCACTGGATCGGCAGCGCGGACATGATGCACCGCAACCTCGACCGTCGGGTGGAGGTGATGGTCCGGGTGACCGACCCGCGGCTGACCGCGCAGCTGGTGCGCATCTTCGAGTCGGCGATGGACCCGGCCACGCGGTGCTGGGTGCTCTCCGGCAACGGCGACTGGACCGCGTCGCCCGCCGAGACCGAGGACGTGCGCGACCACCAGACCGAGATGCTGCTCCGGCACCGGTCGAGGGACTGACCGGGATGGCGATCGCAGCGGCGGGGGCGGTTCTGTGGCGCCCTGATGATGACGACGGCGTGCGGGTGGCGGTGGTGCACCGCCCGCGCTACGACGACTGGAGCCTGCCCAAGGGGAAGCTGGACCCGGGCGAGACGGTGCCCGAGGCGGCGGTGCGGGAGGTGCTGGAGGAGACCGGCCACCACGCCGCACTCGGCCGGCACCTCGGGCAGGTCGCCTACCGGGTGGGCGATTCGGACAAGACGGTGGATTACTTCGCCGCCCGAGCGGTTTCCGGGGACTTCCGCAGCAATGACGAGGTGGACGAGCTGGTGTGGCTGCCGGTCGCCGAAGCGGACCGGCGGCTGACCTACCGCCACGACCGCGACGTGCTCGCCGCGTACGCGGTGGCCCCGCGGGCGGCGACGCTGCTGCTGGTCCGCCACGCCCACGCGGGCGAGCGCTCCGAGTGGGACGGCCCGGACGAGCGGCGCCCGCTGTCGCCCCGGGGCTGGACCCAGGTGGCCGCGCTGAACCGCTTCCTGCCGCTGTTCGGCCCGTCCCGCGTGCACTCGGTGCCCAACACCCGCTGCCTGGACACCGTGCGCCCGCTCGCCGAACGGCTGGGCTGCCCGGTGACCCCGGAGCCCGCCCTGGCCGAAGCGGGCTACACCGCCGACCCGGAGGCCGCCCTGGGCCGCCTGCTGGCGATCGCGGCCGAGCCGGGCACGGCGGTGGTGTGCAGCCAGGGCGGCGTCATCCCGGGCCTGCTCGCGGCGCTGGGAGTGGAGTCCGGAGTGGAAGGCATCCGCTCCCACAAGGGCAGCGCGTGGGTGCTCGCCCTGGAAGGCGACAAGCTGGTCAGCGCCCATTACGAACCCCGACCCCAGCGGCCGTGACCGGTCCCCATTCCGCCGCAGGGACTAGTGCGCACCCCGCTATGCGCCAGCCGTTGTCGGATGGTCACGGATAGCGCGGGCTAGGGCCGGATAGCGGATACGAAGCCCGCGCATTGGCAATCGAGCGGGCGTTGCCGAGGACGCCCGGGACGGCAACGGGCGCCGATCGGGCGGGCCCACCGGAAGGGGCGGAAACGGCCGAGAGCCCCGCACGTGGCCTGCGTGCGGGGCTCTCGCGGGTTGTTCGTCCGGGCGGAGCCGGACGAGACCACCGGCGCTACTTCTTGGCGGCGGAGGTCCGCTTGGTGGTGCGCGCCGCGGGGGCCTTCGCCGCCGCGGACGTCGTCTTGCGGGCCGGGGTCGCCTTGGCCGTGGTGGCCTTCGCCGTGGTCTTCGCCGCGGTGGTCTTGGCAGGCGCCTTGGCCGCGGTGGTCGCCTTGGTGGCGCGGGTCGAGGTCGACTTCGCCGCCGTGGTCTTCGCCGCCGTGGTCTTGGCGGGGGCCTTGGCCGTGGTGGCCGCCTTGGTCGCGCGGGGCGTCGCCGCCTTGGTGGCGGCGGGCTTCGCGGCCGCGGCGCGGGTCCGCGTCGTGGTGCTGCGGGTGGTGGCGGCCTTGGTGGCCGTGCCAGCCGCGGCGCGGGTCGTGGTGCGGGCGCCCGCCTTGGCCGTGGCGACCTTCGGCAGCTTCTTCGCCCCGCTGACGACCTCCTTGAACATCGTGCCCGCGCGGAAGGCGGGGACGTTGGTCTTCTTCACCTTCACGGTCTCGCCCGTGCGTGGGTTGCGGGCGGTGCGAGCCGCGCGGGCGCGCTTCTCGAAGACGCCGAACCCGGTGATGTTGACCTTCTCGCCCTTGTTGACCGTGCGAACGATCACGTCGACGAGACCGTCGACCGCAGCGCCTGCGGCCTTCTTGTCGCCCAGCCGCTCCGTAAGCGCCTCGATGAGTTGGGCCTTGTTCACGCTTCAGTCCTCCGTTGAGACAACACAGCCGTTACGGCCCATGGGCCGACCTTCACGTCACCGTATTCCTTTGGACGCGCAATTTCCACGCGACGCGCCCTAATTTTTCCTTGAACCGCCCGAGGTTCGCCAACCGGGGGGTGGTTCGGGGCTCTTAGGGGGTCGCGCGGACCGGGTGCGGAGCCTATTCGAGAGGGGTTCGGGGGCCGGAATGCCGGGTCTGGTCGAGGGTTCCGGCCCCCTTGTCGGCCGGGGGCTACACCGGGGTCGTCACCGGCTTCCACTTGGGCCTGGCCTGCTCAAACGCGCCGATGGCCTGCTCGTGGCGCAGGGTCAGGGCGATGTCGTCGAGCCCTTCCAAGAGCCGCCAACGGGTGTAGTCGTCGATGCCGAAGCGGGCGGTGAAGTCCTTGGCCGTGACGGTCTTCGCCGCCAGGTCCACGGTGACCTCGGTGCCGGGCTCGGCCTCCAGCAGCTTCCACAGCAGCTCGACGTCGGCCTGGTCGACCTCGGCGGCCAGCAGCCCGGCCTTGCCCGCGTTGCCCCGGAAGATGTCGGCAAACCGGGCGGAGATGACCACCCGGAAGCCGTAGTCCGACAGCGCCCACACGGCGTGCTCGCGGGAGGACCCGGTGCCGAAGTCGGGCCCGGCGACGAGCACGCTGCCCGCCCGGTACGGCTCCTGGTTCAGCACGAACCCCTCGTCGGCCCGCCAGGCGGCGAAGAGGCCGTCCTCGAAGCCGGTCCGGGTGACCCGCTTGAGGTAGACCGCCGGGATGATCTGGTCGGTGTCCACGTTGGACCGGCGCAGCGGCACGCCGACGCCGGTGTGGCTGGTGAACGGCTCCATCAGGGGTCAGCTCCTAGTTCAGGTCGGCCGGGGAGGAGAGGGTGCCGCGCACGGCCGTGGCCGCGGCCACCAGCGGGGACACCAGGTGGGTCCGCCCGCCCTTGCCCTGCCTGCCCTCGAAGTTGCGGTTCGATGTGGACGCGCTGCGCTCGCCGGGGGCCAGCTGGTCGGGGTTCATGCCCAGGCACATGGAGCAGCCCGCCTGCCGCCATTCGGCACCCGCCGCGGTGAAGACCGCGTCGAGCCCCTCGGCCTCGGCCTGGGCGCGCACCCGCATCGAGCCGGGCACGACGAGCATCCGCACCCCGTCGGCGACGCGGTGCCCGCGCAGGACCTCCGCGGCGGCGCGCAGGTCCTCGATGCGGCCGTTGGTGCACGAGCCGAGGAACACCGTGTCGACGCTCACCTCCCGCAGCGGGGTGCCCGGCGTCAGTCCCATGTACGCCAGCGCCTTCTCTGCGGCGACGCGGTCGGTCTCCTCGGCGAAGGACTCCGGGTCGGGCACCGACGCCGACAGCGGCAGGCCCTGGCCCGGGTTGGTGCCCCAGGTCACGAACGGGGCCAGGGTGGCGGCGTCGATGACGACCTCGGCGTCGAACTCGGCGCCTTCGTCCGTGCGCAGTTCCCGCCACGCGGCCACGGCGGCGTCCCAGTCGGCGCCCTTGGGGGCGTGCGGGCGGTCCTTGAGGTAGGCGAAGGTGGTCTCGTCCGGGGCGATCATCCCGGCGCGGGCGCCCGCCTCGATGGACATGTTGCAGATGGTCATCCTGGCTTCCATCGACAGCGCCTCGATCGCGCTGCCCCGGTACTCCAGGACGTGGCCCTGGCCGCCGCCGGTGCCGATGCGGGCGATGACGGCGAGGATGAGGTCCTTGGCCGTGACCCCGGCGGGCAGGTCGCCGACGACGGTGATGGCCATGGTCTTGAAAGGACGCAGCGGCAGGGTCTGGGTGGCCAGGACGTGCTCGACCTCCGAGGTGCCGATCCCGAAGGCGAGCGCGCCGAACGCGCCGTGGGTGGAGGTGTGGCTGTCGCCGCAGACCACCGTCATGCCCGGCTGGGTGAGGCCGAGCTGGGGGCCGACGACGTGCACGATGCCCTGCTCGGCATCGCCCATCGGGTGCAGCCGCACACCGAACTCCGCGCAGTTGCGGCGCAGCGTCTCGACCTGGGTGCGGGAGACCGGATCAGCGATCGGGAGGTCGATCCCGACGGTCGGGACGTTGTGGTCCTCGGTGGCGATGGTGAGGTCGGGCCTGCGCACCGGCCTACCGGCCAGCCGCAGCCCGTCGAAGGCCTGCGGGCTGGTCACCTCGTGGATGAGGTGCAGGTCGATGTAGAGCAGGTCCGGCTCGGCGCCGTCACCGCGGCGGACGACGTGCTGGTCCCAGACTTTCTCGGCGAGCGTCTTAGGCATCTGCTTCCCACTTGCTGGACATCCCATATGACGGGAAAGTAGTATCGAGACGTGGGACAGCATAGCGGCATCGGCGTTCTGGACAAGGCGATGGCGGTTCTGCAGGCGGTGGCGAAGGAGCCGTGCGGCCTGGCGGAGCTGTGCGGGAAGACGGGCCTGCCCCGGGCGACGGCCCACCGCTTGGCGGTGGGCCTGGAGGTCCACCGGCTGCTGCGCCGGGGTTCGGACGGGCGCTGGCGGCCGGGGGCGGCGCTGGCGGAGCTGGCGGGCGGCGCGACCGACCCGCTGCTGGACGCGGCGGCGGCCGTGCTGCCGCGCCTGCGGGACCGCACCGGCGAGAGCGTCCAGCTCTACCGCCGCGACGGGCTGTACCGCATCTGCATCAGCTCCGCGGAACCGCCGAGCGGCCTGCGCGACACGGTCCCGGTGGGCGCCCGCCTGCCGATGACGGCGGGCTCGGGCGCCAAGGTCCTCGCCGCCTGGGCCGACCCCGCGACCCAGCGCAGCCTCCTGCAGGAGGCCGTCTTCGGCGAGCGGGGCCTGCTGGAGGTCCGCAGGCGCGGCTGGGCCCAGAGCGTCGCCGAACGCGAACCCGGCGTCGCCTCGGTCTCGGCCCCGGTCCGCGACACCTCGGGGATGGTCGTCGCCGCGGTCTCGGTCTCCGGCCCCATCGACCGCATGGGCCGCCGCCCCGGCGCCCGCTGGGCCGCCGACCTCCTAGCCGCCGCCGACGCCCTCCAAAACCGCCTCTAACCCCCGCCTCCGGTGGCCCACCCCCGCCACCGGAGGCAACCCGCAATCCCACGCGCCCCACAGCACGACGGTTTCGGCGCAGATGGGATGGGATGGGATTGCCCCACCCCGCCGACCGGCGAGCCGAGTCGGGCGCGGACGGGAAGGAGCGGCCAGCCGACCGGCAAGGCGAGCCGGGAACGGATGGGACGAGACGGCCAGCCGAACCGGCACAAGTCGGGAACGGGTGGGATTGAGCCGACCAGCCGAACACCAAGCCGGGCCGGGATCCGATGGGCTGGGACAGCCAGCCGAACGGCAAGGCGGCTTGGGCTCGGATGGGCTGGGGACAACCAGCCGAACAGTAAGCCGGGCCGGGCTCGGATGGGCTGGGACAGCCAGCCGAACGGCAAGGCGGCTTGGGAACGGGTGAGATTGAGACGGCCAGCCGAACCGGGCCGGACGGGTTGCGACGACCAGCCGAACGGCAGCCGGATCGGGGCTGGGATGGGATTGCCCACCCCGCCGACCGGCGAGCCGAGTCGGGCGCGGACGGGAAGGAGCGGCCAGCCGACCGGCAAGGCGAGCCGGGATCGGATGGGACGAGACGGCCTGCCGAACGGCAAGCCGGATCGGGCTCGGACGGGATGGAGCGACCTAACCGATCGGCAAGGCGAGCCGGGAACGGGTGGGACGGCCAGCCGAACGACAAGGCAGGTCGGGATCGGATGGGACGGCCCTGACGAACGGCAAAGCCAGCCGGGATCGGGCGGAACGGCCTGGCGAACGGCAAGGCGAGCCGGAAACGGGGTGGGACGGCCAAGCGGACGGCGAGGCAGGTCGGGAACGGGTGGGACGGCCAGCCGAACGGCAAAGCCAGCCGGGAACGGGTGGGACGGACAGGCGAACGGCGGGGCGGGTCGGGATCGGATGGGGCGGTCTGGCGGACGGCGAGGCGAGCGGATCCGCATGGAATGGACAGTCGCCGCCAAGCGCGCCGGCGAGACAGCCCCCGAAGCCGAAGGCACCGACCCGAACCCCAGCCCACAAGCGAGCGAAGCGAAGCGCCATCGAACGGAATCGGCCTTCACGCCGAGTCGTGAGCTTCCGCACCGTGGGGGTGTGGGGGGTCGCCCCCCACATGCAATGACGAAAGATCCCCGTCACCGCATTCCGGTGACAGGGATCTCCCAGATCTTACGTAGCCCCGACGGGATTTGAACCCGCGCTACCGCCTTGAGAGGGCGGCGTCCTAGGCCGCTAGACGACGGGGCCGTGGACTTTCCATTCAGTTGGTCTTGCTGTCTTGCTGGGGGAAGCTTACCAGAGGGCTTCTGGAGGCTTTCCGCTGGGGTACCAGGACTCGAACCTAGACTAACTGAACCAGAATCAGTCGTGCTGCCAATTACACCATACCCCAATGACCTCGTACCCGACCTCGCAGCTTGCGCTGTTCGACCCGGCGCGTTGTCAGGGAAGATGTTAGACCACGACCCCGCCGATCCGGAAATCAGGGGGTCTATCCGCGGGGTGCGGGCACTCCGCCGCTGGTCGTGACGGTCGGGGTGCGGAACTCGGTGACCAGGAGGGTGGGCAGGTCGTCGAGGCTGTCGATGACGTGGATGCCGGGTTCGGCCGGGGTCGGGCGGGCGTTGCGGTCGAGCCAGACGCCGTGCAGGCCCGCCGCGGTGGCCGCGCGGGCGTCGAGGTCGATGCGGTCGCCGACGTGCATGGTGCGGGCCGGGGGGACGCCGAGCTGGGCGCAGGCGGTGTGGAAGATCGCGGGGTCGGGCTTGGCGACGCCGAGGGCTCCGGCGCTGATCACGGCGTCGAAGAAGCGGGCGAGGCCGACGCGGGCCAGGCGGGCGCGCTGGTCGGGGTGTGAGGCGTTGGTCACAGCGGCGATCTTGAGCCCGGCCGCGCGCAGCCAGTCCAGGGTGCGGGCGGCGTCGGGGAAGGCGCGGCCGAGGTGGGCCATGCGGTCGCGGCGGCGGTCCTCCAGGACGGCGACGGTGGCCTCGTCGAAGTCGGCGCCCTGGGCGTCGAGGAACGCCTTGGTGCGGACCCGGCGCATGGTGTCGTGATCGAACTCACCGGCGATGGCGCGGGCGCTGTGGTCCTCGGTGATCGCCTGCCAGTCGGCCCACAGGTCGTCGCGCCCGGTCAATTCCAGCAGTGCCATTCTGGCCGAGCCGGTGAAATCGATCACCGTGTCGTCGACATCCAGGCAGATCGCGTGAATCGTTGGCGGGAGCGCGGCCGGGACCGCCGCCCGGTTGGCGTGCGTCACGGCAGGGAAAGGCGCCCGCGCAGAAGTCATTACGGCAGATTAGATCGCCGATCGGCGATCGGGACTCGTCTGCTCGGGTGGTGTTTCGAGATCTTTTTCGGTCAAGCGCCGCAACCCGCGACAAGGCCGATGAACGGGCCTATATCGCGGGTCGTCGGCGTGTCGTTACGGCAGCGCGTTGCGCAGTCGGGTGAGGGTGGACTCCCGGCCCAGCAGCTCCAGCGACTCGTAGAGCGGCGGTGACACCGTGCGCCCGGTCGTGGCCACGCGCACGGGCGCGAACGCCTTGCGCGGCTTGAGGCCGAGCCCGTCGACGAGCGCGGCCTTGAGCGCGGCCTCGATGGCCGGGGTCGTCCACTCCCCCAGTGCCGCAAGGGCTTGGATGCTGGCGTCCACAACGGGCTGGGCGTCCGGGCCCAGCGCCTTGGCCGCCGACTCCGGC
The DNA here is from genome assembly GCF_053604195.1 of Actinokineospora sp. NPDC004072. NCBI lineage: Bacteria > Bacillati > Actinomycetota > Actinomycetes > Pseudonocardiales > Pseudonocardiaceae > Actinokineospora > Actinokineospora sp. NPDC004072. The sequence continues at coordinate 193,810 of NZ_JBSGHB010000007.1, read as the reverse complement.
TCGGGGGCGAACTCGGCGTCGTCGGTGAACAGGAAGCGGACCATGCCCGCGGTGTCCGACAGCACGATCACCCGCTCCTGCACCAGCGGCGCGACGGCGGTGAGCGTGGCCAACTGCTCGGCCGTGGGCTCGGCGGGCAGCAGGCCCTCGGCGACCAGGTAGGGCACCGAGCGGCGGACGAATTCCTCGACCGGCAGCGCCCGCAGGTGCTCGGCGTTGATCGCCTCGGCCTTCTTCAGGTCGAAACGCGCGGGATTGGGGCTGACGCGGCTGATGTCGAATGCCGACACCATCTCCGACATCGTGAAGATGTCGCGGTCGTCGGCAATGGACCAGCCCAGCAGCGCCAGGTAGTTCAGCATTCCCTCGGGGATGAATCCGCGGGTCCGGTAGTGGAACAGGTCCGATTCCGGGTCGCGCTTGGACAGCTTCTTGTTGCCCTCGCCGCGCACCAGCGGCAGGTGTCCGAAGTGCGGGGTGAACTCGGCCACGCCGACGCGCTCCAGCGCCTCGTACAACGCGATCTGGCGGGGCGTGGAGGGCAGCAGGTCCTCGCCGCGCAGCACGTGGGTGATCCGCATGAGGGCGTCGTCGACCGGGTTGACCAGGGTGTAGAGCGGCTGGCCGTTGCCGCGGACGAGCACCGGGTCGGGCACGCTGCCCGCCGGGAAGGTGATCTCGCCGCGGATCAGGTCGGTGAAGGTGATGTCGCGGTCGGGCATCCGCAGCCGCAGCACGGCCTCGCGGCCCTCGGCGCGGTAGGCGGCGCGCTGCTCGGCGCTGGTGTCGCGGTCGGCGTTGTCGTAGCCCAGCTTGGGGTCCTGCCCGGCGGCGCGGCGGCGGGCCTCGACCTCCTCGGGGGTGGAGTACGACTCGTAGAGCTCGCCGCCGTCGACCAGCTTGGCGATGACGTCGCGGTAGATGTCCTGGCGCTGGCTCTGCCGGTAGGGGCCGTGGTCCCCGCCGACCTCGGGGCCCTCGTCCCAATCGATGCCCAGCCACCGCAGCGCGTCGAGGATCGCGGCGTAGCTCTCCTCGGTGTCGCGGGCGGCGTCGGTGTCCTCGATGCGGAAGACGAGGTCGCCGCCTGCGTGGCGGGCGAAGGCCCAGTTGAACAGGGCGGTCCGGATGAGCCCGACGTGCGGGGTGCCCGTGGGTGACGGGCAGAAGCGGGCCCGGACTGGGGTGTCTGCGTTTGGCGTGGTCATGGCAGTGGTGAGCGTATCGCCGCCGCGACGCCTTGACCGCCGGGACGTCCGGGTGCATCCTGAAGTTATTCAACTACCGTTGAAAAGCTGGAGGGGGACTCATGGAACGGACGACGGTGTGCGTGGTCGGGGGCGGGCCCGCGGGGATGGTGCTGGCGCTGCTGCTGGCCAGGGCGGGCGTCGAGGTGGTGGTGCTGGAGAAGCACGCGGACTTCCTGCGGGACTTCCGCGGCGACACGGTGCACCCGCCGACCCTCGACCTGCTCGACGACCTCGGGCTCGGGGCGGACTTCGCCAAGCTCCCGCAGCGGCGGATCGACGCGGTGGGGGTGCCGTACAAGGGGCAGATCCTGCAGGTGGGCGACCTGTCCCAGCTCAAGGGCAAGCACCCCTACATCGCGATGGTCCCGCAGTGGGACTTCCTCGACCTGCTCAAGCGGGCGGCCTGCGATGAACCGGCGTTCAGCCTGCGCATGCAGACCGAGGCGACGGGGCTGCTGCGCGAGGGGGGCCGGGTCGCGGGGGTGACCTACCGGACCGCGGCGGGCGAGACGGGCGAGCTGCGGGCGGACCTGACGGTCGCCTGCGACGGCCGCTCCTCGCTGCTGCGCGCCGCGGCGGGCCTGCACCCGAAGGAGTGGGCGACGCCGATGGACGTCTGGTGGTTCCGCCTGCCCCGGCACGAGTCGGACCCGGCGGGCGTGGTGGGCAACATCACCGCCCAGCGGGCCGCGGTGATGCTCGACCGGGGCGAGTACTGGCAGTGCGCGGTGCTCATCGGCAAGGGCGCCGACCGCGCGGCCCGCCGCGGCGAGGTCGGCCAGATCGTCCGCGACATGGGCGAGGGCGCGCCGTGGCTGCTCGACCGGGTGGACGCCCTGTCGTCCTGGGACGACGTCAAGGTCCTCGACGTCAAGCTCAACCGCCTGCGCCGGTGGCATGTGGACGGTCTGCTCTGCATCGGCGACGCCGCCCACGCGATGTCCCCGGTCGGCGGCGTCGGCATCAACCTGGCCGTCCAGGACGCGATCGCGGCCGCGGGCCTGCTGGCCCCCAAGCTCAAGCACGGCACGCTGACCAGCGCCGACCTCGACGCGGTCCGGCGGCGCAGGCTGCTGCCGACGGCGGTCCTGCAGGGCGTCCAGCGCCTGCTGCACTGGGGGGCGATCGGACCGGTCGTGCGGGGAGAGGTGGAGGTCGCCAGGGCGGATCGCCTGCCGCTGCCGGTGCGGCTGCTGAGCAGCGTCCCCCGGCTGCGCCGCCTCCCGGCGCTCGTGCTGGGCCGCGGCTTCCGCACCGAGCCAACCCCGGCCTTTGCCCGGCGCTGAGGCTCGGGGCCGACGGTCGGGTTGGTCGGCTCGGCCGCCTGTCAGCGCTGACGCGCTGGCCAAGCGAAGTTTCGTGGGAACCATCCTTCTCGCCGGGCCTGCGTTGCTGCCCCCATGGCCCCCGGACCAGAACAGGTTCGGGGGCCTGCGGGTAGTAGTGGAGGCGTGGACGACTACCTGGCGCAGTTCGATGAGTCCGTTGGTTACCTCGACTTCGCCCGCTTCGGGCCGCCGAGTAGGCCGGTGGTGGGGGTGGTTGCGGAGTTGATGGGGCGGGCTGCGGGGGCTGGGGTGTCGACGGTGGATGAGTTGATGGGGGCTGACGATCGGGCGCGGGATGCGGTTGGGCGGCTGCTCGGCGTCGGGCGGGAGCGGGTGGTGCTTCTGCCCAATACGAGCTTGGGGCTGGTGCAGGCCGCTTTCGGGGTTGGGGGGCGGGTCTTGGTGCCGGTTGGCGACTTTCCCGCCAACACCTATCCGTGGGCTCGGGCTGAGCAGGCCGGGCGGATTCGGGTGGAGTGGTTGGGTGGGGCTGCGACGCCGGAGGCCATCGCGGGGGCGTTGACGGATGAGATCACCGTGGTGACCGTGAGCGCGGTCGACTACCGCAGCGGGTATCGGATGGACCTGGGGGCACTGCGCGAGATCGTGGGGGATCGGCTGCTGGTGGTGGATGGGATCCAGGGGTTCGGGGCGGTGGAGGCGGACTGGGGGGCCGCGGATGTGCTGGTCGCGGGTGGGCAGAAGTGGTTGCGGGCGGGGTGGGGCACCGGGTTCGCCGCCTTGTCGGAACGGGCGCTGGGGCGGTTGGAGCCGGTTGTGACCAGTTGGGCGGGGGCGCGGGACGCGACGGTGTTCGACGACGCCGTGCACGAGCCCGATGCCACGGCGGCGATGTTGAAGATCACCCATCTGAGCCCGTTCGCGGCGGGGGCGCTGGCGGCGGCGGTGGAGTTGGTGGAGGGCGTGGGGGTGGCCGCCATCGAGGCCCGGATCGCCGAGCGGGTGGGGTGGATCGATGACGTGGTGCGGTCGGCGGGCGGGCAGGTCGTGGCGCGGGGCGCGGGGATCCTCAGCTTCGCGGTGGCGGACCTGCCGGGCGTCACGGCCACTCTGCGGGAGCACGGCGTCGCCGCGTCGGTGCGGTCCGGGCGCATCCGGCTCTCCCCGCACGCCACCACCACCCCAGCCACCATCGACGCCCTCCGCACCGCCCTGGCCGCGCACCGCGGCTAACGGACCACACTCCCCACCGGCAACTCCTCCCACGCCGCCCTGCCCACGCACCGGAGACAACGCACCCCCCACCGCCGAGCGGCGCGGGAGGTGTCGGTGGTGGTGGTGGTGTGGATGGGGGGGCGTTGCTCCAGGGGCGTGGCTAGGGCAGTGCGGGAGGTGTCGGTGGCGGCGGTCTCGTATCGGCAATGGATCAGCGCCGCATCAGGGGCTTGTCGGGTGGGTGGAGGGGCTACGCCGATTGGGTGTTGGGGGTAACGAACGGTCCCGGTGGTCGACCGTCGTATCGGTAGAGTTGATCGCCGACATGTCGGGCAGCGGGGGTGACGGTGGGCCGCGCAACGGGCGCAGGGGTCGCTGTCGCTGCCATGCTCATCGGGTTCGCCGCGCCCGCGGTGGCCATTGATGACGCGCAGGTCGTCTACTGCCTCGCCGACAAGCAGCGGCCCGAGCTGCGCAGCGCCGCGATCGCGCTCGGCAAGGCCGAGCCCGCGGCGCTGGCCGACCTCGACGCCTGGCGCAAGCGGGATCGGCGGGCGTTCGAGGAGACCTGCACCGCGCTGTTCGAGTCGGCCAAGCCGCAGCCGGGGGTCTTCGCCGACGTCCTGCCCTTCCTGACCGCGCTGGCCGCCGCCGTGCTCACCTACCTGGCCGCGTTCCTGCAGGAGCGCCGCACGCGCCGCCGCCAGCAGGCCGACGGGCTGCGGGCCGCGCTGGCGGAGTTCGACTCCGCCGCCCAGCACTACGCGCACGTGCTGACCGGGGAGCGCCCGGTCGAGCGGCTGCGGTCGGCCCACGCGACCCTCGCGGTCCGGTTGGCCGAGGCCAAGGCCGAGCACCCCGGGTGGGCGCTGGCCAGGGCCTGCCACCAGCGGATGGTGGCGGGCGACCTGGGCATCGACGAGCTGACCTCCGGCTGGGTGGTGGACAAGGAGAGCCGGGCCAAGCAGGTCCGCGCCCGCCTCGCCGAGCTGCACGACGGCGTGCAGCGGGTCGCCGCCGGGCTGCTGCGGCCGCGGCGGCGCGACCCGGACAAGGCGGCCGCATGAACCGGGAGCCGCTCAACCCGTTCGCCCTGCCCGGTGTGGAGTTCGGCGCGGTGCGCACCTTGCGCCCGCACGAGGACGACACCCACGCCCACCTGTACGTCGACGTGGGCGGGGCACACGCGGCCTTCCACGCCTTCCGATCAGGCTACGAAGTCGGGAACATCCCGGAGCGCGGCGGGTTCCTGCTGGTCGTGGGCGATTCCGGGTGCGGGAAGACGGCGATGGTCAACCGCTGCGTCCACCACCTGGTGACCGCGCTGGATGGGGTGGTCGAGCGGGTGGTGGTGGAGAACCTGGAGCGGGTGCTGCCCTCGCCGTTCGACCTGTCCAACCAGCTCTCCATCGCCGAGCGCATCAAAACGGTGTGCAACGAGCTGTTCCACGTCCTCGGCACCCGCAAAGTCGTGGATGGCGACGTGGTGGAGGCGCTGGAGAAAGCCGGGCGCGAGAAGGGCTACCTGTGGGCTTTGCGAAGGTTGCATGAAGCGCTGCACCCGGGCACCGCGGTGATTGTGCGCTTGCCGACACCGGGTGATCTCGTCGACGAAATCACCAGCTACGCCTTCTCGGCCACCAGCGCGGGGGTGCTTTTCGTGGGCGAGACGAGTTCCCTGCAGGGCGACCACCTCGATCACCTGCGCTATCGGGTGCCCGCGGATTCGGCGCCGCCGGTGATTGTCATGGTGCAACCGATCTCCGCCGCGGAGATCCGGGCGTTCGTCGACGATCGCCTGACCAGGAGCGCCGCGACCGGTATCTTCCCCAGCGTGGACACGTCCGGCCTCGCGTACCTCGCCGAACACTCCAACTCCATCCGCCGGGTGCAGGAGTTGTGCTACACGGCGTACCAAACGCGGTTGGACGCTAACGTGAACTACACCGAGGCCGACGTCGTGACCGATGTCGATTTCGCGGGCGCCCTAGGCGGGCGATGATGCGACGGCGAGGGCGGTAAAGATGAGCACCGGCGGACAAGCGTTGCGCAGGAATCCGTTCCGCTCGACAGCAGTCGCGGACACCGCGCTCATCGGGCACGACCCCAACGGCGTGGAAACCAACGTCGACACCGCCGCGCACCACCGCGTATTCGCGCCGCTGCTGGATTACCTCGCGGGCGGCGGGCGGCGCGGCGACGGGACCACGATCGTGGTCTCCGGCGACTACGGGACCGGGAAGACGCACCTGCTCGTCCGGATGGTGGACACGGCGCTGGCCGAGATCGGCGAGCCCGGCCGCGCGCTGTACGTCGTCGCGGGCGAGGACGGCTTCCTCGCGCTGTTCCGCAACTTCCTCAAGGCCGTCACCAAGGACGAGCTGGTCCGCCAGGTCAGCCAGTACTACGCCGACGCCGTGCAGGCCGAGCTGGCCGCCAACGACGTCCCGCACGCCGCGCTCGCCCGCCGCGCCGACACCAGCGACGTCGAGCGCGAGTACGACGTGCTCTCCAGCGCGGTCAACCGGCGCGTGCACGACAACCTGGCCGCGGTGACCGACAACCCCGACTTCACCACCGCGCTGTCGCTGCTGATGCGCGACAAGCGGCTCGCCGACCCGGTGTGGGACTGGCTCAACGGCGAGGAGCCGCCGGTGGCGCTGCGCAACCGGCGCATCCACCGGCGCATCGACAACGACCTGGCCGCGCTGGACGCCCTGGGCGTGCTGGCGCTGGTGCTGGGCGGGCGGGACCAGAAGTTCGTGCTCGCCATCGACGAGATGAGCGACATCTTCGCCCGCAGCGACACCCCGCACGACCAGCTGATGGAGGCGTTCCGCGTCCTGCTGGAGACGGCGAAGCGGTCGGGGGCGTGCTTCATCCTGTGCGGGCTGCCCGACCTGATGGACAGCCTCGGGCCGAAGGTGCGCGAGCGCATCGGCGAGCACGTGGAGCTGGGCGGGTTCACCGAGAACGACATCGTGGAGTTCATCCTGCGCTCGCACGAGCGGACCTTCGGCGCGCGCCGGTTCGCCCCGTTCGCCGAGCACACCCAGCGCACCATCCGCGACTTCACCCGGGGCAACCCGCGGCAGGTGGTGCGGCTGCTGCACCGGGCCTTCGCGCTGGCCAACGAGGCGGGCGGGCCGCCGCGGGAGATCACCCACGAGATCCTGTACGAGGCGGCGAGCCTGCTCACCCCGCCGACGTTCGACACCGTGGTCGAGGAGATCCGCCAGATCGCCGCGCAGCACGGCTGGCAGCTGTGGCAGGAGCAGACGCTGCCGCTGGAGGCCCACCGCTGGGCGGAGTTCCGCATCGCCGCCGGGCACCGCGACGGGGACTTCGCCGTGCTGGTGGCCCGCGCGATGCTCGCCGAGGCCGAGATCCGGCAGTTCACCGAATGGGTGGCCGCGGTGCGCGCCCAGGAGCCGGACCGGCCGATCACGCTGGTGACGGTGGGCACGCCCAGCAACTCCGCGCTCGTCGCCATCCGCGAGGCCCTGCACGCCGAGCCCATCGTGCGCCGCACGACCTTCCGCGCCGACCTCAGCGCGGCGCTGGCCGCCGGTCCGGTCGCGGGCGCGCTCCCCCAGGGCGCGATGGCCCAGTTCACGCGCTCGCTGGAGGAGATCAAGGCGCTGCTGGCCACCGGCGCGCACGCCCGGGAGCTGAGCCCGAAGGCCATCGCGCAGGAGGTCGCCCTGCTGGTGCAGGCCCGGCCGGACGAACCCCGCGCGGACACCGACCTGCCGGACCAGGTGGCTGACCTGTTCACCTTGGCCGAGAGCCGGGTGGCGGCGCTGCTGGCGGTGGAACCGCGGGTGCGGACGGCGTTCGACCGCGGCGGTTACGACGCCGCGGCGGCTTTGCGGTCGGCCCTCTTCGAGCCGGGCGCGCGCCAGGCCGTCGGCGCGGCGACGATCATCACGGGCTTCCTGCGCGCGTTCCGCGAGCGGATGGCCCGCTGGTTCCACGAGTCCGGCGACGAACACGCCCTGGCCGCCATCTGCGAGGCGTACCAGGCGATGGAGGACTGGGTCCCGCTGACCGACCTGGCCCCGCTGGCCGCCGACGCCCACCCGGACGAGATCGGCGCGAGCACACCGGTCGAACTGGCCATCACCACGCTGACCGGGTTCGCGGTGAAGGTCAAGGACGCGGCCCTGGACGCAGCCCGAGAGCGCACCTGACAGCAACGCCCGCGCTTATCGCCACGGCGGCACCGAGGTGGGCTGGTCCTGAGGATCAGGGCACTGGGCTCGGCGCTGGAGCGCGCCTGACCGGCACGGCCGCGCACCGCGGCTGCCACGCCATGCACCGCCCCTTGCCGGGAAGAGCCGTTCGAGCAGCAGACGACAGGCGTGAGGGTCACGGCTCTGGGCGCAGCACGAGCAGATTCGTTCCGCACCGCCTGCACCGCCGACACCACACCAAGCTGACCGGGGACCGCACAGCAACCACCTCCGCCGCAACCGGCGAGGCCGAGTCGAACAGCAGCCGGAAGGTCGCGGCTCCGGGCGTGGCACGAGGGGCGCACCTGACCGGAACGGCCTGCAACGCCGCTGCCACGCCACGCGAGCCATTGACACGCACGCGGTCACGCCTTGCTGGGAAGGGCCGTTCGGAGCGGCAGACGGCAATCGGGGCGGTCAGGGCTCTGGGCGTGGTACTAGGGCGGCTCTGATCGGTATGGCGCGTAGGGCGGTGGCGGTGGCGTGGAGGGTGTTGATGACTATGACGGCGAAGGCGATTGTTCCGGCTGCGCTGGGGTAGGCCGGTTCGAGCAGCAGGGCGAGGACGATGGCGGTCAGGCCGTTCTGCTGGGCGAAAGCCAGGCCCAGGCGGTCGGTGGCGGATAGGCCGCGGGCGGGGAGCAGCAGGGCGATGAGGAACTGCGCGAAGAAAGCGGCTGCGCCGAGCACGATGCCCGCCAGGACCGTGGGGCGGTCGATGACGAGGACCATGCCGATGGCGAAGGTGGCGCCGTAGAGCGCTACCGCGGCGATGCGGTCGATGGTGGTGTCGATGCCAGGTCGGACGAACAGGCCGATGAAGGCCAGGGAGAGCAGCAGCGCGAACGAGATCGCGATGGTGGCGAAGGCGAGCACGATGACGACCGCGGCCACGCGGAGCAGCGTCCGCTGCCGCGGTGTCGGCTCAGCACGGGCACCGCGGCGGAACAGCGTCCACTGGCGGGGTGCCTGCTCCGCAGGGGCGCCGTGGCGGAACAGCATTCGCTGGCGGGGGGTCGGCTCCGCACTGGCATCGCGGCGGAACAGCGTCCACTGGCGGGGTGCCTGCTCCGCACCGGAGCCGCGGCGGAACAGCGTCCACTGGCGGGAGGTTGGCTCCGCACTGGCATCGCGGCGGAGCAGCGTTCGCTGACGGGGGGTTGGCTCCGCACCGGAGTCGCGGCGGCGCTGCGGGGGTGTGGGCTCGGGGCGGGCGGCGCGGCGGGATTCGTAGGATCGCCAGAGGATGAAGGCGACTACGGCCAGCAGCAGGTTGAGGCCGAGGTTGGTGAGGAAGGCGCTGAAGCCGGTGTCGAGCATGCCCAGGCCGCCGTCGCCGAGCACGAAGGCGGCCAGGTAGGCGGTCAGCAGCACCGTGATGGGGTCGTCGAAGGAGGCCCAGGCCGAGAGCAGGGACGACGCGGCGGGTGAGAGGTTGCTGCGGTGGCGCAGTGCGGCGACTGAGAGCGGGTCGATCTGGGCTACTGCGACGGCCAGCAGGATCATGCGGGTGTCGCCGAAGAACATGACCAGGATCGCGGCGATGACCGCGACCTTGGCGAGCACACCGACCGTGACGGCGAGGATGACCGTGCGCAGGTGGGTGCGGGCCTCGCGGAGGTCGATGCCGTAGGCGGCGGCGTAGAGGCCGGTGCCGAGCAGGGCGGTGATGACCCAGGCGTAGACCGGCGACGCGGTGACGTCCTGCCACCCGAGCTGTTCGGCGACGAACCACCCCGTGGCGGCGACGGTGAGCAGCAGAGCCGCGCGGAGGCTTCCGGTCACGCCGGGCTCCGCTCGGGGTCGCGCAGGGTCTGCGCCAGGCGGGTGACGGTGTCGTCGGCCAAGGCGACCATGGTCTGGTTGAGGGTCACCGCGGTCAGGTAGCGCTGGGCGGGCAGCCGGACGTAGAACACCGCCCCGGCCTCGACGTCGAGGACGACCCGGTTGAGCCTGCCGCGCAGCGCGCCGCCGCTGGTCTGCTTGAGGTCGGTGGCCAGGGCGTGCAGCCTGCGGGCGAAGGCCAGGTGGAAGTCCAGCCGCTCCTGCGGGCTGATCTCGGACTCGGCGTCGACGATGCGCGGGGAGGTCAGGTCGGGCACGTCGAAGCAGTGGTCGACCTCCTCGCGCCTGCCGTTGACCCAATAGGACACGAAGTGCAGGCCGTCGGGCCGCACGACGGCGCGGATGCGGTCCTGCACGCCGCCGTCGGGCACCTCGGGGGCGGGGCCGGCGCACGCCTGGCCGAAGGAGCCGTGGTTGGCGGGCCGCAACCCGGCCTGCACCCGGAAGTGCTCGGCGAGCGCGGCGATGGCCTGGTCCCCGGCCGCGACCGCGGGCGATTGCGGCACCACGCCGAGGAATTCCTCGCCCGGGCGGACCATGTCGTAGAACAGGGCGTGGCCGTCGGTGTGCAGGACGGTCCGGATGAGCCTGCCGGTGCGGGCCTTCTGCAACTGCGCGTCGAGAACCTGCACGTGGTAGGCCATCTGCCTGGCCAGCACGGTGAACGCGCTCGCCAGGCCGGTCCCGCCTGCGACGTCGCCCGCCTCGCCGCGCCCGCACCGCAGCAGCGGGACGCCGTTGCGCAGGTACGCCAGGTACGCCAGCTCGGGCAGGTCCGCCTGGGTCCGGGCGCAGGCCGAGCGCACCGACGCGAAGTAGGCGTCCGCGGCGTCCACCCGCGGGCTGACCCAGAGCGCCTGGTCAGGTGTGCGGGATGTCGACATCGATCTCCCTCCAGCTCCGCCGCGCGCCGCTGCGGGCCAGCCCGAGGTTGTGCCCGGCGACGGCGACGTACGGGTGGGTCGGGCCCACGGTGTCCAGCAGGTCCTCCAAGACCTCCTCGACCAGTTCCGCGGCGCCCGCGAGGTCGCCGCCGGACGCGGTGAGCACGGCGAGGTCGATGGCGGCGGCGAGGGTCCACGGGTGCGCCCGGTCGAAGCGGCCCAGCAGGATCTCGTAGGCCCGCTCGACCAGCTCGACGCCCGCGGCGTGCCCGCCTGCCGCCGCGGTGGCCAGGCCGAGGCCGAGCCCGGCCAGCGCCCGGATCGGGTGGGTCTCGCCGAAGTCGCGGTGGTCGAGGCGGGCCAGCGCCTGGCGGGCCATCGCCTCGGCCTGCCCGGGCAGGTGCCCGGAGCGGCGGGTGATCGACGCGCTGGTCAGCATGGCGGCGGTGATGTCGGGGTGGGCGTCGGGCAGCATCGCGCGGAAGCCGTCGAGGGCTTCGGTGATGATGGTCGTCGCGGTGCGCAGCTCGCCGGTGTCGCGCAGCACCATGCTCCACTGCCACTGCGCGATCAGGGTCAGCCGCTCGCGGCCCGGGCGCGAGCGCAGCGTCGAGACCAGGTTCGCCAGCCGGGCTCGGGAATCGCCCAGGCCCAGGTCCCGCTGGTAGGTGGCGATCCGCACCGCCGACCAGTCGGTGCGCTCGTGGCGCTCGCCGAACAGGCGCACCAGCCTGCTGTGGTTCTGCCGCTCCAGGGCCAGGGCGCGCTGGGTGTTGCCCGACAGGTACAGCGAGGTCGCCAGGTTGTTGGCGGCGCTGCGGGTCAGCGGGTGGTCCTCGCCCAGCTCCCGGACCGTGCCCGCCCAGACGAGCTGGTCGGTGGCCAGCGCGTCGAGGTAGCGGCCCAGACCCCGGTCGTCGCCGCCGAGGCCGCGGGCGGCGGCCAGCGCGCCGAGCGAGGCCGCCCGGTAGGGGTCGCTCTGCAGGTCCAGCGCCTCCACGTCGAGCTTGCGGGCGCGGTCGCGGTCGCCGAGCGCGCGGGCGAGGTTGGCCAACTGGACGACCAGCCGCAGCCGCAGCGGGTCGCCGGCCGGGATGCCCGCCTGGTCCCAGGCGGCGAGCAGCCGCTCGCCGTGCACCAGCGCTTCCTCGGAGATGGCCTTGACGTCCTGCTCGTAGAGGTAGCGCACCTGGTTGACCAGCCAGCGGCGGACCTGGTCGTCGGTGCTGCGCAGCGCCCCGGACGCCTCGACGTGCCAGAGGAGCAGCGGGAAGCGCTTGCGGGTGTGCTCGGGGGCGGTCTCGGTCGGCGCGAACTCGGCCAGCGCGGCCAGCACCATCGCCGCGATCGCGTCGGCCTCCGCCTGCCCGGCCAGCGCCACCAGCGCCACGGTGATCGCCCGGTTCACCCGGACCACGCCGCTGGCGCCCCAGTCGACGGTCAGCAGGCCGTACCGCTCCCCCAGCCGCAGCGCGCGGTCGATGTGGCCCGCGTCGGTCGACAGCTCGCGCGCGGCCCGGCCCACCCGGCCCGCCAGCGCGCGGGCCAACTCCTTGGACTGGACGAACTCCAGGCCGATGCCGCTGGAGGCCAGCGCGGTGAAGCAGCGGGCCAGCAGCACGGTCACCTCGCCCAGGGCGATCCCACCGGTCTCGCGGTCGATGGCCTCGGACAGCAGGGTGTCGACGATGACGGACACGATCGCGGTCACCGCGTCGTGCTGCGCCCGCTCGGCGAGCGCGGCGAGCAGCTCGGCCTGCGCGGCGCGCGCCGCGCCGACCGCGTCGTGGCCCTCGGCACGCAGCCGGGTCGCGGTCTCGTCCAGCCAGGCGCCCGCCAGCCGCACGGCCAGCGGGGTGTGGCCCAGGGCGTCGCCGACCGCGACGGCCGCCGCGGGTGTCAGGTCCGGGACGCGGCCGGTGAGCCGGGCGGCCGACTGCGACGGGTGCAGCGCGGCCAGCGCGACGCGGTGGTCGATGGGAACCGCGCCGCCGGTCGCGCGCGAGGTCACCAGCACGTGCACGTCGCCGTCCTCGGGCGGCAGCAGCCCGTCGGCGAGCACGTCGAGGTCGTCGCAGCCGTCGTAGACCAGCAGGTACCGGCAGGCGCGCGGCGCGGTCACCGCGGTCAGCGACCGGGTGCTGCCGTACTGGTTGGACACGGTGTCGCCGGGGGCGACCACCGCGGCGAGGTCGGCGACCGATTGCAGCAGCGAGCGGCGGTCGCGGGCGGAGAGCCACCAGACGCCCTGGTAGTCCCAGGCGTAGTGCTCGGCGTAGGCGCGGGCGAGGGTGCTCTTGCCCGAGCCCGGGCCGCCGTGCACGAGCGCGATGGTCCGGGTTCCGGTCGGCAGCACCAGCGCCTCGCGCAGCGCCACGAGGTCGGGGTCGTCGACGTCGGGCAGGTCGCCGGTCACCGGCAGGTGCCGGTTCATCGGGGTGGACCAGGGGAAGCGGGTCGGCGCGCGCTCGGGGACGCGGCTGGGGCCGATGAACCCCAGCGCCGCGAGCAGCCGGATGCGGAACACCTCGGCCTGGCTCGCCGCACCGGCGAAGGCGTCGGGGGCGCCCGCGTCGTCGCGGTCGGGCACGGTGACCGGGACCAGCGTCGTCTCCGGCGCGCTGACGACGGCGGGCACGGCGACCTCGTCCTCGTCGTCGCGGTGCAGCAGCAGCACGGGCATGCCGGGCGCGGCGTCGGCGGAGCCGACGACCGTGCCGCCCGCGCGGATGATCTGCGTGCGCACCCACGGAACCCACTCGCGGGTGTCGGGCCGCTCGGCGATGACCACCGGGCGGATGCCGGGGTCGCCGTCCAGCCCGCACGACCACCGGTAGCCCGCGCGGATGTGCGGCGGCATCGCCTTCCAGCCGTCGCGGCCGGTGAGCCAGGTGGCCAGCCGGGCGTACTCGCGCCACAGCGGGGTCGTGGCGTCCTCGGCGACGACGGCCAGGATCGGCGAGGACTCGGCGTAGGGGGTCAGCGGCAGCTCGACGCAGGTCTGGTCCGGCACGCGCTCGGCCTGCTCGGCGAAGAGCACGGCGAACATGCCGTTGGCGTCCGAGCGCACCCGGGCGATCAGCGGCGACGACCGGTCGCCCGCGGGCACCCTGGCCAGCACCGGCAGCACGTCCACCTGGATCGGGGTGGCCGCGCGGATGCGCCCCGCCACCTCGACGGCCCGGGCGACGGCGCGCTCGCTGGGGCCGAAGGCGAGCAGGACCGCGTCGGCGAGGACGGCGGCCAGCGGCTCGGCGCGCGTGCCGGTGTCCTCGGGCAGCACGACGAGCACGTCGTCGTAGCCGCTGTCGAGCAGGCGGCTGCGCAGCGCGGCAACGGCTTCCGGGTCGATGCGGGCGAGGTCGAGCCGCTGCGGGAGCGTGCCGATGTTGAGCGCCGACACCGAACCCGCCGGGTCGCCGGGCAGGTCGAAGCGGCAGATCTCGCCGACCACCGCCGAGCGGTCCACGGCGACCTCGCGCACGGCGATGCGCAGCCGGTCGGGGCAAGGAGAGGTCTCGGCCGGGAAGACCGCGAGGTAGTCGCGGACGCGGCGGTCGGCGCCCGCGAAATCGATGATGAGGACGTGGCGCCCGCCGCGGGCGAGCACGGCGGCGAGATTCGCGGTCGTGTCGACGTGGTCGCAGCGGGCCGAGGCCGGGAAAACGACCGAAACTCTCGTTTGCCCGGTTTCCATTGGCCGACCGCCCATCTCGCTCCCACTCACCCGGCGCACACCTCGTTCTTCCTATCGCGCCCGTGCGCGATTCGTTCGGCCGGGTGCAGTGGATCACTCGATCGGCCCAATCGGGCTAGAGCGAGCTCTGGAAAGCGGCGAAGCGGTCCGGCAGCGCCGCGCGGCCCGCGAGCACGCGGCGCAGGGCCGAGCGCAGAACCGAATCCGGCAGCGCGGCGATGTCGTCGAGGTCGATGCCGCTCACGTCGAGCAGGCCGCCGCCAGCACCGGGATCGGGGGCCGGTGTCGTGTTCTCCGACGTCATCTGTCCCCTTTTTGTCCAATTGATTGAACAAGCGCGCAAACATATGCTACCGGTTTTCCGGGCCCCGGGTGCCGAATACCCCGTTCGGCCGACGGCGCACGCGGTTCTGACGCTGTTTCATGGAAGCGGGGGCGCGGGAATTGCCCGACCGCGCCGGAAGGGGGACCGTGACCCAGCCGCTGCGGCAGTTCGTCATGAAGATCCACGGGCGCTGCGACCTGGCCTGCGACTACTGCTACTACTTCACCGGGGCGGACCAGCGCTGGCGGGGCCGCCCGGCCGCGATGGACCGGGCGACGGCCACCGCCGCGGTCGACCGGATCGCCGAGCACGCCTGCGCCCACGGGCTCGATGCCGTGGAAATCGTGCTGCACGGCGGGGAACCGCTATTGGCGGGTCCGGCATTCATCGACTTCCTCGCCACGGCGGCCCGCGCGCGCATCCCGGCGGCGACGCGGATCACCGCGCAGACGAACGGGATGCGGTTGGATCGCGCGTTTCTCGATCTGTTCGGCGAGCACGGCATCCGGGTCGGCATCAGCATCGACGGCGACGCCGCCGCGCACGACCGGCACCGCCGCACGGCCGCGGGCCGCGGCAGCCACGACCGGGTGCGCGCCGCGGTGGAGCTGCTGGCGCGGCGCCGCGAGCTGTTCGCCGGGCTGCTGTGCGTGGTCGACCTGGCCAACGACCCGATCGAGACGTACTCGGCGCTGGCGGGCTACGACCCGCCGGTCATCGATTTCCTGCTGCCGCACGGGACCTGGGCCGCGCCGCCGCCGGGGCGGACCGGCGCCGGGACGCCCTACGCCGACTGGCTGATCGCCGTCTTCGACCGCTGGTACGCCGATCCCGGGCCCGCGGTGCGGTTCTTCGACGCGGTGGCGGCGCTGTGGCTGGGCGGCTCGTCGCCGCTGGAGGGGCTGGGGACCGAGCCGTCGCCGCAGGTGGTGATCGAGACCGACGGCTCGGTCGAGCGCTCCGACATCCTGGCGGTGGCGTTCCCCGGCGCGGGCGCGACCGGGTTGAGCGTGCACGCCGACCCGTTCGACGCCGTGCTCGCCCTACCGGTGCGACCGCCGTCGGCCACCTGCTTCGCGTGCCCGGTGTTCGCCGTCTGCGGCGGCGGTCAGCCCGCGCACCGGTTCGCGCCGGGCACGGGGTTCGACAACCCGTCGGTGTACTGCCCGGATCTGCTGCGGTTCACCACGCACGTGCGCGACCGGCTCACCGCCGACCTGCGGCGGTTGCGGTGAGCCTTCCGCTGATCGCGCTCACGCCAGCGGACATCGATGCGCTCGCAGGCGGTGGGGGTGGGGCTGAGGTCGCGCGCCTGCTGGTGCGGGGCAGGCGCAGCACGACGCTCGTCCTCATTGCTGACGTCCTCCGGCGGGACGAGTCAGCCATGCAGGCGTGGCGGGTCCTCGCCGCGGTGCGCAGGCGGGCTCCCGCGGCGGTGGAGCGGGTGCTCGACGATCCGGCGGTGGGGGCGTGGGCGGTGGCCGCGGTGCGGGGCGCGGTGCGGCCTGCGGAGTTGGCGTTCGCGGCCGCGGCCGCCGCCATCCGGGCCGGGGTGGTGGTCGAGGTGGAGGTTCCGGCGACGGATTCGGGGTTCCTGCCGTCGCTGGGGTGGCTCGACGGGCCGGTGGCGGGGCGGTGGCGGACGGACCGGTTGCGGTGGACGGCCGCGCCGGTGGTGTCGCTGGGCGGGGTGGAGCTGACGATCACGGATCTCCCCGCGGCGCTGCTGCCACCGCTGGACCAGTCCCCCGACGTCGACGTCGGCGCGTGCTCGGCGCTGCTGCGCTCGGCGTGGCGCGTGCTCACCACGACGGACCCGGTCGCCGCCGCCGAGTTCGCCACCCTCATCACCACCCTCACCCCGACGCGATCCCGCGGCGGCCAAGCCAACAGCTCCACCGTCACCGACGCCCTCGGCTGCGTGTTCCTGACGTTCAACACCGATGCGGAGACACTGGCGTGCACGCTGGTGCACGAGTTGCAGCACGCGAAGCTCGCGGCGGTCATGGACCTGCACCAGCTCACCACCCCAGGCCCGACCCGCTACTACGCCCCCTGGCGCGAAGACCCCCGCCCCGCCGCCGCCCTCCTCCACGGCATCTACGCCTTCCTGGGCGTAACCCGCTTCTGGCGCGCCCGCCGCACCACCAGCAGCCGCGCCGAACACGAATACACCCGCTGGCGCTCCGCCACCCTCTCCGCCGCCTGCACCCTCCTGTCCGGCCCCGACCTCACCCCATTGGGCCGCCGCTTCGTCGACGGAATCGCCCGCACCCTCCTCACCTGGACCACCGAACCCACCCACCCCAACGCCATCACCTACGCCGCACGCGCGAACACAACCCACCGCCACCGCTGGCACCACACCGACCGTCCACACCACACCCCGGCGTGAAGAGGTCTCGCCAAGCGAAGACGCGACCGGCCGACCCGTGGGTTAGCGGCCAAGCGAGTTGGGCCCCGCCAGGCTCCGAGGGAACCAACAGCAGACGCGGAGCAGTTCAGCGAGGCCCGCGCGAGGGTCGCGGACCAGCGGCTCGCGGGGGCGGGTGGGCGCGGAGCACTCCGCGAATCGGCGTCGGCGGGAATTTCCTTCTGCGCGCAGGCCGCGCGACCATCCGGCTCGCAGGACAGCCGCCCAAGCGCGCACCACGGCGCGTTGCCGGGGCTGGGCACGATCCGGGCGGCAAGGAGCGGTGCCGCCCCGGCTTCGGCGGCGAATACGAGGCAGGTTCGCCGGTTCCGGGGCGGAGGCTGCGGGCCTATTCGGCCACGGACAGCCAGCCCCGGCAGGTCGCGCTGCCGGCGTTGCCACCTGTGCGGTTCGTGCCGCGATGGCCGGTTGCGGACCGTCGGTCCGCACGTCGGCCCGTTTCCGGGCGGGCCGTGGACCCGTTCGGCCCAGACCGCGGAACAGGCGGGCAGGCGTGGGGTCGCCGCATCGCACTGCTGGCATCACCACCGCGCACGGCCGGGATGACTCGGGTCAGCGGTGGATGCGGAGGAGGGTGGCCAGGTCGGGGCGGAGGTCGCGGACTGCGGGGTTGGTGGGGTGCTTGGCGAGGACGGTGGACAGGGTGCGGAGGTCGACGCGGATGGTGGCGCTGTCGGTGCGTTTGGCGTCGGGGGTGAGGGCGGCTACTTGGGCGCAGGCGGCTTCGACGTCGCCGCGTTCGGCGGTGGCCAGGGCGAGGCGGACGCCGAAGCGGACTCGGGAGCGGATCGCGGTCGGGGGGATGCGGTCGAGTTCGACGGACAGGAGTTCGGCTGACTCGTCGTTGCGGGCGAGGCTGTGCATGGACCAGCCGCGGGTGACGGCGATGGGGTCCGGGAGGCTCGTGGTGCCGAAGCGGGGGCCGGATTCGGTGGCGGCGGCCTCCTCCCAGCGGGCGGCGGCATCCAACGCGGACAGGCAGGAGGTCAGGTCGCCGACCAGGGCGTGGCCCTGGGCCTCCCGCTGGGCCGCCAGCGAGCGGACCGCCGCCGTGGAGCCCTCCGCCGCGGCGGCGCGGCGGGCCAGCTCCACCATCGAGTACCCGTCGCCGTCGTAGAGGGCGATCTCGGCGGCGCGGACGAGGGCGTAGCCGTTGAGCGCGGCGTCGCCGACCTCGGCGGCCATCCGGGCCGCCTTCGCCGTCCACGCGCGGGCCATGTCGGGCTTGCCCGCCTCCTGGAACATCCACCCCGCGTACTCGGCGAAGCGGTACGCCAGGCGCATCAGCTCCGGGGCGGCCTCCACCCGCAGCAGCGCCCGCAGCTTGCTGTAGTTGGTCACCAGGTCGGGGATCACGAACGCCGGGCTCGCCCGGTGGCCGACCATCCGCAGGTGCTCGAACTGCGCCTCGAACAGCTCCAGCGTCTGGTCGTCGAGCACCCAGCTGTTGGGCACGACGGTCGTCGCGGCGAAGCCGTCGTGGCCCGCGGGGGCGTAGCTGACCCCGCCGCCGGGCTCCAGGACCAGGCTCCAGGGCGCGTCGTCGGTGTCCGGTTGTGGCCGGGGCGGCTCCGGGGCCGGGGTGAGCGCCCGGACCAGCACGCCGTCCGTTTCCAGAATGCGGTCGAGGTGGCGGGCCTTGTCCATGCCCAGCGGGCGCTCGCCGTTCTCGATCTTGCTGAGATATCCCTTGTTGTAGTTGGCTTCCCGCGCGAGGGCGTTGAGCGACATGCCCTTGCGCTCACGCATCCTGCGCAGCAGATCGCCCGCTTCGCTCATGACGTTCCACCCGCCGCATCTATGCCGGAGCGGGCCGCGGCTGGTTCGATTGCGGCATGGCAACCACGCGCGAGAACGCCGCCGACCACCGGCCCTGGCGGCTCCTGAAGACCCGGGAACTGGTGCGGGGGCCATACTTCGCCGTCCGCAGGGACGACGTCATCCGGCCCGACGGCGCGCAGGACACCTACGACCACGTGGTCGCCCCCGGCGCGGCGACCGTGCTGGCCATCGACGACGAGGACCGCGTCGTGCTGACGCGGCAGTACATCTACACCTGGGGCACGCGGCAGTGGCGGCTGCCGGGCGGCGGGGTCGACGTCACCGACACCACCCCGCTGGCCGCGGCCCGCCGCGAGCTGGCCGAGGAGACCGGCCTGGCCGCGGCGCACTGGGAGACGCTGGGCCAGGTGCACGGCGCGGACAGCCTGAGCAACCACGTCGACCACGTGTTCCTGGCCACCGGGCTCACCCGGTCCGGCCCGCAGGCGCTGGAGCCGGGCGAGGCCGACCTCGACGTGGTCCGCCTGCCCTTCGCCGAGGCCGTGGCGCTCGTGGAGAAGGACCAGGTGCCGCACGCGGCCAGCGCCTATGCCCTGCTGCGCGCCGCGCTGCGGCGCAACCGTCGTTGAAGCCATCCCGCTCCTCACCCCTGGCGCGGACGCTCAAGCCGCCACGCTATCCAACGGGGGCGGGCAGACAAGGGCAAAAGCGGGACAGTTCCTAGTCGCTGAGCCAGACGAGCTCGGCGTCGCAGATCACCGAGATCGAGCGGAGCAGGCCCTCCGCGGTGTCGCCGCTCCACATCGCGCCGTCGGAGGACCAGGCCAGGACCTTGGTCGGCCGGGCGAACTCCATCCCCCAGACGATGAGGGCACCGCTGGACTTGCGGAACGGTCCGTAGACGGCGAACAGGCGCGGGGCGAACACCCGCGCCCGCTGGGCGATGCCCGCCATCATCTCGGGAGAGGTCACGAACTGCACGCTAGCCAGCGGGCCCGGGCGTTACGATTCCCCGATCGGACGGCATCCGACCACGGACGGTAATCAGCGCTGGGCGACGGTGTTGGTCAGCGTGCCGATGCCCTCGACGGTCACCGAGACGGTCTGCCCCGCACGCAGCGGCCCGACGCCCGCGGGGGTGCCGGTGAGGATGACGTCGCCGGGCAGCAGCGTCATCACCCGCGAGACCCACTCGACCAGCTTGGGCACGTCGTGGATGAGCAGCGAGGTGCGCGCGTCCTGCTTGACCTGGCCGTCCAGCTCGGTGCGCAGGGCCAGGTCCGCGGGGTCGACCTCGGTCTCGATCCACGGGCCAAGCGGGCAGAACGTGTCGTGGCCCTTGGCGCGGGTCCACTGGCCGTCGGCCTGCTGCTGGTCGCGCGCGGTGACGTCGTTGGCGATGGTGTAGCCGAGGATGAACTCCGCGGCCCGCGCCGCCGGGACGTCGCGCATCGGGCGCGGGCCCCACACCACGGCCAGCTCGCCCTCGAAGTCCACCCGCGCGGAGTCGGCGGGCAGCTTGATGGCCGCGCCGGGGCCGACCACCGCGGTGGAGGGCTTCATGAAGATGACCGGCTGGGCCGGGGCCTGCCCGCCCATCTCCGCGGCGTGGTCGGCGTAGTTCTTGCCGACGCAGACGATCTTCGGGGGCAGCATCGGGGCCAGCAGCCGCACGTCGGCCAGCGGCCAGCGCCTGCCGGTGAACGTGTGCGGCCCGAACGGGTGCTGGTCGGCGATCTCGGCGGCGACGAGGTCGTCGCCCGCCCCCTCGACAGCGACGAACGCGACACCTTCTGGATGGGCAATACGAGCGATACGCACGCGCCAACCCTAGCCGGGGGCCGGGCGGGCGGCCCGGCCCCGGTCCGGTGCGGACACCTATCGGGCGGCGCCCACGCGCGCCACGCGCATCGCCTTGTGGGCCAGCGCGTCGCACAGGGCCAGCCAGCTGGCCTCGACGATGTTGCCGTGCACGCCCACCGTCGTCCACTCGCGCTCGTGGTCGGAGGACTCGACCAGCACGCGGGTGACCGCATCGGTGCCGTGGGCCGAGCCGCGGTTGATGATGCGGACCTTGTAGTCGGTCAGCTCCACCTCGTCCAGCCAGGGCAGGTGCGGGGCGAGCGCTTGGCGCAGGGCCGCGTCGAGGGCGTGCACCGGGCCGTTGCCCTCGGCGGTGGCGATGACGCGCTGCTCGCCGACGAGCACCTTCACCGTGGCCTCGGAGACCACGGCGCCGTCGGCGGCGTGGTCGAGGATGACCCGGTAGGACTCCAGGGCGAACGGGACGTGCGCGCGCTCGTCCAACTCGGCGCGCAGCAGCAGCTCCAGGGAGGCGTCGGCGGCCTCGAACGACCAGCCGCGCGCCTCCAGCTCCTTGACCCGGCGCAGGGAGCTGCCCAGCGCGTCGGGCCTGGCGGCCAGGTCGAGCCCGAACTCGTGTCCCTTGAGTTCGAGGCTCGCCCGGCCCGCCATCTCGGTGACCAGGACCCGCATGTCGTTGCCGACGACGCCCGGATCGATGTGGTTGTAGAGCTCCGGGTCGACTTTGATCGCGCTCGCGTGCAGGCCCGCCTTGTGGGCGAAGGCCGACGACCCGACGTAGGCCTGGTGGGAGTCGGGTGCGATGTTGGCGATCTCGGCCAGGGCATGGGAGACCCGGGTCAGCTCGGCCAGCGCCCCGGTCGGGAGCACCTGCCTGCCGAGCTTGGTCACGAGGTTGCCGATCACGGCGAACAGGTCGGCGTTGCCCGCCCGCTCGCCGTAACCGTTCGCGGTGCACTGGACGTGGGTGGCCCCCGCCTGCACGGCCGCGATGCTGTTGGCCACCGCGCAGGAGGTGTCGTCCTGGCAGTGGATGCCCACCCGGAAGCCGGTGCGGGCGACGACCTCGCCGACGGTGTCGGCGATGCCCAGCGGGAGCTGCCCGCCGTTGGTGTCGCAGAGCACGACCACGTCCGCGCCCGCGGTCGCCGCCGCGTCGAGCACGCGCAGGGCGGTGTCGGGGTCGAAGGCGTAGCCGTCGAAGAAGTGCTCGGCGTCGAGGAAGACCCGGCGGCCCTCGCCGGTGAGGAAGGCGACGGTGTCGGACACCATCGCGGCGGCCTCGGCGACGTCGGTGCGCAGGGCCAGCTCGATGTGGCGGCGGTCGGACTTGGCGACCAGCGTGATCACCGGCGCCTGGCTGTCCAGCAGCGCCCTGACCTGCGGGTCCTCGTGCGCCTTCGCGCCTGCGCGGCGGGTGGAGCCGAAGGCGACGAGGGCGGCGTGCTTGAGGTCCAGCTCGCCCGCGGCGGCCCTGGCGAAGAACTCGGTGTCGGTGGGCAGCGCGCCCGGCCAGCCGCCCTCGATGAACCCCACGCCCAGCCCGTCCAGCAGCCGCGCGACGTTGAGCTTGTCGGCGACGGAGTAGGAGATGCCCTCCCGCTGGGCC
The DNA here is from genome assembly GCF_053604195.1 of Actinokineospora sp. NPDC004072. Lineage (NCBI taxonomy): Bacteria > Bacillati > Actinomycetota > Actinomycetes > Pseudonocardiales > Pseudonocardiaceae > Actinokineospora > Actinokineospora sp. NPDC004072. The sequence goes on along the minus strand of NZ_JBSGHB010000007.1, from coordinate 171,421 downwards.
CCGTCGCGCAGCGTGGTGTCGTACACGTGGAAGGCGTCACCGAGCGGTGTGCCTGCGGGCGTCGTGCGGGTCACGTGGGCTCCTAGGTGATGGGTCGGTGGCCGGGAAACAAAAAGACCCCCCGCCTGAGGATGCGAGAGGTCTGCGCGCTGGGGCCGGGAGTGCTTCGGCTAGCCAGCGCGCTCGTCAATAATGATCACGACGAAGTCGGCCACGGCGACGATGGTGCCACACCCGTCCGCGCCCGTCCAACGCACGGGCAGGTGCTCCCAGATCGTGGAAGGGCTACGGTTCCCGGCCGGCGAGCAGGTCCCAGGTGCGCCTGCCCACCGCCCAGCGCGCCGCAAACCGCAACGCCCGCACGGGCAGGCGGGCGATGACGGCGATGACGGCCCGCAGCGCGGGGACGAACCCGGTCAGATCCACATAAGACAATCCGCGGAATCCGCAGTAGACCGCCAGGAACAGCGCGACGGTGACCACGAGGCCGACCGCCCCGCCCGGTTCCAGCGTCCACGCGCCCGCGCCGCCCGCGATCAGGACCACGCAGGCGGCGGCCAGCCAGCGCGCCAGGGCTCCTGCGGGCAGGACGACCGCGATCGCCGGGACCGCGACCGCGAGGGCGAGCCAGGCGGACGCGCGCACGGTGGGCGCTGCGGCGGCGGCGCCTGCCGCCAGGGCGACGAGCAGCGCGAGGTTCCACGGGCTCAGGACCGGGCAACGGCGGTCCAGCGGGCGCTGGCTGGCCGCGCTGGGCCTGTTCGCCGCGCCCACGCCTGCCCGGATCCCGGCGAGCGGGAGCAGGCGGAGCAGGTGGGGCTTGCCCGACAGCGGCTGCCCCGGGTGGACGAGCCCGCCCGGCAGGACGCCGAAGCAGTGGCCGACGGCCTCGATCACCCACGTCATCGTCACGAAGACGACGCCGAAGGCCCACGCCGCGACCACGTACGCCAGGAACGGCCGCAGGCCGTCGCCGCTCGGGACCAGGCCCATGAGCGCCAGGCCGACCGCCGTGCGGATGGCGTACCCGCCGCCGACGACGAGCCACAGCGCCCACCCGGCGCGGCGGGCGCGCAGCCACTCGTACACCGCGGCGAGCGCCCACACCGCCGCGGCGGCGAGGGCGAGCAGGTGGGCGACCTGAGGTGGGGCGATGACCAGGGCGAAGACGGCGGCGAGCGCGAGCCGGACGAGGGCGACGACCGCGCTGATCAGCACCGCCGCGCGTGGTCCCCGGTCCCCTGCGGGCAGCCTCGACCGTGCAGCTGCGGCCGGGTGCGCCATGTCGTCGCCGACGCCCCGGATGTCGTTCCACTGGTACCTGGCTTGGTAGACCAGGTACTCGAAGACCAACCAGGTCGCCACGGCCCACGGCAGGGGCACGCGCGTGGCGGGGTCGGCTGCCCCGTGCAGCACGCCGACGACCGCGGCGATCGGCACGAACAGCCACTTGACCAGATCGGCCGGACGCGGCAGCAGGAGGTAGGGCCAGGTGCGTCTGCCCGTGCGCCGGGCCGGGTCCGGGGCGAACCGGGACAGCCTCGGGTACTCGGGGCTGCGGGCCAGCCGCCGGGCCGCGCCGCCGAGCAGCGTGCGGCCGCCGTGGTTGCCCGCGATGCCCTCGTGCACCAGCAGCAGGAGGAGCGGGCCGTAGATGGCCAGCAGCACCACCCGCGCGACGACGCCCTCCAGCTCGACCACCACGAAGGTCATCCAGCCGCCCATGGCGATGATGAAGCTGACCGCGAGGAAGATCAGCATGGCGCGGTAGCCCACCCGGCCCCGGCGCGGGCTGGTCAGCGCCAGCAGCAGCTCGGTGCCCGAGGCCACGCTCACCTCGGGGATGGCGTCGAGCTCGCGGGTCATCTGCTTGCGGATCTCGTTCTCGATCCCGCGCAGGTAGAAGCTCTTCAGGGTGATCTGCAGGCCCAGCATCACGATGTAGGTGAGCACCGCGAACGGCAGCGCGGGGGCCACGACGTAGACGGCCTGGTTCAGCTCGTAGCAGGACGCCTCGCCCCGGGTGGCGGCCCGGAACCGGCAGTCGCCGACGAGGATGGCGAACAGGCCCGCGAGCAGGGCGACGAACACGCTCGCCAGCGCGGCCTGGCTGTTGGCGGTGGCCCGCTCGTCGTCGCGCAGCGCCTGGTACTCGACGAGCATCACCTGAAGCTCGGCGCTGAGGGACGCGGTCTCCTGGGACGGCAGGGTGGCGGCGGTCGCCCGCCGCCACCAGCCGAACAGCCCCGCTCCACCAGGAGCCCGCGCCCGCTCATGCATCCTGCCCGCTGCATCGCCGGTGGAGGCGGGGTCGTAACGGCAAGATCAGCGCACGGCAACCAGGACGTGGTCGTCGCCGAACTGCCAGACCGGGCCCGCGGCGGGGAAACTGGCCTTGAGCAGCAGCTCGGTGTACTGGCCGACGGTGAGGTCGCTGGCGGAGTCGTGGGAGATGGCCATCGCGCTGCGCTCGGCGGCGGTGGCGTCGTCGACGTCGGCGAGGACGGCCTCCCACCAGGCACCCCAGTCCTCGTTGCCGGTCACGCCCGCGCGCTCGGCCCGGGCCTTGCGGACGAGGTTGCCGTAGGCGCGCAGGGGTCCGGCCAGGTGCATGTTGTCGGCGTTGACCAGGACCCCGCCGGGGCGCAGCCGGTCGGCGGCGGTGGCGAAGACGGCGGCCAGCTGCTCGTGCTCCAGCCAGTGCAGGGCCGTGCTGGACACCACCGCGTCCCACGGGCCGTCGAGGCAGGACTCCCAGCCGGGCCGGCCGAGGTGGGCGCGGACGAACCGGACCCCGGCCTGGTCCGCGCTGGTGGCCAGGTCCAGCAGCAGCGGGTCGGCGTCGACGCCGACGATCTCCGCGTGCGGCAGGGCGGCGGCCAGGCGCGCGGCCAGCGACCCGGGCCCGCAGCCGAGGTCGACGACCCGGGGCCGCTCGACCCCGGCGACCGCGGCGGCCACGACGTCGACCACCACCCGGAACCGCTCCTCGCGGTCGGGGACGTAGCGTTCCTGCTGGGCATCCCAGCGATCCAGCCAGGCGCGGGCGCTCGCGGTGTCCATGACCCCTCCGGTAACTGTCTACGATGATGTCGACAGTGACAAGCTATGAGACGAGGACGTGACTGGTCAAGTGGACTTCGACAGTCACTCAAGCGTGGTGGTGGACGCCGCCCTGGGCTTGGTCAACGCGGTGACCCCCGGCTGCCGCCGCGGCAGGCCGTACCAGCCGCCGACGGGTCCGGCGCTGGTCGCGGCCATCGGCGAGGTGCTCAGCCAGCGCAACCCCGCCTGGTCCGGCCCGCCGACCCAGGAGGCGGCCGACACCCTCGCGGCCTACGGCGTCCGGATGCACGCGGCCATCGCCAGCGCGGACGCGGACGCGGCCTGCACGGAGATCAACCGCATCATGCGCGAAACCGACGCGACCCCCGTCCTCGCCCGCCACGACGGCGAACCGTGGCACCTGCACTTCCACGCCCCCGACGCCCCCTGGGACACCAGCTGGGCCGCCTCCATGGCCACCGCCCTCGCCACCGTCCTCGGCACCGCAGCCATCGACCGCCTGGGCACCTGCACCGCCCCCGCGTGCGACCGCGCCTACCTCGACACCTCCCGCAACGGCACCCGCCGCTTCTGCTCCACCGCCTGCCAGAACCGCGTCAAAACCGCCGCTTTCCGCGCCCGCAAGGGATCCCGCCACCCGGAAGCCCTATAGTGCGCCAATTCCTTGCACGCACAACCTTTACGTGAAGGGCACCCCGCCGAATCGCTTGTGCACACAACCTTTCCCGCTTGCGAACGCGCCCGAGCCTGGTGGCACCCCGGCCGCCGCGTGCAATTCGGCCAACCCCAGCACCCTCTGACTCGCGCCGCGCTCCCCCAGCCACCGAATCGCTTGCGCGTACAACCTTTCGCCGTATGCGAAGGCGCCCGCCTCCCGGGATGGGAGACGGGCGCCTGGGACGCGGTGGGTCAGAACGCCTTGGCGTTGGAGGAGACGAGGGCGGCCAGGCGGTCGCCGATGGCGTAGGTGCCGCCGGGGGAGGCGTGGTCGCGCGTCGCCAGGTCGAAGGCGACGGAGGCCTCGATGCGGCGGGCCGCCTCGGTTTCGCCGAGGTGGTCGAGCATCAGGGCCACCGAGAGGACCGCGGCGGTCGGGTCGGCGATGCCCTGGCCCGCGATGTCCGGGGCGCTGCCGTGGACCGGCTCGAACATGCTCGGGTTGCGGCGGGTGATGTCGAGGTTGCCGCTGGCTGCCAGGCCGATGCCGCCGGTCACCGCGGCGGCGAGGTCGGTGAGGATGTCGCCGAAGAGGTTGTCGGTGACGATCACGTCGAAGCGCTGCGGGTCGGTGACCATGTGGATCGTCGTGGCGTCCACGTGCTGGTACGCGACGGTCACGTCCGGGTGCTGGAGCGAGACCTCCTCGACCACGCGCGACCACAGCGAGCCCGCGTGGGTCAGCACGTTGGTCTTGTGCACCAGCGTCAGGTGCTTGCGCGGGCGGGCGGCCGCGCGGGCGAACGCATCGCGCACGACGCGCTCGACGCCGAAGGAGGTGTTGACGCTGACCTCGGTGGCGATCTCGTGCGGAGTGTCCTTACGCAACAGACCGCCGTTGCCCGCGTACAGGCCCTCGGTGCCCTCCCGCACGACGATCATGTCGATCTCGCCGGGGTCGGCGATCGGGCTCTTCACCCCCGGGTAGAGCCGCGCCGGGCGCAGGTTGACGTGGTGGTCGAGCTCGAACCGCAGGCGCAGCAGCAGGCCGCGCTCCAGGATGCCGCTGGGCACCGACGGGTCGCCGACCGCGCCGAGCAGGATGGCGTCGTGCTCGCGAAGTTCGCCGAGCACCGATTCGGGCAGCAGTTCCCCGGTGGCGTGCCAGCGCGCCGCGCCGAGGTCGTAGCGGGTCGTCTCGGCGGACGGAACGACCTCCTCGAGCACCTTCAGCGCCTCGGCGATCACTTCCGGCCCGATCCCGTCACCTGGGATCACCGCGAGCCGCATGCACACACCTCCCGGGGTATCGGCCCGAAGGGGGCCTGGTAGTCGATCGAAGGCTACCGGTTTGCCGGACCACCTCCGCACCTCGCCACCCCTAGGGGTGGTTTTCGCAGGCGCGGATGCACACGAACGGTGCCCGCACCGGGCACCGTCCGCGTCCTGGCGCTCAGTGGAAATCGATGCGGCGCACCACGCGGGCGCCGACGGAGGCCCCGATCGACTCCAGCACGGCCGCGTCCACCGCGCGGTCGACGCGCAGCAGCATGACCGCGTCCGCGCCGTCCTTGGTCTGGCTGATCTGGGCGGCGTCGATGTTGACCCCGGCCTCGCCGAGCAGCGTGCCGACGGTGCCCATCACGCCGGTGCGCTCGGGGTACTCCAGCAGCAGGACGCTGCCCTCGGCGCGCAGGTCGAAGTGGCGGCCGTTGACCTCGACCAGCTTCTCCACCTGCGCGAGGCCGGAGAGCGTGCCGCTGACGGTGACCACCGCGCCGTCGGGGTAGACCGCGCGCAGGGTGACCAGGCTGCGGTGGTTGGCGCTCTCGGTCTCGGTGCTCAGCTCCACGGCCACGCCCAGGTCCTCGGCCAGCCGCGGGGCGTTCACGAACGTCACCTGGTCGGCGACGATGCCGGAGAAGACCCCGCGCAGGGCGGCCAGCGGCAGGATGCTGACGTCCTCAGAGGACAGTTCACCGCGGACGATCACCTGCAGCGCCGAGGGGGCCTTGCCGTCGAGGGCGGAGACGACCGCGCCCAGCTTCTGGACCAGCGGCAGGTACGGGCGCACCTCCTCGCCGACGACGCCACCGGCGGCCACGTTCACCGCGTCGGGCACGAAGTCCCCGCGCAGGGCCAGCAGCACCGAGCGGGCCACGTCGGTGCCCGCGCGGTCCTGCGCCTCGGCGGTCGAGGCGCCCAGGTGCGGGGTGACGATGATGCCGGGCACGCCGAAGAGCGGGTTGTCGGTCGTGGGCTCCTTGGAGAAGACGTCCACGCCTGCGCCGCGCACGTGGCCGGAGCGCACGGCGTCGGCCAGCGCCTGCTCGTCGATCAGGCCGCCGCGGGCGGCGTTGACGATGATGACGCCCTTCTTGGCCTTGGCGAGCGCGTCGGCGTTGATCAGGCCCGCGGTCTCCTTGGTCTTGGGCAGGTGCACGGAGATGATGTCGGCGCGGGCGAGCAGCTCGTCGAGCGAGACCAGCTCGGTGCCCAGCTGCGCGGCGCGGGCGGGCGATGCGTAGGGGTCGTAGGCGATCAGCGTGGTGCCGAAGGCGGCCAGCCGCTGGGCGAAGAGCTGCCCGATCTTGCCGAGGCCGACCACGCCGACGGTCTTGCCCTGGATCTCGAAGCCGGAGAACGAGCCGCGCTTCCACTCGTGGTTCTGCAGGGTGGCGTGCGCGTCGGGGATCTGGCGGGCGACGGCCAGCAGCAGCGCGACGGCGTGCTCGGCGGCGCTGACGATGTTCGAGGTCGGCGCGTTGACGACCAGCACCCCGCGCTCGGTCGCGGCGGGCACCTCGACGTTGTCGAGCCCGACACCCGCGCGCGCGACGACCTTCAGCCGGTCGCCGGCCTTGAGCACCTCGGCGTCGACCTGGGTCGCCGACCGCACCAGCAGCGCATCGGCCTCGGCCACGGCGGCCAGCAGCGCGGGCCGGTCGGTGCCGTCGACGTGCCGGACCTCCACTTCGGAACCGAACACGTCGAGCACGGACGGCGCGAGCTTCTCGGCGATCAGGACGACGGGACGGTTCGTTGTCACGCTACGTCTCCCGGGGTGGGTGCGAATGGGGATGCGGTTACGCCGCTGTAACCCGGATCTGAGTCTATGGCCGGGGCTGAACCGTTCCACCCGGAGGGTGACCCTTGTGACATGTCAGGTTCCGGTCAGGTTCATTCACCGATGACGGGGGGCGCGGTGAAGGTGTCGTTGCCGAACATCTCGTCGTCGTCCCCTTCCACTAGGTAGGACGGCCGCTTGAGTGCCGACGGCTGCGACGGGGCCTGCGGCTGGGGCTCCGGTGGGGGCGCGGGGGTGGCGCTGGCGGGGCCGAAACCGCTGGTGGTCGGGGGGATGGTGCGCGGGGGTGGGGGGACGTAGGTGCTGCCGGATGGGCCGAAGCCGGGTTCGGCGGACCAGGGGGTCGGGCGGTCGGGTGGGGGTGGGGCGGCGGGGCGGGGCGGAGGCGCCACGGACGGCATACGTCCCATGGTTCCGGGGGCGGGGTGCGTGCCGGTGGCGCGCGGAGGGGACGGGGGCGTGCCGGTGGCGCGCGGAGGGGACGAGTGCGTCCCGGTGGTGCGCGGCGGGGATGGGTGCGTGCCGGTGGTGCGCGGAGGGGACGGGGGCGTCCCGGTGGTGCCCGGTGGGGACGGGTGCGTGCCGGTGGGTCTCGGGGACGGGTGCGGCCCAGTGGGCTGAGGCGAGGCCGGGTGCGCCGCGGGCCGGGTTGGGGAGGGATGCGCCCCGCTGGGCTGAGGCGGAGTCGGGCGCGCTTCAGCGGGGCGCGGCGAGTCCGGGTGCGCTTCGGTAGGCCGCGGCGGGACTGGAGTGGGCCGCGGCGAGACCGGGTGGATTCAGCGGGCCGCGGTGAAACCGGGGGCGCATCAGCGGGCCGTGAAACCGGGGGCGCTTCAGCGGACCGCGGCGATGCCGGGGTGGGTCGCGGCGGGGAGGGATGTGTCCCGGTGGGCCGCGGCGGGGACGGATGCGCCCCAGTGGGGTGCGGCGCGGCTGAGGGCATGCCGTTGGGTCGCGGCGACACCTGCCCAGCACCCGAGTCGACCTGCGGCGACCGGGGACCTCCGGTCATCGGACCGCCTGGCCCGCCTCCGGCCGGTCGCGGCCAGTTCGCGGATGTCGCGCCGGACGGGGGAATTCGGGACGGCCCGGTCGGTTGCGGTCCATGTGGGTTTGGGCTGCCCTGGAGACCAGCCGCGGGCGACGGGGTGCTCGCCTGCGGAGCTGGTGGCGGCACCGCCCCGCCCCCGGACAGCGCGCTCCGAGGCGGCATCGAGCCGTTCGCGCTGGCGGCCGGTGGCGTCGAACCACCGCTATGCACGCCGCCTGAAGGTGGGGTCGGGCCTGGCGTGGCTGGGCGTGGCGGGGAGGGCGGCTGCGGAGCGGCGGTGACCGGAAGCAGCGTGCCCGAGTGCGAGGCCTGCGGCGCTCCCGGTGGTGTGGTGGGGCGCGGGGCTGAGCCGAACGCTGATGGTGCGGCCGGGCCGGGGGCTGGAGGTGCGGCCGAGCCGGGGACCGAGGGGACAGCCGGACCGGCGACCGAAGACGCAGCCGGACCGGCGGCCGAAGGTCCAGCCGAGCCGGGGGCGGAGGGTGCGGGCGAACCCCCTGCCGGGGATGCGGCCGAACCGCCTGCCGAAGGCGCGGTCGAACCGGGTGCCGAAGGTGCGGTCGAACCGCCTGCCGGAGGCGCGGCCGGACCGCCTGCCGCAGGTGCGGCCGGACCGCCCGCCGGAGGCGCGGTCGAACCGGGTGCCGAAGGTGCGGCGGGGCCAGGTGCCGAGGGCGTGCCCGGACCGGGGGTTGAGGGTGTCGCCGGGGCACGGGCCAAGGGGGTGGTCAGGTGCGCTGCCGGGGGTGTGGTCGGGCGCGGTGGTGGCGCGGCCGAGGGTGTTGGTGCCGCCGGGTGGGGTGGCGCGGCCGAGTGGGGTGGCGCGGCCGAGTGGGGTGGCGCAGCGGTGGGGGGTGGCGTGCTTGGCGGGCGTGGCGCGGGGGGCGGGGCTGTGGGGTGGGGTGTGGGGCGGCCGGGGTGGAGGGCGCGGGTGGGGGTGGATTCCTCGGTCCACGGGGTGGTGTGTTCCGGGGGGACCCAGACCGGGCCGTCGGTCATGGGGTCACCACGGCTCGTCGAATTCGCCTGCCTTGGCGCCTTCGACGAAGGCGTCCCACTCCGACATGGTGAAGACCAGGACGGTGTCGTCGGGGCCGGTGTACTTGCTGTTGCGCATCGCAACGTAGGTGTTGCCGTCGGTGTGCGGGACGAAGGCGATCTCGACGTACTCGCCGTCGGGGTCGGCGTCGGGTTCGGCGGCGCGCTGCCACTCGGCGTTGGTGAGGTCGAGGTTGCCGCGGACCTCGGCCTTGTCGTCGTAGATGGGGGCGCTGTCCATAAGCAGAATCTCCTCGCTAGGTCGGTTTCAGGTATACCGCAGCGGTCGTGTCGATCCCGCGCCAGGCCGGTCGCGCTCAGTAGCGTAGCGGGGTGACCTCGTACTACCGGCGGTACCTGCGCGGCGACCGGGAGGCCGTCTGGGCGGAGCTGCGCGCCCTCGGACCGGTGCCCGACGCGCTGGTCGAGGACGCCGCCGCGGTCGCCGACGAGACCATGATCCGGGTCGCCCAGCACGTGGCGCGCATCGCCGCGGCGCTGCCCGAGCTGGGCTGGGTCGCCGCCGACCCGCTGGTGCCGCCGCACGATCCCCCCGACGACGACGCCCTCGTCGACGACCTCACCGAGAAGATCGGCGGCCTCCCGCTGGCCCTCGACGCCTGCCTGCGCCGGGTCGGCCAGGTGTGGTTCGCGGGCGACTGCCCGGTGCTCGACCTGACCTACCACGCCGAGCCCACCCCCCGGTCGCTGCCGCCCGGCCCGGAGTTCCCCGACCCGCTGTGCCTGGGCAACGCCTACTCCCTGGCCTACGAGTGGGAGCACTGCGACGACCAGACCGCCTTCGCCTTCCCGCTGGCCCCCGACGAGCTGGGCAAGGCCAACCTCGACGGCGGCGACCACCGCATCGCCCTGCCCAGCGACCTCGCCGACCCGCCGCTGCTGGGCGTCGCGGGCAAACCGGGCACCACGCTGGTGGAGTACCTGCGCGAGTCGATCCGGTGGGGCGGGTTCGCGGGCTGGAGCCTCAACCCCGACCTCGCCCCGCACGCCCTGATCACCCTGCGCGCCGAGCCGGACTTCTAGGCGAAACCCGGTCCGCCGCGCTGACCTCGGCGAACCCTCCCCCGGTCCGCGCCGCGGCAATACTCGGTGCCGAGGATGATCCACATCCGCGGGGAGGACACCATGCGAATAGCAGCCGTCGCCGTGCTGGTGGCAGGCATCGGGTTGACAGGCGCGGGGACAGCCGCCGCCGACCGCGGCCTGGACTGGGCGCCGTGCCCGGAGGACGCCGCGGTCGAGTGCGCCGAGCTGACCGTGCCGATCGACTGGGCGCGGCCGGACCGGGGCACCATCGAGATCGCCGTCGCCCGGCGCAAGGCGGTCGACCCCGTCGGCACGCTGATGTTCCTGCCGGGCGGGCCGGGCGGCTCCGGGGTCAACGCGGTGCTGGCGGGCGGCCGGATGCCCGCCGAGATCAGCTCACGGTTCGACATCGTCAGCTTCGACCCGCGCGGCACCAACCGCAGCCACCCGGTCGTGTGCGCGGCGGACGTGGTCACGGCCATGCCGGAGATGGTCCCGGACAAGGGCGCCCGCTACGCGGAGGTGAAGGCGTACGCGAAGCGACTCGGGCAGAGCTGCCGCGAGCACACCGGGCCGCTGATCGATCACGTCGACACCGCCAGCGTCGCCCGCGACATGGATGCCCTGCGGACGGCGCTGGGTGAGCGGCAGCTCAGCCTGTACGGGATCTCCTACGGCACGCTGACCGGCCAGATGTACGCCGAGCGCTACCCGCACCGGGTGCGGTCGATGGTGCTCGACAGCGTGTTCGACCACAGCCTGTCGACCCGCGGTTTCCTCGCCAGCGAGGCGCGGGCCGCGGAGGACGGCTTCGCCGAGTTCGCCGCGTGGTGCGGGCGGGATGCGTCGTGCGCGCTGCACGGGCAGGACGTCTCCGCGGTGTTCACGTCCCTCTACGAGCGCTCGGTGCGCGGCGAGCTGCACGCGCCGGGTGATCCGTCGACGTTGATCGGGCCGATGGAGCTGATCGGCGCGACCATCGACGGGTTCTACCTCCCGAGCTGGGCCGAGCTGGCGACGGCCCTGCGGGATCTGTCGGCGGAGGGGCCGCGGGTCGCCGCCCAGCCCGACCTGGTCCCGCTGCCGATCGCGTCGTTCTGCGGCGACCACGACTTCACCATCGGCTCCCAGGGCGCGTGGACCTCGGCGTGGCGGATGATGAACCGCGAGGCCCCGACCATGCGCAGCCACTTCTCCTGGGCCCTGATCTCCCTGTGCGCCGAGTGGCCCGCCCGCACCGGCAACCCCCAGCACCGCACGGACATCAACGGCGGGCCGACCGTCCTGCTCATGAACTCCGCCCACGACCCGGCGACCCCGCACGAGTGGGCGACCAGCGTCGCCCGCCAGATCGACAACAGCGCCCTGCTCACGTACGACGGCTGGGGCCACGGCGTGCACGACCGCAGCCCGTGCACTTCTGGTGCCCTCACCCGCTACCTGCTCGACGGCACCACCCCACCGCGAGGCACCCACTGCCCCGCCGTCCCGCCCTCAGCCACCACCACCTTGGCGGTCGACCCGTCCACGGGTCTCGGCTGGTGAGAAGGGCGCTCCGGCTGATGCGGCCGGGGAGCAGGTGAAGGGGGCGTCCCACCACGGCGGGACGCCCCCTTTCGCCGGGCGAGGATCCCCGCCGGCGCAGCAAGAGCGCTTCCGGTCGCGGGCAGGCACCTCCCGGGACAACCCACCGGCAGGGCGGCAAGGCACCGCCCCACCGCGGGCGGCCGCCGACGCGGGAGGGGGCCGTGGTTGAAGGCGAGGTGGGACACCTTCCCAGGACGAGCCGCCCAGCAGGGACGCCCCGCTCTGGGCGGCCATCTCCCTGTGACGAGCCACCGGCAGGGCAAGGGACCGTCCCGCGACAGGCGGGCACTCCCCGCGATCGCTCACCGGCAGGAGCAGCAAGGAACCAGCCCCACCCGGGCGGACATTCGCGCAAGGAGCCCCACGGGCAGGGCAAGCAGGGGACCGCTCCACCGCGGGCTGGTGCCTTGCCGGGATGCGGCACCGGCAGGACGGCAAAGCCCGCCGCGGGGCGGGTGCCTCGCCGGGGCAGGCGCTTCACCGGGGCAGGCGCTTCGCCAGGGCGGGTGCCTCGCCAGGGCGGGTGCCTCGCCAGGGCAGGCGCTTCACCGGGGCAGGCGCTTCACCGGGGCAGGCGCTTCACCGGGGCAGGCGCTTCACCGGGGCAGGTGCCTCGCCGGGGCAGGTGC
>NZ_JBSGHB010000007.1:54188-159166 GCF_053604195.1 Actinokineospora sp. NPDC004072 | reverse complement strand
GCAGGTGCCTCGCCAGGGCAGGTGCCTCGCCAGGGCAGGTGCCTCGCCAGGGCAGGTGCCTCGCCAGGGCAGGTGCCTCGCCAGGGCAGGTGCCTCGCCAGGGCAGGTGCCTCGCCGGGGCGGGCGCTTCCTTGGGGCGGGCGCTTCGCCGGGGGCGAGCCGCTGGGAGGTGGGGCAGGGCGTTCCTCTCCTGGTGGGAGGGGGTGCCCGCCCTGCACCCGGGGGTCGTGGCGGAGTGCCTGGACCTGAACGGCGAGTGGAGGGCGTCCCGGGGATCGGGACGCCCTCTTCCCTACCTCGAAGGGTCGCGGACGGCGCCGGTGGAGGCGTCGGTGGTTAGGCGGGCGTAGGCGCGGAGGGCGGCGGTTACGGGGCGGGTGCGGTCTTTGGGTTGCCAGGGGCGTTCGCTGGCCTGCATCTTCGCTCGGCGTTCGGCGAGGACGTCGTCGGGGACGAGGAGTTCGAGCTTGCGCTCGTGGACGTCGATGAGGATCTGGTCGCCGTCTTCGACCAGGGCGATGACGCCGCCGCCCGCGGCCTCCGGGGAGATGTGGCCGACCGACAGGCCCGATGAGCCGCCGGAGAAGCGGCCGTCGGTGATCAGGGCGCACTTCTTGCCCAGGCCCGCGCCCTTCAGGAAGGCCGTCGGGTGCAGCATCTCCTGCATGCCGGGGCCGCCTGCCGGGCCCTCGTAGCGCACGACCAGCACGTCGCCGGGCTGGATCTGCTTGCCGAGGATGACCGACACGGCCTCCTCCTGGCTCTCCACGACCCGGGCGGGGCCCTGGAAGCGGAACAGGTCCTCGTCGATGCCCGCCGACTTGATGACCGCGCCCGCCTCGGCCAGGTTGCCGCGCAGCACCGCCAGGCCGCCGTCGGCGGTGTAGGCGTGGGCGACCGAGCGGATGCAGCCGCCCTCGGCGTCGGTGTCCAGCGACGACCAGCGGTTGGTCGTGGAGAACGCCTGGGTGGTGCGCACGCCGCCGGGCGCGGCGTGGAACAGCTCCAGCGCCTCCGGCGACGGCGAGCCCGAGCGGATGTCCCAGGTGGACAGCCACTGCTCCAGCGACGGGCTGTGCACGGCGGTGACGTCGGTGTTGAGCAGCCCGGCCCGGTGCAGCTCGCCCAGGATGGCCGGGATGCCGCCCGCCCGGTGCACGTCCTCCATGTGGTAGTCGGAGTTCGGCGACACCTTGCTCAGGCACGGCACCCGCCGCGACACCGCGTCGATGTCGGCGAGGGTGAAGTCGATCTCGCCCTCCTGCGCGGCGGCGAGGATGTGCAGGACGGTGTTGGTCGAGCCGCCCATCGCCACGTCCAGGGCCATCGCGTTCTCGAAGGCCGCGCGGGTGGCGATGCCGCGGGGCAGGGCGGTGGCGTCGTCCTCGCCGTACCAGCGCCTGCACAGCTCCATGACCGTCGTGCCCGCGCGGGTGAACAGGTCGCGGCGGGCGGCGTGGGTGGCCAGGGTCGAGCCGTTGCCGGGCAGCGACAGGCCCAGGGCCTCGGTCAGGCAGTTCATCGAGTTCGCGGTGAACATGCCCGAGCAGGAGCCGCAGGTCGGGCAGGCCGAGCGCTCCACCTCCGACAGCCCGGCCTCGTCGACCGCGGAGTTGGCCGAGGCCGCGATCGTGGTGATGAGGTCGCTGGAGGGGTGAGCCACGCCACCGACCACGACGGCCTTGCCCGCCTCCATCGGTCCGCCCGAGACGAACACCGCGGGCACGTTGAGCCGCATCGCGGCGTTGAGCATGCCCGGGGTGATCTTGTCGCAGTTGGAGATGCACACCAGCGCGTCGGCCTGGTGGGCGTTGACCATGTACTCCACCGAGTCGGCGATGATCTCCCGCGACGGCAGCGAGTAGAGCATGCCGCCGTGGCCCATCGCGATGCCGTCGTCGACGGCGATGGTGTGGAACTCCCGCGGCACCCCGCCCGCGGCGCGGATGGCGTCGGCCACGATGTCGCCGAGGTCGCGCAGGTGCACGTGGCCGGGCACGAACTGGGTGTAGGAGTTGGCGATGGCCACGATCGGCTTGCCGAAGTCGTCGTCGGTCATGCCGGTGGCGCGCCACAGCGAGCGGGCGCCCGCGGCGTTGCGGCCGTGGGTGGTGGTGCGGGAGCGCAGCGCTGGCACGGCTCCTCCAGGGTGTTGTTCGGTCTTGAGCGAGCTGGCCTGGTGGGCCGCGGGTGGAGGACGGTGCCGTCCAGGTTACTCCGCGGCGGCGGTGGGGTCCTTGATGCGCCCGCCGCTGATCAGCGCGAGCGCGGGCAGGTGGCGGGTGCGCACCGACGGCAGCGGCACGCGGGAGTCGTCCTTCCGCAGCGCCGTCACCGTGCCCTTGGGGCTGAGCAGCAGGCCCTTGAGGTCGTCCCAGGGCAGCACGGCGCCCCCGAAGACCTGCCGCACGGTCAGCCCCGTGGCGTCGGCCACGGTGCGCGTGCGGACGATCCAGACGATGGCCCCGGCGGGGAAGAGGTACAGCAGCGCCAGCACCGGCAGCGCGATCGCCATCGGGGTCACGCAGACCGCCACCAGCAAGGCCGCGAGGATGGCGACCTGCGGCACGCGGAAGACCAATCGGGACGGGATCTGCTGCTGCTCGGACACCTGGCCATGGTGCACTCCGCCGCCGGTCGCGCCGCGTCCGGGGTGGTCCCCCGGTCGTGTCCATCATGCGAGAGGACCGTCCCGCAGAGTTGACGCCGCTGGACGGGACGCTCTAACGTCTCGACCGTGCCGACGCAGTTCATCCTCGTACTTCCGCCGCGCGTTCGACGCTGACGGAAGCGAATCCCTGCGTCGAACGCGCGGACCCTCGTACGACCCACCGGTGGTCGACGGGGGTTTTTTCGTGTCCGGCCCCCGACTCCTTCTACCCACGAGGCAGAGATGACCAGCGCAACTTCGCGGCCCACCCCGGCCGCAGGCAATCCTGGCGCCGCGCCTGCGCGTCCCAAGCCCGCCCCGCCAGCGGGCGCGCCCATCCGCGTGACCGGCGCGCAGTCGCTCGTCCGGTCGCTGGAAGCCGTCGGCGTCGAGGTCGTGTTCGGGATTCCCGGGGGGACGATCCTCCCGGCCTACGACCCGCTGCTGGACTCCACGAAGCTGCGCCACGTGCTGGTCCGCCACGAGCAGGGCGCCGGGCACGCCGCCACCGGGTACGCGCAGGCCACCGGGCAGGTCGGGGTGTGCATGGCGACCTCGGGGCCGGGCGCGACGAACCTGGTCACCCCGCTGGCCGACGCGAACATGGACTCGGTGCCCGTGGTGGCCATCACCGGCCAGCAGACCCGCGCGCTGATCGGCACCGACGCCTTCCAGGAAGCCGACATCTGCGGCATCACACTGCCGGTGACCAAGCACAACTTCCTGGTCACCGACCCCGCCGAGATCCCGCGCACGATCGCCGAGGCGTTCCACCTGGCCAAGACGGGCAGGCCGGGCCCGGTGCTGGTGGACATCCCCAAGGACGTGCTGCAGGAGATGACCTCGTTCTCCTGGCCGCCGGAGCTGCGCCTGCCCGGCTACCGCCCGACCACCCGCCCGCACGGCAAGCAGGTCCGCGAGGCCGCCCGGCTGATCAACGCCGCCAAGCGCCCGGTGCTCTACGTCGGCGGCGGCGTGCTCAAGGCGCAGGCGTCGGCCGAGCTGCTGGAGCTGGCCGAGCTGACCGGCATCCCGGTGGTCACCACGCTGATGGCCCGCGGCGCCTTCCCCGACTCGCACCGCCAGCACCTGGGCATGCCGGGCATGCACGGCACGGTGCCCGCGGTGGGCGCGCTGCAGCGGGCCGACCTGCTGGTCGCCCTCGGCGCCCGCTTCGACGACCGGGTGACCGGCAAGCTGGACACCTTCGCCCCGGACGCGGCCGTGGTGCACGCCGACATCGACCCGGCGGAGATCTCCAAGAACCGCCGCGCCGACGTGCCGATCGTCGGCGACTGCAAGGAGATCCTGGTCGAGCTGATCGCCGCGGTGCGCGCCGAGCGGGCCGCCCAGGACCCGGCCGACCTGGCCGCGTGGTGGCAGACGCTCGACTCGTGGCGGGAGAAGTTCCCGCTGGGCTACGAGTGGCCCGCCGACGGGACGCTGTCGCCGCAGTACGTCATCGAGCGCATCGGCGCGATCGCCGGTCCGGACGCGATCTACACCGCGGGCGTCGGCCAGCACCAGATGTGGGCCGCGCAGTTCATCAAGTACGAGAAGCCCGCGAGCTGGCTGAACTCCGGCGGCCTCGGCACGATGGGCTACGCCGTGCCCGCGGCGATGGGCGCGAAGTTCGGCCGCCCGGACAAGGTCGTGTGGGCCATCGACGGCGACGGCTGCTTCCAGATGACCAACCAGGAGCTGGCCACCTGCGCCATCGAGGGCGCGCCGATCAAGGTCGCGGTGATCAACAACGGCAACCTGGGCATGGTCCGGCAGTGGCAGAACCTGTTCTACGCCGAGCGCTACTCCCAGACCGACCTGGGCACCCACAAGCACCGCATCCCCGACTTCACCCTGCTGGCCGAGGCGCTGGGCTGCGCCGGGCTGCGCTGCGAGACCCGCGAGGACGTCGACGCGGTGATCCAGCGCGCCATGGAGATCAACGACCGGCCGGTCGTGGTCGACTTCGTGGTCGGCAAGGACGCCCAGGTGTGGCCGATGGTCGCCGCGGGCACCGGCAACAACGAGATCATGGCCGCGCGCGGCATCCGGCCCCTGTTCGACGAGGACTGAGCATGAGCACCCACACCCTGAGCGTCCTGGTGGAGAACAAGCCGGGCGTGCTGGCCCGGGTCGCCGGCCTGTTCTCCCGGCGCGGGTTCAACATCGACTCCCTCGCCGTCGGCCCGACCGAGCACCCGGAGGTCTCCCGGATGACGATCGTGGTCGCGGTCGAGGACCTGCCGCTGGAGCAGGTCACCAAGCAGCTGAACAAGCTGGTCAACGTGATCAAGATCGTGGAGCTGGAGCCCGCCGCCGCGGTGCAGCGCGAGCTGCTGCTGGTCAAGGTGCGCGCCGACGCCACCGTCCGCAGCCAGGTGCTGGAGACGGTGCAGCTGTTCCGCGCGAAGGTCGTCGACGTCTCGCCCGAGGCCCTGACCGTGGAGGCCACCGGCACCGCGGACAAGCTGGAGGCGCTGCTGCGCATGCTGGAGCCCTACGGGGTGCGCGAGATGGTCCAGTCCGGCATGGTCGCCATCGGCCGCGGACCGCGGTCCATCACCGCGACCGCGGTCCGCTAGTTCACACACGAAGGGAAGTTCCGTCCCCATGTCCGTCGAGATCTTCTACGACGCCGATGCCGACCTGAGCATCATCCAGGGGCGCAAGGTCGCCGTCATCGGCTACGGCAGCCAGGGCCACGCGCACGCGCTGAGCCTGCGCGACTCCGGTGTGGACGTCCGCATCGGACTGCCCGAGGGCTCCAAGAGCCGCGCCAAGGCCGAGGAGCAGGGCCTGCGCGTGCTCACCCCGGCCGAGGCGTCCGCCGAGGCCGACCTCATCATGATCCTCGCGCCGGACACCAAGCAGCGGTTCATCTACGCCGACGACATCGAGCCCAACCTCAAGGACGGCGACGCGCTGTTCTTCGGCCACGGCTTCAACATCCGCTACGACCTCATCAAGCCCCCGGCGAACGTGGACGTGGCGATGGTCGCGCCCAAGGGCCCGGGCCACCTGGTGCGCCGCCAGTTCGTCGACGGCAAGGGCGTGCCCTGCCTCATCGCCGTCGAGCAGGACGCCACCGGCGGGGCGCAGGCGCTGGCGCTGTCCTACGCCGCGGCCATCGGCGGCGCGCGGGCCGGGGTCATCAAGACGACCTTCACCGAGGAGACCGAGACCGACCTCTTCGGCGAGCAGGCCGTGCTCTGCGGCGGCGCGTCCGCGCTGGTCCAGGCCGGGTTCGAGGTGCTGACCGAGGCCGGGTACGCCCCGGAGATCGCCTACTTCGAGGTCCTGCACGAGCTCAAGCTCATCGTCGACCTGATGTACGAGGGCGGCATCGCCCGCCAGCGCTACTCGGTCTCCGACACCGCCGAGTACGGCGACCTGACCCGCGGGCCGCGGGTCATCACCCCGGCGGTGAAGGCGGAGATGCAGAAGATCCTGGGCGAGATCCAGGACGGCACCTTCGCCCGCGAGTGGGTGGCCGAGGACGAGGCGGGCCGCCCGAACTACACCGAGCTGCAGCGCAAGGGCGCCGAGCACCCGATCGAGGAGACCGGCCGCAAGCTGCGCGGCCTGATGTCCTGGGTGGACCGGCCGATCACCGAGACGGCGTGACCCGGAACGGGTGAAATCGGGCGGGGAGGGCGCGATCGCCCTCCCCGCCCGATTTCTCACCGCATGACGAACAACGCGACCGCGGTCAGGCCCAGCGACAGGACCAGGAAGATGAACCCGAACGCGGGCGCCCTGCGGAACCACGGCGACCGGCGGTCCAGCGAGAAGTGCCCGGCGCCGGTGAACAGCAGCGCGAACGCCGCCGCCGCGTAGACCACCTCCAGCTCCACGCCGCCGACGAACAGGTCGACGTCCAGCCGCACCCAGATCGCGCTGAGCACGATGCCGAGCACCGCCGACGCCGCCGCCGGGGTGAACAGGCCGACGATCAGCAGCGCGCCCGCGACCAGCTCGGTGATCCCGGTGATCCAGGCCAGCAGGGTGGCCTGCTGGAAGCCGAAGGCCGTCAGCACCGCGGCGAAGCCCTCGATGCCGGGGCCGTCGAGGATGCCGAAGACCTTCTGCAGGCCGTGGGCGAGCACGAGCGCGCCGAGCACCGCCCGCAGCACGAACAGGCCCAGGTCCGCCCCGACGTGCCAGCGGTGCGGGTCCAGGCGCGGCTCGGTGTCGGGCCGGGACAGCACCGTCGTGTCGGCGGTGTCGTAGGGGCTGGGGTAGGCGGCGGTGCTCTGCGCCTCCGATGGCCGGAAGAAATCGCTGTCGCTGCTCACGCGCGCAGACTAGGGGATCAGTACTCCCCGCGCACGAGGTTGCTCGGCTGCTCCCCCGCCATGAACTGGGCGATCTGCTCGGCCACCACCCCGTAGGCGCGGCTGCGGTGCCCGGCGCAGCTCCCGCCGACGTGCGGGGTGAGCAGCAGGCCCGGCGCGGACCACAGTGGATGATCCGGCGGCAGCGGCTCCGGGTCGGTCACGTCCAGCGCCGCGCGCAGCCGCCCGGACCGCAGTTCGGCCAGCAGCGCGCCGGTGTCCACGACCGGGCCGCGGGCGGCGTTGACCAGGATCGCGCCGTCGCGCATCCGGGCCAGGAACGCGGCGTCGACCATGCCGCGGGTGGCCGAGGTGAGCGGGACCACCACGACGACGGCGTCGTGCTCGGGGACCAGGTCGGCCAGCTCGTCGAGGCCGTGCACGCCGTCGCGGGCGCGGGTGCCGACCAGGGTGGCGTGGGCGTCGAAGGCGGTCAGCTTGCGGCGCAGCTCGCGGCCGAGGTCGCCCGCGCCGAGGACCAGCACGCGCTTGCCGTGCAGGGTCTCGGTGACCTTGGGCGCCCAGCGCCGCTCGGCCTGGGCGGCGGCGAACTCGCCGAACTCGCGGTAGATGGTGAGCAGGGCGGTCATCGCCCACTCGGCCGTCGGGCCGCCGTGCGCGCCGCGGCAGGTGGACAGCAGCACCCCCTCGGGCACCGTGCCGAGCCATGCCTCCACCCCGGCGGTCAGCAGTTGCACCAGGCGCAACGACGGGAGGTGGGTGTAGACGTCGCAGGCGGGCGGGACGCCGATGCCGGGGACCAGCACCTGCGCGTCGGCCGCCTCGGGGGGCAGCTCGTCCAGCGAGCGGTAGCGCACCGCCCGCACCCCGTCGAGGGCGCCCAGCGCCTCGACACCGTGCTCATCGGGAACCAGAACAATCACGGGGCCGACCCTAACCCGCGGTTCACGGACGCCGACCTAACCTGGGGACATGGGACGCCGGAACCTCGCTGCGCTGGCCACCGGCGTCGTCATGGCCGCGGCCGGGTGCGCGTCGTTCACCGAGCAGCCGCCCCCGCAGAGCTGGCAGCCGCAGGTCCAGCTCACCCCGCAGGGCGGGCCCGAGCCGCGCGAGCAGGGCGAGGGCGGCGGTGGCGGCGGCGCAGGCGAGCGCGAGCGGCCGGAGTCCATCCCGCCGCCGGACGGCTGCACCGACTTCGACCCGGCCGTGCTGGCCACCTGCCTGGACTCGCCGGTCGCCGTGGCGGCCATGCCCGGCGACGGCAGCGACCCGACCGCGCTGGTCGGCGAGCGCACGACCGGCCGCATCCTGCTGGTCCGCCAGGGGGCGGCCCCGCGGCTCATCGCCAAGGTCGCCGTCGACGCCGCCGCGGACGGCGGGCTGACCGGCCTGGCCCTGTCCCCCTCGTACGCCGAGGACCGGCTGGTCTTCGCCTACATCACCACGCCGACGGACAACCGCCTGGTCCGCATCGCCCCCGGCGACGTGGCCAAGCCGGTGCTGACCGGCATCCCGCGCGGCGCGTCGGGCAACCGGGGCGCGCTGGCCCTGGACCACCGCGGCGCCCTCCTGCTGGCCACGGGCAGCGCGGGCAAGCCCGCCGACCCCAAGTCCCTGGCAGGCAAGCTCCTGCGCCTGGACGCCGCGGGCAAGCCGCACCCGGACAACCCCGACCCCCGCTCCCCGATCGTCGCGGCGGGCCTGACCGCCCCGGGCGGCGTCTGCGCGGCCCTGGACGGCTCGCGGACGTGGGTCACCGACCGCACCGCTGCGGCCGACGTCGTCCACCAGGTCCAGTACGGCAAGCCCCTGGGCACCCCGGCGTGGACATGGCGGGACAAACCGGGCGTCGCGGGCTGCGCCACCACGTCGCAGGCCCTGTGGATCGCCATGTCCACCGCGGGCCACCTGCAGAACCTCCCCCACGCCCCGGACGGCACCTTCACCGGGAAACCCCAGGTCACGATGGACAAGGCCGACGGCTACGGCCGCATCGCGGGCATGGACCTGGTCAACGACTCGGTGGCGGTCGCGGGCACGGTCAACAAGCGCGGCGGCAAACCCGTCTCCAGCGACGACCGCGCCATCGTCATCATCCCCCAGGGCCAGGCAGGCAGCGGCCGCGACTGACCTTGACCTCCACAGCGCTGGAGGTACGAGGGTGGACCCATGGATCCCGCGGATGTCGAGGACATCAAGAAGGTCGTGGCCGCGCTCGAACACGCCCAACGACACGAACTGGTCGACGACTTCATCGCCCTGTTCCGCCACGACGCCATCTGGACGACAGCGCACGGCAGACTCCTCACCGGGCGCGAGGAGATCGCCGTGTTCACGCGGCAGGTGCTACCGGGTGCGATGGCGGGCTTGACGCCGCACTACGAGGTCACCCACGTACTGGCGATCCGGCCGGATGTCGCGGCGGTGAAAGTCCGCCAGCGCTACACCACGCGCGCTGGGGGTCCTGCGGAGGAGCAGGGCGAGGGCACACCGCTGTACGTCATGGCCAGGGAGAACGGCCGCTGGCTGCTCACCGCCTGCCAGAACACCGCCGTACTCAACCCCTGAACGCGGGCGATCACGCGCGGGAGATGCGGCGGGGCACCTCGCCGGGGTAGCGGAGCGCTGCGCGGGAGGGGGCAGGGTTGCCTCTGCCGGGAGCAGCGGGGATGGCGGTCGGAAAGGGCGCTGAGCGCCCGCCGGGACAGCGGAGCGCTGCGCGAGAGGGCGGCAGGCCAACTCGCCGCAGCAGCGGATGCCGAGCGGAAGTCGGCGGAGCGTCCCGAGGGCGGGCAACGGGGCGTTGCGTGAGAAGGCGGCGGTGCCTTGCCGGGCGGCGGTCGGGGAGGGTGGCAGCCGTTCCGTGGGGGGCGGCGGGCGGGGAGGGCGGCCGATTTCGCGGGGGCGGTGGGGCGGTGCGGTGGAAAGGGGCAGGGCGCCCCGCTGGGGTTGCGGGGCGCCCTGCTCAGGGGTCGGTTACTGGCAGCGTTCGAGGATGAGTTCTCGGACGCGCTTGGCGTCTGCCTGGCCCTTGGTGGCCTTCATCACTGCGCCGACGATGGCGCCCGCGGCGGCGTGTTTGCCGTCGCGGATTTTGGCGGCTACGTCGGGTTGGGCGGTTAGGGCCTCGTCCACTGCGGCGTAGAGGGCGGAGTCGTCGGAGACGACCTTCAGGCCGCGGCGTTCGACTACCTCGGCGGGTTCGCCCTCGCCTGCTAGGACGCCGTCGACCACCTCGCGGGCCAGGGCCTTGGTGAGGGTGCCGTCGGCGACCAGGGCGATGACCGCGGCCACCTGGGCCGGGGTGATCGGCAGCTCGGACAGCTCCACGCCGCGCGTGTTGGCCTGCTGGGCCAGGTACGACACCCACCACGACCGCGCCTCGGCCGGGGGCGCGCCCGCGTCGGCGGTGGCGGCGATCAGGTCGACCGCGCCGACGTTGACCAGGTCGCGCAGTTCGGCGTCGGAGAGGCCCCACTCGGTCTGGATGCGCTTGCGGCGCTCCCAGGGCAGCTCCGGCAGCGTCCCGCGCAGCTCGTCCACCCACTCGCGCGACGGCGCGATCGGCACCAGGTCCGGCTCGGGGAAGTAGCGGTAGTCCTCGGAGGTCTCCTTGCGGCGGCCCGCGCTGGTGTGCCCGGTCGCCTCGTCGAAGTGCCGGGTCTCCTGCAGGATCGACCCGCCCGCGGCCAGCACCGCGGCCTGCCGGGTCATCTCGTGCCGCACGGCCCGCTCGACGCTGCGCAGCGAGTTGACGTTCTTGGTCTCGGTGCGGGTGCCGAACTCGGCCGCGCCCTTGGGCATCAGCGAGACGTTCGCGTCGCAGCGCAGCGAGCCCTGGTCCATCCGCACGTCGGAGACGTCCAGCGCCTTGAGCAGGTCGCGCAGGGCGGTCACGTACGCGCGGGCGACCTCGGGGGCGCGCTCGCCGGTCCCGGTGATCGGCTTGGTGACGATCTCGATCAGCGGCACGCCCGCGCGGTTGTAGTCCAGCAGCGAGTAGTCCGCGCCGTGGATGCGCCCGGTGGCCCCGCCCACGTGCAGCGACTTGCCGGTGTCCTCCTCCATGTGGGCGCGCTCGATGCCCACGCGCACGACCTCGCCGTCCTCCAGCGTGACGTCCAGGTAGCCGTTGAAGGCGATCGGCTCGTCGTACTGCGAGGTCTGGAAGTTCTTCGGCATGTCCGGGTAGAAGTAGTTCTTCCTGGCGAACCGGCACCACTCGGCGATCTCGCAGTTGAGCGCGAGCCCGATGCGGATGGCCGACTCCACCGCCTTGCCGTTGAGCGCGGGCAGCGACCCCGGCAGGCCCAGGCAGGTCGGGCACACCTGGGTGTTGGGCTCGGCGCCGAAGGCGGTCGGGCAGCCGCAGAACATCTTGGTGGCGGTCGACAGCTCGACGTGCACCTCGAGGCCCAGGACCGGGTCGAAGCGCGCCACGACCTCGGCGTAGTCCATCAGCTCCGCAGTGGAGGTCACTTCGCCGCCTTCCGCAGGTTCCGCACGGCCAGCAGGATCGCGGTGATGGCGACCACCACGCTGGCGATGGCGTTGACCAGCGCGAGCTGGTCGCGCTCCTCGCGCGCCGTCTTGAACGTCCGCACCGCGTTGGTGGTGGAGGCCACCGAGCTGGCGAGGCGGATCGCCCCGCGGATCTTGTTCTCGTCGGCCATCAGCTGGCGACCTCCAATTCCGGGACGCGGTGGATGACGGGGCCGCCCTGGGCGGCGTCGCGGGCGGCCTCGTAGGCCGCGGCCACCCGGTACCCGCGGTGGTCGGCCAGCGCGGGCGACATGATCTGCAGGCCGACCGGCAGGCCGTCGGCCAGTCCACACGGGACGCTCAGCGCGGCGTTGCCCGCCATGTTCGACGGGATCGTGCACAGGTCCGCCCGGTACATCGCCATCGGGTCGTCCACGCGCTCGCCGATGCGGAACGCCGTGGTCGGCGTGGTCGGGGAGATCAGCACGTCGGCCTGCTCGAACGCGGCGGCGAAGTCGCGGGTGATCAGCGTGCGCACCTTCTGCGCCGAGCCGTAGTAGGCGTCGTAGTAGCCCGCCGACAGCGCGTAGGTGCCGAGCATGATCCGGCGCTTGACCTCGGCGCCGAACCCGGCCTCGCGGGTCAGCGACATGACGTCCTCGGCGCTGCGGGTGCTGTCGTCGCCGGTGCGCAGGCCGTAGCGCATCGCGTCGAAGCGGGCCAGGTTCGAGGACGCCTCGCTGGGCGCGATCAGGTAGTAGGCGGGCAGCGCGAGGTCGAAGCTCGGGCAGGACACCTCGACGATCTGCGCGCCGAGCGCCCGCAGCTGCTCGACGGCTTCGTGGAAGGCCGCGAGCACGCCCTCCTGGTAGCCCTCGCCGCCCAGCTCGGTCACGATGCCGACCCGCACGCCGGACAGGTCGCCGCCCTGGCCCTGGCGCACGGCCTCGACCACCGGCGGCACGGGGGCGTCGATGGAGGTGGAGTCCAGCGGGTCGTGCCCGGCGATGACCTCGTGCAGCAGCGCGGCGTCGAGCACCGTCCGCGCGCACGGCCCGGCCTGGTCCAGCGACGAGGAGAAGGCGACGAGGCCGTAGCGGGAGACGGTGCCGTAGGTGGGCTTGACCCCGACGGTGCCGGTGACCGCGCCGGGCTGGCGGATCGAGCCGCCGGTGTCGGTGCCGATGGCCAGCGGCGCCTCGAAGGCGGCCAGCGCGGCCGACGAGCCGCCGCCGGAGCCACCGGGGACGCGGTCGAGGTCCCACGGGTTGCGGGTCACGCCGTAGGCGGAGTTCTCGGTGGAGGAGCCCATGGCGAACTCGTCCATGTTCGTCTTGCCGAGCACCACCAGGCCCGCGGCCTGGAGCCGCCGCACGACCGTCGAGTCGTACGGCGGGTGCCAGCCTTCGAGGATCTTGGAGCCGCAGGTCGTCGGCGCGCCCTGCATGGTCAGCACGTCCTTGACCGCGATCGGCACGCCCGCCAGCGGCGACGCGGGCTCGCGGCCGGCGGCCAGGTCGTCGTCGACGGCCTGCGCGGCGGCCAGCGCCCGCTCGGCGTCGACGTGCAGGAAGGCGTGCACGGCCGGGTCGACCTCGGCGATGCGGTCCAGGTGCGCCCGGGTCGCCTCGACGGCGGAGACCTCGCGGGTGCGGATGAGTTCGGCCAGCTCGGCGGCCGTCTTGCGGATCATGCCTCGTCCCCCAGGATGCGCGGCACGCGGAAGCGGCCGTCCTCGGCGGCTGGCGCGGCGGCCAGCGCCTGCGCCTGGGTCAGACCGGGCCGGACCTCGTCGGCCCGGAACACGTTGGTCAGCGGCACCGCGTGCGAGGTCGGCGGGATGTCCTGGTCGGCGACGGAGCCGACGGCGGCAACGGCCCCCACGATCTGGTCGAGCTGGCCTGCGAAGAGGTCCAGCTCGGCGTCGGTGACGGCCAGCCTGGCCAGGCGGGCGAGGTGGGCCACCTCGTCGCGGGAAATGCTGGGCACTGGGCGCGAACCTCCCGTTGTCCGGTCTTGCCGCGGAGTCTATTTGGGCGCGGGCCGCGGGCTCGAACCGGTTCTCGTCCCGGCATGCGGTCCGGGGTGGACGCCCGTCGCGCGCGGTCTGCGACAATCAGCGGTCGGCATGGCGGTGGCCGGGAGCCCGGCGCCGAAGAGGAAGCAGCAGCGGGAGGCGTTCGAGGTGTCCTTCCTGATCCGGGTCCAGCTCCCGGACAGCCCTGGCACGCTGGGTGCGGTCGCAACCGCGCTCGGCGCCATCGGGGCCGACATCCTCAGCGTCGACGTGGTGGAGCGCGTCGGCGGTGTCGCGGTGGACGACCTGGTGGTCGAGCTGCCCAGCGGCAGGCTGCCGGACGTGCTCATCACGGCGGCGGAGTCGGTGGCCGGGGTCGAGGTGGACGCGGTGCGCCCCTACGCGGGCGTCCTCGACACCCACCGCGAACTGGAGCTGGTCGAGGACGTCGCCGCCGACCCGGCCCGCGGCCTCGCGGTGTTCACCGAGGGCGTGCCGAAGATCGTGCGGGCGGGCTGGGCGCTGGTCGTCGGCCCCGCTGGCAGGCTGGCGGCCTCGACGGCCGCGCCCGAGCTCCAGGAGCTCGACCTGCCGTGGATGCCCCTGGCCAGGGCCACGGTCCTCGACGGCGAGGAGAGCTGGGTGCCCGCCACCTGGCGCGAGCTGGGCACCGAACTCGCGGCGACGCCCCTGGGCAAACCGGAGCGCGTCCTGCTGGTCGGCCGCCCCGGCGGGCCCATGTTCCGGGCCGCCGAGGTCGCCCGCCTGGCCCACCTGGCGGGCATCGTCTCGGTCGTCCTGCCCGACTAGGGGCCGGCCCGCCGCGGCGCGGAGTCCCACCCGCAGCCCCGGCGTCCTGCCGGGGTCTCGCCGAGGTGGCGCGACCGCTCCTACCCGGGCAGCGGCTGCTCCGGGGGCTCCTCGGGGGAGTCGTCGCCGATGGTGGCGGTGGCGCGGGCGGCTTCGGGGCCTCGGGTGAGGAGGGTGGTGAAGCCGTCCTCGTCGAGGACGGGGACCTTGAGCTGGATGGCCTTGTCGTACTTGGCGCCGGGGGCGTCGCCGACGACGACGAAGGCGGTCTTCTTCGACACCGAGCCCGAGGCCTTGCCGCCGCGGGCGGTGATGGCCTCCTTGGCCTCGTCGCGGGAGTAGGTGGACAGGCTGCCGGTGACGACGATCGAGAGGCCCTCCAGCGTCCGCGGGACGGAGTCGTCGCGGTCCTCGGCCATCCGGACGCCCGCGGCGCGCCACTTCGCCACCACCTCGGCGTGCCAGTCGACGGCGAACCAGTCCTTGACGGCGGCGGCGATGGTCGGGCCGACGCCCTCGGCGGCGGCGAGGCGCTCCTCGTCGGCGTCGCGGATGGCGTCGATCGAGCCGAACTCGCGGGCCAGCGCCTGGGCGGCGGTCGGGCCGACGTGGCGGATCGACAGCGCCACCAGGACCCTCCAGAGTGGACGGTCCTTGACCAGCTCCAGGTTCGCCAGCAGCTTGCGCCCGTTCGCCGACAGCCCGCCCGCCTTGGTGCGGAACAGGTCGACGCGGCCCAGGGCGTCGGCGTCGACGGCGAACAGGTCGCCCTCGTCGGTGATGACGCCGGAGGCCAGCAGGGCGGCCGCGGCCTCGTAGCCCAGGCCCTCGATGTCCAGCGCAGCCCGGCTGGCCAGGTAGAACAGCCGCTCGCGCAGCTGGGCCGGGCACGAGCGGGCGTTCGGGCAGCGGATGTCGGCGTCGCCCTCCTTCTCCGGGCGCAGGGTCGTGCCGCAGACGGGGCACTCCGTCGGCATCACGAACTCGCGGGCGTCGGCGGGGCGGGCGTCGACCACCGGGCCCAGCACCTCGGGGATGACGTCGCCCGCCTTGCGGATGACCACCCGGTCGCCGATCAGCACGCCTTTGCGCTTGACCTCGGAGGCGTTGTGCAGGGTGGCCATCGCCACGGTCGAGCCCGCGATCTTCACCGGCTCCATCACCGCGAACGGCGTCACCCGGCCCGTCCTGCCCACGTTGACCTCGATGTTGAGCAGGGTCGTCGTGGCCTCCTCCGGCGGGTACTTGTAGGCGATCGCCCACCGCGGCGCGCGGGAGGTGCTGCCCAGCCGCCGCTGCAGGGCCACCTGGTCGACCTTGATGACCACGCCGTCGATCTCGTAGCTGTTGTCGTGGCGGTGCTCGCCCCAATGGCGGACGTGGTCGGCGAGCTGGTCGGGGTCGTCGATGACGACGGTGTGCTCGGAGACCGGCAGGCCCCACGCGGCCAGCGCCCGGTACGCCTCGGACTGGGCGACGGGCTCGAAGCCCTCGCGCTTGCCCAGGCCGTGGCAGATCAGCCGCAGGTTGCGCGACGCGGTGACCCGCGGGTCCTTCTGGCGCAGCGAGCCCGCGGCGGTGTTGCGCGGGTTGGCGAAGGGCGGCTTGCCCGCGGCGACGAGCCGGGCGTTGAGCGCCAGGAAGTCCTCGACCTCGAAGAACACCTCGCCGCGCACCTCGACCAGCCGCGGCACGGGGAACTCGTCGGTGCCCGCGAGGCGCTCGGGGACCCCGCGCATGGTGCGCACGTTGAGGGTCACGTCCTCGCCGGTGCGGCCATCGCCCCTGGTCAGGGCACGGGTGAGCTTGCCGTCCTCGTAGAGCAGGTTGACCGCGAGCCCGTCGATCTTCAGCTCGCACAGGTAGCGCGCGTCGGCGGCCTCCCGGCGGACCCGGTCGACCCAGGCGCCCAGCTCATCGATGTCGAAGGCGTTGTCGAGGCTGAGCATGCGCTCCAGGTGGTCGTGCGCGGCGAACTCGGTGGAGAAGGTGCCGCCGACCCGCTGCGTCGGCGACTCGGGGGTGACCAGGCTCGGGTAGCGCTCCTCCAGCTCGGCCAGCTCGCGCAGCAGGGCGTCGAACTCGCCGTCGGAGATGGTGGGGGCGTCGAGGACGTAGTAGCGGAACTGGTGGCCGAGCAGCTCCTCCGACAGCACGGCATGGCGGTCGCGCACGTCGGCGGGGACGTCGGTGGTCTCCGTGTTCTCACTGGTCACCGGCCCAGACTAGCCAGGGGGACCGACTATTTCGCCTCGGCGAGACCGCGGACGAGGTCGCGCAGCTCCAGCAGCCCGATGCTCTCCGCGGGCTCCTGCTCGGCGGTCTCCACCCGCCGCAACCGCTCCCCCGCGACCCGCTCGCCGAGCGTGGCGTCGAGGGGGAGGAACGTCATGGCCTGGCGCATCTCGGGGGTCAGCTCGACCAGCAGGGGGTGGTGCACGGCCACGTCGACGACGCCGCCGTCGACCTGGGCGTGGACGCGCACATCGGCCAGCGAGAGCCGATGGGCGCCGATGTTGACCGTCACCTGGGTGGGGTCGGGAACGGGCGGGACGGAGTCGTGGAACTCCCAGATGGCGTCGTCGGGCGGTGCGGCGGCCTTCCAGGCGTCGGTGAACGGCCGCAGGGCCGGGTCCTCCTGGCCGGAGACGACGAGGGCGTAGATGGCCCGCTCACCGCGCTCGATGGCGAAGTGCAGATCCGGGTGCACCTCGGCGACCAACCCGCACAGCAACGCCTCGACCCGCTGCGGCTCCCCGTCCCCGAGGGCGGCGGCGATGGTGGGCAGGTGCTCATACCAGGCGGCCCAGAAGGCAGCGGCGCGATCGGCGGCGGTCACCCCGCCATCTTGTCAAAGGGGTGGGCGGTTGCTCGGCGGTTCGGCGCACCTGGCGTGCTGGGACGGCGGAGGGTGGGAGGGGGCGGTGGAGGGGCGGGAGGGACAGCCCGCCGGTGGGTGGCCCCGGGGCGAACGGCGGGGCTGGCTGGGGTGAGCTGGCCTGGGGGCCACCGGGCTGGCCGACTTCCACCGCGCGAGTCGGGTGGTGCGTGGGGAGGGCTAGCCGCCTGCTACGGAGGGGATGATGTGGATTTGGGCGTTGGGGGGCAAGGGGGTGTGCTTGCCTTGGAGTTGGCGGCATTCCTCGCCGTCGATGAAGAAGTTGACGTGGCGGCGGAGGGTGCCTTGTTCGTCGCGTAGGCGGCGTTCTAGGGCGGGGTGGGTTTGGGCGAGGGTGTCCAGGGCGGTGGCGAGGGTGGGGGTGGGGGCGAGGTGGAGTTGGGGTTGGTTGGCCGCGTGGGGGCGGAGGATGCCGGGGAGGTGGATGGTGACCGGCATCTAGACCACCGCTGCTCTGATCGACAGCACGTCCGGCAGGTTGGCTGCGATGCGGGTCCAGGTGTCGCCGCTGTCACGGCTGCCGTAGATGTCGCCGGAGCGGGAGCCGAAGTAGATGCCTGCGGGGTCGGCGTCGTCGGTGCAGAGGGCGTCGCGGAGGACGGTGGCCCAGTAGGGGGTGGTGGGGAGGCCCGTGGCCAGGGCTTCCCAGGTCGTGCCTGCGTCGCGGGTGCGGTAGACGCGGCAGCGGCCGTCGGGTGGGAAGCGGTGGCCGTCGGCGGTGAGCGGGAAGGTGTAGGCGGTGTCGGGGTCGTGGGGGTGGACCGCGATCGGGAAGCCGAAGTCGGAGGGCAGGCCCTCGGCGATCGAGGTCCAGGTGACGCCGCCGTCGTCGCTGCGGTACACGCCGTGGTGGTTCTGGGCGTAGAACCGGTCGGGCCGGGACGGGTGCTGGGCGATCTTGTGCACGCACTGGCCGTACTCCGGGTACGGGTCCGGCAGGAAGTACGCCTTGATGCCGGTGTTGCTCGGGGCGAAGGACGCCCCGCCGTCGGTGGTGCGGTAGACGCCGCCGGTGGACATGGCGACGGTGACGTGATCCGGATCGGTGGGGTGCGGGATGACCGAGTGCACGGCCTGCCCGCCGAAGCCGGGGAACCAGTCCTTGCGGTGCGGGTGCTCCCACAGGCCGCGGACCAGCTCGAACGTGCGGCCACCGTCGGTGGAGCGGAACAGCGCCGATGGCTCGGTGCCCGCGTAGACGACATCGGGCTGGCCTGCCGGTCCCGGCGCGAGCTGCCAGACGCGGGCCAGCGACGCGCCCGTGTCGGCGGGGAAGGCGACGGGGGCGTGGTCGGGCTCCTGCCAGGTCGCGCCGAGGTCGTCGCTGGTCGCCACGGTCGGGCCCCAGTGCTCGGAGGCCACCCCGGCCAGGATCCTGGGCACCGCCCGGCGGGTGTCGACGGCGACGGCGTAGACGTCGGTCATCGCGTGGTGCGGCCCGGTGACCGTCCACCCGCCGTCGTCGGAGGCGAGGAACAGCCCCTTGCGCGTCCCAATGGCCACCAGCACCTTCTGCGCCATCGCCCCTCCTCCGATGTGGTGCGCGCCACGCTACGCCGACCCACCGACAACCGGGCGGCTCCCGTGGCCCGGCCGCCGCGCGGGTGGTTGTGTGGGGGGATGCGACACAAGTGGGACGCCTACGCCGCCCGCTACGACCGCGACATCGCGTTCTGGGAGCGGCTGCAGGTCGGCGACGGCCGGGAGTGGGTGTGCGGGCAGGCGTCGGGGGACGTGCTGGAGGTCGCCGTCGGCACCGGGCGCAACCTGCCCCACTACCCGCCGGGCGTGCGGCTGACCGGGGTCGACTTCAGCCCGGCCATGCTGGCCATCGCCGCCGAGCGGGCCCGCGCGAGCAGCCTGCAGGTCGACCTGCGCGAGGCCGACGCCCAAGCGCTGCCGTTCCCCGACGGGTCCTTCGACACCGTGGTCTGCACGCTGGGGCTCTGCGGCTTCCCCGACGAGCGCGCCGCGATCGCCGAGATGCGCCGGGTGCTGCGCCCCGGCGGGCTGCTCCTGCTGCTCGACCACGTGGGCAGCCACCACCGCCCGATCCGCTTCGCCCAGTGGCTGCTGGAGCAGGTCACCAAGCGGATGATCGGCGACTACCAGACCCGCAGGCCGCTGCCCCTGGTCGAGGCGGCCGGGCTGCGGGTCGAGCGCAGCCAGCGGCTCAAGGCGGGCACGGTCGAGCGCCTGGCCGCCCGCAAGCCGCTAACCCCATAGGACGTCGCGGTTGAGCGCGGCGATCACGTCGGTCCCGATCTCCTTGGGGCAGGCCGAGGCGCACTCGCCCACCTGGGTGCAGCCGCCGAAGCCGAGGTCGTCCTGGGTGCGCACCATCGCCAGCGCCCGGGCGCCCCGCTCGGGCTGACCCGGCGGCAGCGAACCCAGGTGCACGGCCTTGGCCGCGGTGAACAGCATGGCCGAGCCGTTGGGGCAGGCCGCCACGCACGCACCGCAGCCGATGCAGGCCGCCGCGGCGAACGCCCGGTCGGCGTCCGGCTTGGGCACCCGCACGGCGTGCGCGTCCGGGGCCGCGCCCGCACGCACGCCGACGTGCCCGCCGGACTCGATCACCCGGTCCAGCGCCGAGCGGTCCACCACGAGGTCGCGGACCACCGGGAACGGGCGGGCCCGCCACGGTTCGACGGTGATCGGGCGGCGCGGGTCGAACTCGCGCATGTGCAGCTGGCAGGTGGTCGTGGCCTGCCGCGGGCCGTGCGCGGTCCCGTCGATCATCAGCCCGCACATGCCGCAGATGCCCTCGCGGCAGTCGTGGTCGAAGGCCACGGGCTCCTCGCCGTCGAGCAGCAGGCGCTCGTTGAGCACGTCGAGCATCTCCAGGAAGGACATGTCGGGGGTGATGCCGTCGACGGCGTACTCCACGAGCCCGCCGGGGTCGTCGGGGCCGCTCTGCCGCCAGATGCGCAGGGTGTACTTCACCGGTAGCTCCGCTCGCTCGGTTGGACGGCGGTGAACGCCAGGTCTTCGCGGTGCAGGACCGGCGGGCCGCCGGTGTGCTCCCAGGCCGCGACGTAGGCGAAGCGCGCGTCGTCGCGGCGGGCCTCGCCGTCGGGGGTCTGGCTCTCGGCGCGGAAGTGGCCGCCGCAGGACTCCTCGCGGTGCAGCGCGTCCAGGCACATCAGCTCGGCCAGCTCCAGGAAGTCGGCGACCCGGCCCGCGTGTTCGAGGGTCTGGTTCAGGGTGTCCCCCGAGCCGACGACCTTGACCCGCCGCCAGAACTCCGCGCGCAGGTCGGGGATGCGCTTGAGGGCTTCGGCCAGGCCGTCGGCCGAGCGCTCCATGCCGCAGTGATCCCACATCAGCCTGCCCAGCTCGCGGTGGAAGGACTCGGGCGTGCGGTCGCCGTCCACGGCGAGCAGGGCGGCCACGGTGGCGCGCACCGACTCCTCGGCCGCCTCGGCCGCCGCCCGCGGCACCTCGCCGAAGGGACCGTCGGCCAGGTAGTCGCCGATGACGGCGGGAAGGACGAAGTAGCCGTCGGCCAAGCCCTGCATGAGCGCGCTCGCGCCGAGCCGGTTGGCGCCGTGGTCGGAGAAGTTGGCCTCGCCGATGACGAACAGGCCCGGGATGGTGGATTGCAGGTCGTAGTCCACCCACAGCCCGCCCATCGTGTAGTGGACGGCCGGGTAGATGCGCATGGGCGTGGTGTACGGGTCCTCGGCGGTGATCCGCTGGTACATCTCGAACAGGTTCCCGTACCGCTCGGCGACGACCTCGCGGCCGAGCCGGGCGATGGCGTCGGCGAAGTCGAGGTACACCCCGCGCCCGACGCCGTGGCCCGCGTCGCAGACCGCCTTGGTGGCGCGGGCGGCGATGTCGCGCGGGACGAGGTTGCCGAAGCGGGGGTAGCGCCGCTCCAGGAAGTAGTCGCGCTCGTCCTCCGGGATCTGCGACGGCGGACGCGGGTCGCCCGGGCGCGCAGGCACCCACACCCGGCCGTCGTTGCGCAGCGACTCGCTCATCAGGGTCAGCTTCGACTGGTGGTCGCCGCCGACCGGGATGCACGTGGGGTGGATCTGGGTGAAGCACGGGTTGGCGAACCACGCGCCGCGCTTGTGAGCCCGCCAGATCGCGGTGGCGTTGCTGCCCTTGGCGTTGGTGGACAGGTGGAAGACGTTGCCGTAGCCGCCGGTGGCCAGCACCACGGCGTCGGCGAGGTGGGTGCCGATCTCGCCGGTCACCAGGTCGCGCACGACGACGCCGCGGGCGCGCCCGTCGGCGACGACGAGGTCCAGCATCTCCGTGCGCGGCCTGCTGACCACGCGCCCGGCGTCGATCTGCCGCGCAAGCGCTTGATACGCGCCCAGGAGGAGCTGCTGGCCGGTCTGGCCGCGGGCGTAGAAGGTCCGGGAGACCTGCGCGCCGCCGAAGGAGCGGGTGTCGAGCAGGCCGCCGTACTCGCGGGCGAACGGGACGCCCTGGGCCACGCAGTGGTCGATGATGGCGCCGCTGACCTCGGCGAGCCGGTACACGTTGGACTCGCGGGCGCGGAAGTCGCCGCCCTTGATGGTGTCGTGGAACAGCCGGGCGATGCTGTCGCCGTCGCCCGCGTAGTTCTTGGCCGCGTTGATCCCGCCTTGGGCGGCGACGCTGTGCGCGCGGCGCGGGCTGTCCTGGTAGCAGAAGGACAGCACGGCGTACCCCAGCTCGGCCAGGGTCGCCGCCGCGGACGCCCCGGCCAGGCCGGTGCCGACCACGATGACGCTCATCCGGCGGCGGTTGGCCGGGCTGACCAGGCGCGCGGCCAGCCTGCGCCGCTCCCAGCGGGTCTCCAGCGGACCATCCGGGGCGCGGGTGTCGCGCAGCGGCGTGCCCTCGGTGTAGCTCATGCGATGACCCCCAGGAGGACGGCGTAGGGCACGGACAGGAACCCGGCGGTGACGGCCACCGCGACGGCGAGCGCGGCGGGCTGGGCCGAGGTCTTCGCGCCGAGGCTGCGCAGCGCGCTCCACATGCCGTGGCGGATGTGGAAGCCGAGCGCGACGACGGCGAGGGTGTAGAACGCGACGACGTACCAGCGGCTGAAGCCCGCGACGAGGCTCGCGTGGACCTCGCCGGGCACGCCGTGCGGGTTCACCACGCCCGCGGTCAGGTCGAGGATGTGGTAGACGACGAACAGGGCGATGATCACCCCGCCCCAGCGCATCGTGCGGGCGGCGTACCCGCCGCGCTTGACCGCGTACCGGACCGGGCGGGCGCGGCGGGCCTGCCTGGTCAGCGAGACGGCCGCGCCGATGTGCAGCACGACCGCGGCGAGCAGGACGACCCGCACGACCCAGAGGAAGCCGCCGTGGCCGAGCACGGGCGCGAGGAACTCCCGCAGGAACCGGCCGTAGCCGTCGATCGAGGCCGGGCCCGCGAACGCCTTGAGGTTGCCAGCCATGTGCGCCACGACGTAGGCGAGGAGCACGATTCCGGTGACGGCCATCACGGCTTTGCGGCCCACAGTGGTGCGGATCCGTTGCCGCACCGGTGATTCCGTGAGCATGCCCCCGACGCTAGGCGCGCGGCCGATCAGTCGTCCAATACATGATCCCGCTCGACTCGATAGCCTCGGGCTATGACGTTGCAGCAGCTCGCGTACTTCCTGGCCGTGGCCGAGACGCGGAACTTCACCCGGGCGGCGCGGCTGTCGCATGTGGCGCAGCCCTCGTTGAGCAAGCAGATCCACGCGCTGGAGGCGGAGCTGGGCAGCCCGCTGTTCACCCGCGTCCCGGCCGTCGCGCTGACCCCGGCCGGGGAGGCGCTGCTGCCGATCGCCAAGCGCATCCTGTCCGATGTGGACACCGCCAGGCTGGAGGTGGCCGAGCTGGCCGGGCTGCGGCGGGGGCGCATCCGGCTGGGCGCGACGCCGAGCGTGTGCGTCGGCGTGCTGCCCGACGTCCTGCGCCGCTTCCACGACGAGCACCCGGGCGTGCGGCTGCAGGTCGAGGAGGGCGGCTCGCGGGACCTGACCCGCGCCCTGGTCGCAGGCGACCTCGACCTCGCGCTGGTGATCGTCCCCCCGCAGGGCGTCGACCCGGCGCTGCACGCGACGCCGGTTCTGCGCGAGGACCTGATGGTCGCCTCCGCCGTCGAGCTGCCCGCGCGGGTGCGGCTGACCGACCTGCGCGAGCGGCAGCTGGTCATGTACCGGCAGGGCTACGACCTGCGGGAGACGACCCTGCGGGCGTGCCTGGCCGCAGGCTTCGAGCCCAGCCTGGCCGTCGAGGGCGGCGAGATGGACGCGGTGCTGCGGTTCGTCGAGGCGGGCCTGGGGGTGGCCGTCGTGCCCAGCCTGGTCCTGCCCGACCGGCCGCGCCTGTTCTCAGCGCCCCTGGTCGGCCCGGGCCTGCGCCGCACAGTCGCCCTGGCCCACCGCAGCGACGCCCCGCCGACGATCGCGGCCCGCGCGTTCCGCTCGGTCCTGCACGCCCACGTCGACGCCCTGGTCGCAGGCGACGCCCTGCCCGTGGGAGTCACGCGGGCGTAGGCGTCCAGTCGGAGTTGGCGCCGCAGAGGATGACGCAGGTCAGGGCGTCGGTCGGGGTGGCCAGCCAGGCGGCGAAGGGGACGGCGGCGGCGGGCTCGACGGCCAGGCGGAACTCGTCCCACAGGCGGTCGCGGGCGGCCAGGGTGGCGGCGTCGGTGACCAGCTCCGAGCGGGCGTCGCGGAGCAGGGCGAAGGGGTGCTCGCCGATGCGGGTCGCGCCCAGCGCGGACGCGGAGATGGAGTCGACCGGGGAGTCGACGGGGTGACCCGCGGCGAGGGCGTGGTGCAGGGCGCAGCAGCCCTCCGGCTCGACGGCGACCACCGGGCGGCCCCCGCCGATGGCGGTGCCCGCGGCCAGCCCGCCGCCGCCCACGGCGACGGCGAACGCCGCGATGTCGGGGGCGTCGGCAACGGCCTCGGCGGCGCAGGTGCCCTGGCCCGCGATGACCAGCGGGTCGTCGTAGGCGGACAGGTAGCGGGCGCCGGTCTCGGCCTGGGCGGCGGCGTTGGCCTCGGCGTAGGTGCGGCCCAGCCGGATGAGCTTGGCCCCGGCCGCCTCGATCCGGCGGACCTTCGCCGCGGGCGCGGTCTCGGGCACGTAGACGGTCGCGGGGATGCCGAGGAGCTTGGCCGCCGTGGCCACCGCGACGCCGTGGTTGCCGCCGGAGGCCGTCACCACGTGCTCGGCCTCAGGGCCGCCGATGAGCGCGTTGAGCGCGCCGCGCAGCTTGAAGGAGCCGGTGCGCTGGAGGTGCTCCAACTTGAACACCACCGGCCTGCCGTCGACCTCCGCGCGCAGGATCGGGGTGCGCCGGATGTAGGGGGCGATGCGCTGGGCTGCGGCCGCGACCTGGTCCATGCCGCCACTCTGCCAAACTGCCCGGGTGAGCACCGCACCCTGGCCCACCGGCGCGGCGACCGGCATCGGCTCGCTGCCCGGGCGCGACCCCGTCGAGGCCGCCGCCGTCGTGCTCGGCGAGCTGCCGGAGTTCCCGCACCTGCCCGAGCTGCCCGCGCGCGGCCTGGGCGCCGACATCCTCGGCCGCGGCGCCGCGCTGCTGGTCGACATCGCCGTCGAGGTGGTGCCCTCGGGCTACCGGCTCACCGCCCGCCCCGGCGCCGACCACCGCCGCGCGGTCGACCTGCTGCGCCGCGACCTCGACGCCGTGGAGGAAGCGATCGAGCGGGCCGGGGCCGCGCCTGCGGTGCTGAAGGTGCAGGCGCCGGGCCCGTGGACGCTGACCGGCGGCGTCGAGCTGCCGCGCGGCCACCGCGTGCTCACCGACCCGGGCGCCCTGCGCGACGTGACCGCCTCCCTCGCCGAGGGCCTGGCCCAGCACATCGCGGAGGCCCGCCGCCGAACAGGGGCGTCGATCGTGGTCCAGATCGATGAGCCGGGGCTGCCGGGCGTGCTGGCGGGCACGGTGCCGACCCCGTCCGGCTACGGCACGGTGCCCGCCGTCGCCGAACCGGAGGCCCGGGAGGTCTTGGCAGCGGTGGTGGACGCGGCACGCGCGGCGTCCGGCAACCCGGTCATCGCCCACTGCTGCGCCCCGCACCCCCCGATCTCGCTGCTGCGGTCCGCGGGTGCGGGCGCCATCGCGTTCGACGCCACCCTCGACCTCGACAAGGCCGCGCTGGACGAACTCGGCGAGGCGTGGCAGGCCGAGACGGTCCTGTTCCTCGGCACCGTCCCCAGCACCGCCCCCGCGACCCCGCCATCCCTGCGCGCCGTCGCCGCCCCCGCCCTCGACCTCACCGACCGCCTCGGCTTCCCCCGGACGATCCTGGCCACCCACGCCATCCCCACCCCCACCTGCGGCCTGGCAGGAGCCACCCCAGCCTGGACCCGCCGCGCCATGACCCTGGCCCGCGACCTGGGCCGCGCCTTCGTCGAGCCCCCGGAGTCCTGGTAGCCGCTAGGCGCGCATCACGGTGGCGATGGGGATGCGGGCGGCTCGGACGGCTGGGATGAGGCCGCCGAGGATGCCTGCGGCCACGCCTGCGATGACGCCTGCCAGGCCTGCTTCCCACGGGAAGGCGACCTCGGCCAGCAGCGGTTCGCGGTCGGCCAGCACGCGGCGGGCGGCTTCGAGGCCGAGGACGCCGACGCCGATCGCGGCGGCGGCGGTGAGCAGGCCGACGATCATGGTCTCGGCCAGGACGATGCCCGCCAGCAGCAGCCGCGGGGTCCCCACGGCGCGGCGCAGGGCGAACTCCTCGATGCGCTCCCCCACCGTGGCCAGGCCGACGTTGAGGATTCCGGCGACGCCGATCAGCAGCACCAGCGCGGCCATGCCGAGGAAGATCAGCCGCAGGAGCATCAACTGGTCGCCGACGTACTCGTCGGCGTTGATGGTCTGCTCATACCACTGGTCCATCGGCGCGCCCGCTGCGGTCAGCCGCGACTTCAGGGCGTGCACCACCGACGTGGCCGCCGGGTCCGCGTACAGGTGGTCGATGCGCTCCGGCTGGGCCCAGGTCGCCAGCTCGTCGGCGCGCGCGTAGGCGGTGGGCACGCCGTTGCCGTCGTCGACCACGCCGATGATGCGCGGCGTGGCGTTGGTCGCGGCGCCGGGCAGGCGCAGCTCGGCGGGAATCTGGTGGCGGGCCAGGCCCTTGGCCAGCTCCTCGTTGACCACCAGCCCCGGCGACATCAGCGGCGACCCGGCGAAGTCCAGCCAGCGGCCCGAGGTCAGGGGGAACGGCCGGAACTGGCGGACGTCGCCGGTGAGCCCGTAGAGCGCGAACTCGACGGCCTGCCCGGTG
Source organism: Actinokineospora sp. NPDC004072 (assembly GCF_053604195.1). NCBI lineage: Bacteria > Bacillati > Actinomycetota > Actinomycetes > Pseudonocardiales > Pseudonocardiaceae > Actinokineospora > Actinokineospora sp. NPDC004072. The sequence goes on along the minus strand of NZ_JBSGHB010000007.1, from coordinate 132,739 downwards.
GGCTGCGACTCGTCGGCGCCCATCGGCCGGCAGTTGCCGTAGCGGTCGCAGTAGTAGGCGACGCCGCCGCCGTAGCTCTGGTCGAAGGGCGACCCGCCGGGGTTGACCGGCGCGACACCGGGCTCGCCGACCACCGCGCGGTAGGTGGTCTGGGCGACCGCGGCGCCTTCGCCGCGCACGGTGTCGAGCGTGACCGGCACGGTGTCGGCGTGCTCGGGCAGGTTGACGGTGACCGTGCCGTCGATGCCCTGGTGCATCTCGATGTCCGCCCGCGCCGCCCGCTCGGCGATCAGCGCGCCTGCCTGCACGGTCACCACGGCGAGCACCCCGAGGAACAGGCTGACCATCGACAGGAACGTCCGCAGCTTGCGCGCCCGGATGCCCTGCCCGCCGATCACCAGCGCCGAGCGCAGCTTCCCCGACAGCATCACCGCACCTCCGGCACCAGCGCGCCGTCCACCAGTCGCAGCACGCGGCCCATCCGCGCGGCGTGGGCCTGGTCGTGGGTGACCAGGACCAGCCCGCAGCCGTGCTGGGTGGTGGCGTGCAGGGCGTCGATCACCAGCGAGCCGGTCTCGGTGTCGAGCGCGCCGGTGGGCTCGTCGGCGAGCAGGACCTGCGGGCGGCGCACCAGCGCCCGCGCGATGGCGACGCGCTGCTGCTCGCCGCCGGAGAGGCGGGCGGGCTTGTGCTTGGCGAGGTGGGCGATGCCGAGCTGGTCCAGGGCGGCCATGACGGTGGCGCGGCGCTTGCGGCGCGGCAGCCAGCCCTGGCCGTTGACCAGCGCCATCGCCACGTTCTGGGCGGCGGTGAGGTGCTTGAGCAGGAAGAACCGCTGGAACACGAAGCCGAACCGCTCGCTGCGCAGCCGCGCGGCCCGCCGCTCGGCGACGCGGGTGATGTCCTCGCCCGCGAGCAGGTAGCGCCCGGCGTCGGGGCGGTCGAACAGGCCGATGAGGCTCAGCAGCGTGCTCTTGCCCGACCCGGACCGGCCGAGGATGGCGACGCTCTGGCCGCTGTGGACGGTCAGGTCCACGCCGGTGAGGATCGGCCGCGGCTCGCCCTGCCCGGTGAGGACCTTGGCGATGCCGGACAATTCCAGGAGCGCGGTCATCACGGCCCGCCCGGGCCGAAGGAGGGCTCCGGGGCCGCGATGGTCGGCCCGGGCACGGCCAGCGTCTCGGTGCCCTTGAGCCCGGACCTGATCTCCACCACCGCGCCGTCGGTCAGCCCCAGCTCCACCGGCGTGGTCACGCGCTCGCCGCCCGGCCCGATCACGTCGACCTGGCCCTTGCCCTGCGTGCCCGCGACGGCCTCGACCGGGGCGACGATCACGTTCTTGGCGTGGGCGGTGACGACCTCGATGGTGGCGGCCGCGCCGTTGATCAGCGTGGTGCCCGCAGGTGCGGTGCACACCAGCCGCATGCCGGTGGGCTCGGAGGGTTCCGGCTGCGCGGAGGTCGGCCCCGGCATCGGCGGCGGCGCGCTCGGATCGACCTCGGGCGTGGGCGGGGCGGGCGGCTCGGGGACCGTGCCCGGCGGCAGGGCGGCGATGGTGCCCAGGGTCTTGCAGGCGAAGGGCCCCGGCCCGCCCTCGATCTGGGCGCGCACCGACTTCATCCCGCGCGTGACCGCGTAGGCCTGCTTGCCGTCGATGTCGGCGGTGACGGCGTAGCCGCCGTGGCGCAGGGAGACGACCGGCATCCCGGCGCTCACCCGCGCCCGGTCGGCGACGAGCCGCCCGGCGAACTCGGCCCCCTCCGGGATCTCGATGCGCGTGGGCCGCCCGTCGGCCCAGATCGTGGCGACCCGGGTCGCGCGGGCGACCGGGCCCGCGTCGGGCGCGTCGAGGTAGCGGATCTCGCCCGCGACCGGGGCCGCGATGCCGTAGACGGGGTTCAGCTCGACCTTCCCGGTCAGGCTCACCTTGGCGGTGAGGTCCTGCTTGCCCACCTCCGCGGTGGTGAAGGTCGTCCCCCGCTCGGCGAGCTGCGGCGGCGGCTCGGCGGGGCCGCCCGCGGTGCAGCCCGCGGCGAGGAGGAGCACGGCGGCCGCGGCCGCGCGGATCGGGTTGAGCACTGGCCACCCCCAGGAACCGGAAGGCGACCGAGTGTATACATGCCGTGAATAGTGATGTTGAACGGGTTGCCGCCGCGGCTGGCATGCTGGAGGGCATGCGCGCGCACACGCGGTTCGCGGTCATCACCGCGCTGGCGGTGATCGCGGTGACCGCGCTGGTGGACGCCGGGTCGCTGCCGTGGGCGGCCCCGGTGCTGCCCGTGCTGGCCGTGCTGCTGGACCTGAGCCGCTGGACGCCCCTGGCGCGGCTGCGGGTCGTCCAGGTGGGGGCGATGGGGCAGGTGCTGGCGGTCGCGCCGGTGCTGACCGGCGCGCCGCTGCCGGTGGCGATCCCGGGTCTGGCGGTGTTCGGCCTCGCCGCGGTCGCCACCGGCTACGCGGTGGTGCGCTTCCCGGTCAGACGCTGATCGTCGCCGGGCTCGGGGACTCGGCGTAGAGGTCGTCGATCTCGTGGGTGTACTTGCGGGCGATGGGCTTGCGCCGCAGCTTCAGCGTCGGGGTCAGCTCGTCGCCGCCGGGCTCCCAGGCCGCGGGCAGGATGCGGAAGCGCTTGATCTGCTCGACCCTGGCCAGCCGGGCGTTGCCCGCGCGCACGGCCCCGGCCACCAGCTCGCGGATGCCGTCGTGCTCGGCGACCGCGGCCGGGCCGTCGGCGATGCCGTACTGGGCGGCCAGGCCGGTGGCGGCGTCGGCGTCGAGCACGACCAGCGCGGTGACGAACGGGCGGTCGTCGCCGATGGCCACCACCTGGCCGATGACCGAGCTGGCCGCCTTCACCGCGTTCTCGATGTTGGTCGGCGACATGTTCTTGCCCGAGGAGTTGATGATCAGCTCCTTCTTGCGGTCCACGATGGACACGTAGCCGTCGGCGTCGACGGTGCCGATGTCGCCGGTGTGCACCCAGCCGTCGGCGTCGACGGTCTCGGCCGTGCGCTGCGGGTCGCCGCGGTAGCCGCGCATGTTGGAGGGCGAGCGGATCAGCAGCTCGCCGTCCTCGGCCACCACGACCTCGGCGCCGTGCACCGCGGTCCCGACGGTGCCGAGCTTGACGCGGCCCGCGCGGCAGGACGTGCCCAGGCCCGCGGTCTCGGACATCCCCCACACCTCGTACATCGGCACGCCCAGGCCCCAGAAGAACTCCAGCGTGTCCAGCGGGATCGCCGCCGCGCCGGAGACCGCGACCCGGCAGCGGTCCAGGCCGAGCTTGTCGCGGAGCTTGGCCAGCACGAGCTTGTCGGCCAGCGTGTGCTGGAGCTTGAGCGCGCGGGTGATGGGCTTGCCCGCGACCGACAGCGTGGCGTGCTTGATGCCGGTGCGGATGGCCCACTCGGCGATCTTGCGCTTCTTCTCCGGCTCGGCGGACAGCGCGCTGTCGACGGCGAGCTTGAACTTCTGCCACACCCGCGGCACGGCGAAGAAGATGTGCGGGCGGCAGTCGGCCAGCCCCGCCGCCAGCTGCTTGGCGTCGGCGACGGAGGTGACGACCGTGCCGAACAGGATCGAGGTGTAGTGCGCGACCACCCGGTCGGCGATGTGCGCCGACGGCAGGAACGACAGCACCCGGTCGCCGCGCTGGGCGTGGAAGGTGTGCTTCACCGCGTCGGCGACGGCGAGCACGTTGCGGTGGGTCAGCTCGACGCCCTTGGGCGGGCCGGTGGTGCCGGAGGTGTAGATGATGGTGGCCAGGTCCTCCGGGTCGACGGCCTGCCAGGTGGCGGCGAAGTCGAAGTCCTCGGCCCCAACCAGCTCGTCCAGCGCGGTGGTGCCCTCGACGCCCGGCTCCAGGCAGATGACGGTCAACTCGGCCCCGCAGGCGCGGATCACCGGCAGGAACTGCTCCTCGGTGATGACCACGGAGTTGCCCGCGTTCTCGAAGACGTAGGCGAGCTGCTCGGCGGAGAGGGTGTTGTAGACGCTGAAGGGCACCGCCCCCAGGTGCAGCGCCGCGGTGTCGACGACGTGGAACTCCGGCCGGTTGGCCAGCATGATCCCCACCGCGTCCCCCCGCCCGACCCCCAGCCCCGCCAACCCCGCCGCGACGACCTGCACGCGCTCGGCGTAGTCGCGCCACGTCAACGACACCGCACCCCCGGGAGACCGCAACGCCACCGCATCGGGCTCCCGAGCCGCCGTGTCCTGGAACGCCGAGCAGAGGGTCTCCGGAGAGCTCATCGCGCCGCCTCTTCACCAGATGTGGTTCACAACACAGTGGCGTGATCGTAAGTAGGACCAGAACCGCTGTCTACGGCCGTTCCGCCCGCATTGCGCCAATCCGCCCCCACCATTCCGCGGCTCGGCAGGCAACGCTGGTGGTCCGCCGACGCGACTGCGGCTGTCAGCCTGCGCCCAGGCAGACGAAGGGGCGGCGGTATGGGTCTACGGCTACGGACTCGGCCAGGGCGCGGGCGGGTGGGTGGCCTGCGCGGAGGCGCTGGTGGTAGTCGACCATGGCGGTGGCTGCGGCTTCGTCGCCGACGCGGCTGGTGGCGGCGATGACGGTGGGGACGCCTGCGGCCAGGAGGGCGCCTGCGTAGCCGAGGGCTTCGTCGCCGGGGCGGACGTAGCTCAGGGCCAATTCGCAGGCGGCGAGGACCACCTGGCGCGGGGGGCGGGGGAGGCGGGCGACCTCGTAGGCGAACAGGGGGCCGTCGGCGAGGTCGAGCTGGGAGAACAGGGCGTTGGTGGATTCGTGTTCGCCGTGGGCGGCGACGTGGGCCAGGTCGGCGCCGTCGAGGGCGGCGAGGACCTCGGCGACGGTCGCGTGGTCGCCGTCGAGGTCCACGGCGCCGGGGTAGATGCCGCGCAGGGACTCGCCTTCGGCGACGCGGCCGGTCAGGTTGGGGCCGCGGGCCAGCAGCACCCGGCCCGAGGGCGGGCCTGCCGCCGTCGCCGCGGTGTGCCACGCCGTCGCCGAGGGGGCGACCACGACCGGGCGACCGACCAGCGACGGCAGGCTGCCCCACTGCACCGCGTACAGCTCGCCGGTCGGGACCACCACCAGGTCGCGGTCGCCGATGACCGGCAGCAGCGGCCGCACCAGCAGCTCGTCCAGCCGGGCCGCGCTGCGCACCGCGCAATCGCGCACCACCGCGGCGATCGGCGGCGGCAGCACGTCCGGGGCCAGCGCGTTGAGGTCGTTGTAGAGCCGGGCCGCCCACTCCGCGGCCTCGGCCATCGGGCCGAGGCGGACCAGCCGGGTCACCCCGTCGGCGACGACGACGGCGACCAGGTCGCCGCCGGAGGAGGCGAACTCCACCAGCGCGGTCGAGCCCAGCGCGGCGGCCACCTCGTCCAGCCCGGCCACCGGTCGCGGCCTGCCCCACGGGCTGGCGTACCAGCCCAGCCGCACGACCTCGCGCTCCAGCGCCGCGGTCTGCTTCTCCAGCCGCGCCGCAGGCCGCCCGGACAGCCGGGCCAGCTGCGCCTCCCGCCGGGTGCGGCGCAGCTCGGCCGCGGTCTGGGCGATGCGCGGGTCGTCGATCTCCGGCAGCGGCTCGTAGCGGTACACCTGGGCGCGGGTGCGCTCCAGCCAGTCGTAGAGCGCCCGCGGCCTGCCGCGCAGGGTCAGCCGGATCGCCAGCTCGCCGAGCTGGCGGCCGTGCACCGCTGTGCCGCAGACCAGGTCCAGCCCGCCCATCCGGTCGCGCGCGGTGCCCAGCTCGGTCAGCCCGCTCCTGGCCTCGGCCAGCGCCCGGCGCCGGTTGCCGTCGGCCACGGCCAGCTCGGCCCGGCACAGCCGCAGCAGCATCCGGTGGTCGACCGGCGTCGTCGGCCGCGGGCGCGGCACCTGGGCCAGCAGCGCCCGCGCCGCCTCCCGGTCGCCGCGGCGCAGCTCCAGCCGCACGGCCAGCATGAGCGCCAGCGCGGTCTCGTCGACCAGGCCCAGCCCGCGCAGCTCCTCGGCCAGCTTCACCGCCACCGCGGGCAGCGCGGCGGGCACCCGGTCGGCGCCCAGCGCCTCGGCCGTCTCCGCCCGCAGCCCGGCCAGCGCCGCCACCGCCGCCCACCGCTGGTTGCCCCGCCGGATGAACCGCCGCTCGGCCGAGCGCGCCCAGCGGCGCGCGTCGCGGACCCGGTCCTCCAGCAGCGCCGAGGCCGCCAGCGTCACCTCGACCTCGGCGGCGTCCTGGCCCGCGCGCTGCTTGCGCAGCAGCGGCAGCGCGTCCTCCAGGTGCCGGGCGGCCTCCTGCGGCAGCCCGGCGGCCAGCAGCGCCCTGGCCTGGTCCAGCCGCACCACCGGCACCAGGCTGGGCGCGTGCGCCAGGCACTCGCGCGCCGCCCGCTCGAAGTCCCGCAGCGCGGTGGGCAGGTCGCCGCTCATGTAGGCGATGTAGCCGATGTTGTGCCGGGCCTTGATGCCCACCAGGTTGAGGTCGTAGCGCTCGGCCAGCTCGACGCTGCGCCGCAGCTCGGCGACCGCGCCCGCGGTGTCGGCCCGCTCGATGAAGACCAGGCTGCGGTTGACGTGCAGCCCGGCGAGCACGTCCGGGTCGCCGATCCCCAGCTCCAGCACGGTCTCCAGGTGCTGGACGGCCGAGTCGAGCAGGCGCATGCCCTCGTCGCCGCGGCCCGCCCGGATGAGCAGGAAGCCGCGCTGCTGCTCGACCAGTCCGCGCAGCTCCCGCTGCCGCGGGCCGGGCGGGATCTGGTCGAGCAGGCGCTCGGCGGCGTCGAGGGCGTCCATGCCCGTGCCCGCCCCCTCCGCGTCGGAGTAGGCGAGGCTGACCAGGACGCGCACCCGAACGGTGATCAGGTCGGGGTCGCCGGTGTGGTCGACGGTGTCCAGGACCGCGATGGCGGCTTTCAGCGCCGTGCGGGCGTCGGCGAAGCGGTAGGCGTAGACCGCCTGCCGAGCCCGGTCCTGGAAACGCCGGGCCCGGCGCAGAACCCGCTCACGCTCGCTGGCCACAGATCATCACAGTACGGACTACTGCTCAGCAATCCCAAGCAGCCCGGGCGATCAGCGCCGCCAGCCCAGGTCGGTGAGCTGGGCGTCGACCTCGGCGAGGGCGGCGGCGGCCCGCGCGGGGCGGTCGCAGACCTCGGCGGGGTCGGGCCGGTCGGCCAGCTGCCCGGCCAGCATGCCCGCGATCACCGGGGTGGCGAAGGACGTCCCGGCCCACACCGCGAAGCCGGTGGTCAGGTCGTCGCTGTCCGGGCCGGAGCGGATGTGGCCGCCGTTGGCCAGCTCCAGCGAGCCGGTCACCGCGCCCTGCCAGAGCGGGACGGTGGAGACCAGGGCGTTGCCCGGGGCCCAGCGGGTGACCCAGTCGGCGTCGTTGCTGAACGCCGCGACCGTCCGGCCGGATGCGTTGAGCGCGCCGACGGCGACCAGCAGCTCGTTGCCGTTGTTGCTGCCGTCGGCGTTGAGCGCGTGCGCGGCGGGGACGAACGGGCGGGCCGTGGCGTCGTTGCCCGCCGCGGCCACCACCGCGACGCCGAGGTCGGTCAGCTTGCGCACGGCCTCGGCCAGCAGGTAGCCGGTCTGGGTGTCGTCGGCCTCCGGGTAGAAGCCCAGCGACAGCGACACCACGTCGACCAGCTTCTCCGGCTCGCCGTCGGCGAGCGCGGCCTCGATCCGCAGGCGCAGCCACTCCAGGGCCAGCAGCACGATGCGGTCGGTGGTCACGCCGTCGGTGTGCAGCACGCGCAGCGACAGGATGCGGGCGTCCGGGCAGTTCTGGTGCACCAGGCCGGTGACGAACGTGCCGTGCCCGCTGTGCGAGTCGGTCAGGCCCAGCAGCGGCTGCACGACGTCGCGCTGGTCGTTGGGCGAGGCCAGCGACGGGCCCGGCTGGTGCCCGCTGGCGGCGGCCAGCGCGGCCTCGGAGTCGGCGAGCAGCTGCTGGAAGTCCGGGGCGATCTCCACCACCGGGTCCTCGGTGCGGTCGCCGACGGGCAGCCACGGGTGCTCGCCGATGCCGGTGTCGAGCACCGCGACCACCGGCCGCCTGCCCGCGCCGAGTGCGGCGGCGGCGCGGCGGGCGGGGCGCGGCATGAACAGCCGGACCGGGTTGCGGCTGCCGGTGGCCAGCGGCAGCCCGGCCGGGCCGCCCTGGCCGTGCCCGAACGGCTGCCCGTGGCCGAAGGGCTGCCCGTGCCCGAACGGCTGGCCGTGCCCGAAGGGCGTCCCCTGCAGTTCCACCGATGCCGCCCCCGCCAGGTGCTCCAGTCCGATCCCCCGCGTCTGCACCGCGCCGAGCTTGCGGCGCAGCCGGACCAGCAGGGCCCACGGGTCGGGCAGCTGGTCGAGGATGGAGTCCTCGGTCAGCCGCACCAGCGTGGAGACCGGCAGGTCGCCGGAGAGGCTGGGCAGCAGCTCCGCCCAGCGCTTGGTCGTCGGCACCACCGGTTCCAGCACGGCGCCGATGGGCGCGATGGCCTCGTTGAGCCGGGCGAAGGCCGCCTCGTCGCGCACCACGCGCAGCGGCACCAGCAGGGTGTCGCCGCGGTAGAGGGTGGACGCGGGCTTGGCGCCGTCCGGACCGGCCAGCGCCGAGGCCGGGTCGAGGATCCGCGCCCGGTGGCGCTCCAGCAGCGCCACCGCCGGGCCGACCGGGAGCCTGGTCCCCTCGCCCGGCGGGCAGTCCTCATCGACGCTCGGTCCGGCGTGCGGTCCCATCGTCACCATCGCCCCACCCTTCGTGACAGTCCGTGGTGCTCAAGGAGGTGGTGTGTGCCGTTGGTAGTAGAGCATCCAGCGGTCCCCCAGATACGTCGCTCTCCATAATTCCTGCGTAACGGGACGACGCGGAATCACCGTGGGGTGGGGGCGGTGACGCTGCGTAGAACTGGTGAGTGAGCCTCACCCGATCAGCAGTGTCGGACAGTGATCAACTAGTGCCGGTCTGCGAAGCCGGTCAGCTGGTGGCGCGGATGGTCGCGCTGCCGAGCACCACATCGCCGTCGGCGTCCGGTCGGTACAGGACGACCGCCTGTCCTGGCGCGACACCGCGCAGGTCGCCGCTCGGGCGCACCACCAGCCGTCCATCCCGGACCTCGGCGGTGGCCGGGCTGGTGCCGCCGTGCGCGCGGACCTGGGCGACGCACTCCACGACCCCCGACAGCGGCCGGTCGTGCGGCCACACCGCCCGGTCGGCCACGATCTCGCGCACCGCGAGGCGGTCGGCCGGTCCCACCCGGACGGTCCCGTCGACCGGCTCCAGCGACAGCACGTACCGCGGCCTGCCGTCCGGGGCGGGCCGGTCGATGCCCAGGCCGTGGCGCTGGCCGACGGTGAACCCGTGCACGCCGGTGTGGACGCCGAGCACCGCGCCGGTCTCGGCGTCGACGAGCTGCCCCGGCTTGGTCCCGATGCGCGACTCCAGGAAGGCCCGGGTGTCGCCGTTGGGGATGAAGCAGATGTCGTAGCTGTCAGGCTTGTCGGCGACGGCGAGGTCGCGGGCGGCGGCCTCGGCGCGGATCCCGTCCTTGGTGGTGTCGCCGACCGGGAACATCGCGTGCCGCAGCTGCTGGGGCGTCAGCGAGGCGAGCACGTAGGACTGGTCCTTGGCCGCGTCCTTGGCCCGGCGCAGCGTGCCGTCGGAGAGCCGGGCGTAGTGCCCGGTGCAGACCGCGTCGAAGCCCAGGGCGATCGCCTTGTCCAGCAGCGCCTCGAACTTGATGCGCTCGTTGCACTTCAGGCACGGGTTGGGCGTGCGGCCCGCGGCGTACTCGGCGACGAAGTCCTCGATGACCTCTTCGGTGAACCGCTCGGCGAAGTCCCACACGTAGAACGGGATGCCGAGGATGTCGGCGGCGCGGCGGGCGTCGTGGGCGTCCTCGACGGTGCAGCAGCCGCGGGAGCCGGTGCGCAGCGTGCCCGGCTTGGCCGAGAGCGCCAGGTGCACCCCCACCACGTCGTGCCCGGCGTCGACCGCGCGCGCCGCGGCCACCGCCGAGTCCACCCCGCCGCTCATGGCGGCCAGCACGCGCATCAGCCGCGCCGCAATCCGGCCAGGCCCGCGGACTGGGCGCGCTCGACGACCGGCCCGATGGCGGCCACGAGGGCGTCGACGTCCTGGCGGGTCGAGGTGTGCCCGAGGGAGAAGCGCAGCGAGCCGCGGGCCAGCTTGGGGTCCACGCCCATGCCCAGCAGCACGTGGCTGGGCTGGGCGACGCCCGCGGTGCAGGCCGAGCCGGTCGAGCACTCGATGCCCCGGGCGTCGAGCAGCATCAGCAGGCTGTCGCCCTCGCAGCCGGGGAAGGTGAAGTGGGCGTTGCCGGGCAGGCGGGACGGGCCGCCGTCCATCGCGGTGTGCCCGGGGTCGCCGTTGTAGACCGCGGTCGGCACCGCGGCCCTGACCCGGCGGACCAGCTCGTCGCGCAGCTCGGCGAGCTGGCGGGCGCGGGTCTCGCGCTCGGCGACGGCGACCCGGATGGCCTCGGCCATCGCCACGATGGCCGGGACGTCGAGGGTGCCCGAGCGCACGTCGCGCTCCTGCCCGCCGCCGTGGGCCAGCGGCACGCACCGCACGTCGCGGCTGAGCAGCAGCGCGCCCACGCCGTAGGGCCCGCCGACCTTGTGCCCGGACAGCGCCAGCGCGCCTGCCCCGGTGGCGGTGAAGTCCACCGGCAGCGCGCCGACGGCCTGCACGGCGTCGGTGTGGAACGGGATGCCGAACTCCGCGCAGGTCTCGGCCAGCTCGCGGACCGGGTTGACCGTGCCGACCTCGTTGTTGGCCCACATGACGCTGACCAGGCTCACGTCGTCGGGGTTCTCGGCGATGGCCGCGCGCAGGGTGTCGTCGTGCACCCGGCCGAAGTCGTCGACCTCCAGGTGGGTCACCTCGGCGCCCGCGTGCTCGCGCAGCCACTCGGCGGCGTCCAGCACGGCGTGGTGCTCCACGGCGCTGACCAGCACCCGGGACTTGCCGGTGCGGGCCCAGTGCACGCCCTTGACGGCGAGGTTGTCGGCCTCGGTGCCGCCGGAGGTGAAGACCACCTCGCTGGGCCGCGCGCCCAGCGACGCGGCGATGGACTCCCTGGCCTCCTCGACGGCCCTGCGGGCGCGCCTGCCGGAGGTGTGCAGGGATGAGGCGTTGCCAACGGTGGACAGCGCGCCGGTCAGCGCGGCCACCGCCTCGGGGAGCATCGGCGTGGTGGCCGCGTGGTCGAGGTAGGTCATCGCACCACCAGCGTAACCAGGGCCGTCGCGGGCATGGGGCTCAGCACCCTCCTTCCAACCGCGGTGCACGCGCCGTTGTTCCCCGGTCACTCGTCGCGCACCCGGGCGAAGAGGAGCAGCCCGAGGACGGCCACGCCCGCCATCGCCAGGTCGAGCACGAGTACCGCCTGGGTGGGCGCGGCGGTCGAGGCCAGCGCCGCCAGCAGGACGCCGCCCGCGCCGACCATGACGGCGCAGAAGACCATGTCGGAGACCTGCAGCGCCGAGGAGGCGAAGCCGCGCTCGCCCGGCGCCGCGTAGTGCAGGGCCAGCACGCTGATCGCGGGGAAGGCCATGCCCATGCCCGCGCCTGCGACGGCCCACCACAGCGGCGCCGTCCAGGCCAGCGACCAGTCCGGGGCGATGAGCGCCATGCCCGCGAGCCCGACCGCCAGGAAGGCGAACCCGGTGCGGATCAGCACCGAGCGCTGGAGGGTCGCCCGCCCCTGCCACCACGAGGCGGCCGACCAGCCCAGCGCCCCGACCGTCAACGGAAGGCCCGCCTGCACCGGCGAGTAGCCGTGCACCGCGGTCAGCGTCAGCGGCACGAACGCCTCGACCCCGAAGAACGCCCCCGCGAACAACCCGCGCGCGAGGATGACCCTGGGCAGGCCGGGACGGCCGCGCAGGGTGCCCGCGGGCAGCAGCACCCGCAGCGCCGGGGCGAGCAGCGCGACCCCGATCAGGCCCAACCACCACACCGAGTGCTGTACCGCCCAGGTCAGCGCCGCGATGCCGGTCCCGGCCGCGACCGCGGCCAGCGGCAGCCCGCGGCGGCCGGGTCCGGCGGACGCGGCCGCGGGCAGGCCGCGCAGGGTCGGGATCAGCAGCAGCACGCCCAGCAGGGCCAGCGGGGCCAGGCCGAGGAACACCCAGCGCCAGCCCACCAGCTCGGTCAGCACGCCCGCCGCCGTCGGCCCGAGGATCGATGGCACCACCCACGCCGCGGCCAGCAGGCCGAACATCCGCGGCCGCAGGTGCTCGGGGTACACCATCGCGATCAGCACGTAGATCGCCACCGCCTCGGCGCCCAGGCCCATGCCCTGCAGGAAGCGCGCCGCCAGCAGCACCGCCATGTCCGACGCGGTGCCCGCGACCACCAAGCCGACCAGGAACAGCGCGGGCCCCACCAGCAGCACCGGCCGCGGGCCCACCCGGTCGGCGACGCGCCCGGCGAGCACGGTGGAGATGACGCTGGCGGCCAGGAACGCGGTGAACGGCCAGGAGTAGAGGTGCCCGCCGTCGAGTTCGGCGAGCATCCGGGGCATGGCCGTGCTGACGCCCAGGTGCTCGAAGGCGCCGATGGTGATCAGGAGCAGGATGCCGATGGTGGTGGCGCGGTTCGTCCCGCTCCAGAGCGCGTTCCCCGAGGGAACCTCAGCTTCGGTGGTCACCGGCCCATGGTGCATGCTCCAGCGCGGTGGAGGTCCAGCCCCTCCGCGGCGCCGGGATGGTCACGCGCAGCCCCAGGGCGGTGTTCATCGCCGCCTCGGCCAGCGCGGCCAGGCTGCGCCGGTCGCCGGCGCGGCCCGGCGCGATCTCGGCGCAGACCCGCAGGTCGACGTGCAGGCCGCGGAGCCGGGCGACCCGCAGCACCGAGTCCAGGATCGTCTCGTCGCCGATGAACGCGGGCGCGGTCGTCTCCCGGCCGCCCGGCAGGTGGTAGCGCAGCGCGACCGGGCGGACGGGCACACCGGCGTCCAGGGCGGCCTGGAACAGCGCGGGGCGGAACCGGCCCATCCCCCGGCCGCACCAGGTGGTGCCCTCCGGGCAGACGTAGACCATCGAGCCCCCGCGCAGCACCCCGGCCAGCTCGTCGACCGCGGCGGGCAGCTTCCGCAGGCTCCCGCGGTCGAGGAACACCGTCCCAGCCCGGGCGATGAGCGTGCCCAGCACCGGCCAGGACCGCACGTCGGTCTTGGCCATCGCGCGCATCGGGCGCACGGCGTTGAGCGCGGCCACGTCGAGCCAGGAGATGTGGTTGGTGACCACCAGCACCCCGCGCCCGGCCGAGCGGGGCAGCGCGCCGGAGGCGGTCAGGGTGACCCCGAACGCGCCCAGCAGCCCGCGGAAGACCAGCCGGGCCGCCAGCTCCCGGCCGCGCCGCCCGACCAGCGGCAGCAGCGGCAGCACCAGGAACGCGCACAGCACCACCCCGATCGCGGCCGCGAGCCGCAGCCCGGCGCGGACGCGGCCCACGGTCGGCTCACCGCCGTCGATGCAGTGCGGCCCGCACGGCGACAGCGGCATGTACGGGTGCACCGCTACACCCCCAGGAAGAACTTCAGGTAGCGCTGGTCGACGTGCTTGAGCCCGAGCAGCACGAAGAAGTCGGCCACGCCGAAGTCCGCGTCCAGCGCGGGCCGCCCGCACACCCACGCGCCCAGCCGCAGGTAGCCCTTGAGCAGCGGCGGCAGGACCGTGCGCGCGGGCGGGACGGCCGATTCCGGCTGCCACGGGGTCAGCGGCTCCACCGCGTAGCGCTCGTCGGCGAAGTGCTTGGCGCGCACCGTCTGCCACACGCCCGCGGCGAGCGCGCCGCCGTCGGCCAGCGGGACGGACGCGCAGCCCGCCAGCCACTGGTGGCCGGACAGCAGCATGTACCGCGCGATGCCCGCCCACACGAGGCTGACGACCGCGCCGGTGCGGTGCTCCGGGTGGACGCAGGAGCGCCCGGTCTCGACGAGTTCCCCGCGCAGCCCGGACAGCCGGGAAAGATCGAATTCGGTCTCGGAATACAACCCGCCCGCCGCGGCCGCGCGCTCCGGCGGCAGCATGCGGTAGGTGCCCACGATCTGACCGGTCTGGTCGTGGCGGACGACGAGGTGGTCGCAGTGCTCGTCGAACCGGTCCACATCCAGCCCGGCCACCGGCGAGTTGAGGGTGGCCCCCATCTCACCTGCGAAAACGTCGTACCGCAGCCGCTGCGCCGCCTCGACCTCCGCGGAGTCGTTGGCGACGAGCAGCGAGTACTGCGGTGCGTCCGTTCCCGCCTTCGCCGTGCTCAGCAGGACCTGGGAGTGGGTCATGGAATAGGTGTATACGTCGCCGACCGCGTCCGCCACGGGCCAGTTCCATTTACTTTTGGATGGAACTTCAGTTAATGGCCGGTTCGGGCGGTATCCGCGCCGTGAATCGCACTCCCCCATCGGGTGGATTTCGCATTGCGACCGACCTCCGCCTGCTCCGCGCGGTGGCGGCGGCGATGGCAGGCGGAAGGCCGATCCCGGCCCCCGGCTGCGGAGGCGCGCGACGCCCCGTGCCTGGTCAGCGGGGTCGACACCCGGTCCGCGGTCATGCACGACCGGTCCGCGGCGCCGCCGTCGGGTCGCACGGAAATCTCCGCGGGCGTGCCCGATGGGGTGTGCGCAGGGGGGTTGCCGAGAAATTGTCGATAATTCGGCCGCAGCCGGTCGGGGTCGCCGCGGACCGGGGTCGGTCTCCGGTCCAGTTCGGACGTGCGCGGGCGGACGTGCCGCGCAGACGCGGAAGGGCGGCTCCCCCACCGGGAAGCCGCCCCTCTCGCGGGAAACTCAGCCCTTGCGCTTGGCGACTTCCTCAGTCAGCTGGGGGGCCACCGCGAACAGGTCGCCCACCACGCCGAAGTCGGCGATCTCGAAGATCGGGGCCTCGGCGTCCTTGTTGACCGCCACGATCGTCTTCGAGGTCTGCATGCCCGCCCGGTGCTGGATCGCGCCGGAGATGCCCAGGGCGATGTAGAGCTGCGGGGAGACGGTCTTGCCGGTCTGGCCGACCTGGAACTGGGCCGGGTAGTAGCCGGAGTCGACCGCGGCGCGGGAGGCGCCCACCGCCGCGCCCAGCGCGTCGGCCAGCTTCTCCACCACGTCGAACTTCTCCGCCGAGCCCACGCCGCGGCCGCCGGAGACGACGACCGACGCCTCGGTCAGCTCCGGGCGGTCGCCGCCGACGATGGGCTCGGTGCCGACCACGCGGGTCGCCTTGGCCGCGTCGACCGCGGGGACCTCGACGGCCTCCTCGGCGGCCGCGCCCTCGGCGGCGACGGCCTCGACGCCGCCCGGGCGGACGGTGACGATCGGCGTGCCCTGGGTCGCCTTCGACTTGACGGTGAACGCGCCGCCGAAGATGCCCTGCACGGCGACGACGTCGTCGCCGGACTTCTCCACCCCGACGGCCTCGATCAGCAGGCCGGAGTCGGTGCGCACGGCCAGGCGGCCCGCGATCTCCTTGCCCTCCGCGGTCGCCGGGATCAGCACCGCGGCCGGGGACTTGGCGGCCACCAGCGCGGCCAGCACGTCGACCTTCGGGGTGACCAGGTAGGACTCGGCGTCAGCCGACTCGGCGGCGTAGACCTTGGCCGCGCCGTACCCGGCGAGCGCGTCCTTGACCTTGGCCGCCGCACCCGGCGCGCCCACCACGACGGCGGCGGGCTCGCCCAGCTCGCGGGCCGCGGTCAGCAGCTCGAAGGTGACCTTCTTGACCTCGCCGTCCACCTGGTCGACGAGGACGAGTACCTCGGACATGTCTCGTTCTCCTTAGTGGACTTCAGATGAGCTTCTGGCTGACCAGGTACTCGGCGATCTTGGCGCCGCCGTCGCCCTCGTCGGGGACCCGGGTGCCCGCGGCGCGCGGCGGCTTCGGGGCGGCCTCCAGCACCGCGGTGCTGGCCGCGGCCAGGCCCACCGAACCGGCGTCGATGCCCAGGTCGGCGACCGTCAGGGTCTCGACCGGCTTCTTCTTGGCCGCCATGATCCCCTTGAAGGAGGGGTAGCGCGGCTCGTTGATCTTCTCGCCGACGCTGACCACGGCGGGCAGCGCCGCCTCCAGGTGGGCCAGCCCGGCGTCGGTCTCCCGGGTCACCTTGATGGCGCCGCCGTCGATCTCGACCTTGCGGGCGTGGGTCAGCTGCGGGTAGCCCAGCAACTCGGCCAGCATCGCCGGGACCGCGCCGCCGCGGCCGTCGGTGGCCTCGTTGCCCGCGATCACCAGGTCGACGCCGTCGACGCGGCCGATCGCGGCGGCCAGGACCTTGGTGGTCTGCAGCAGGCACGCGCCGTGCAGGGCCGGGTCGGAGACGTGGATGGCCTTGTCGGCGCCCATGGACAGCGCCTTGCGGATGGCCTCGGTGGCCCGCTCGGGTCCGACGCACAGCACCGTCACCTCGCCGCCCTGGGCCTCCTTGATCAGCAGCGCCTCCTCGACGGCGCGCTCGTTGATCTCGTCGAGCACCGCGTCGGCCGACTCGCGGTCGAGCGTGTGGTCGCCGTCGGAGAGCCTGCGCTCCGAATAGGTGTCTGGCACCTGCTTGACCAGGACAACGATGTTTGGCATGGGTCTTCTTCGACCTCCCGGGTACGAGCAGCCGACCTCAAGCGGCGCGACATGCCGATTGTCGTGCGGTTCGGCCGACCTTGCCATGAGGCGCGGCCGCACGGCACGGTGGCCTTTGCCACGCCGATGTTACTAGCCAGTAGGAGGTCGGGAAACCGGGGGTGACCGCATTCACCGGGGCCGGACGCGAAACGGAGGCCACCCCGGGCGGGGGATGGCCTCCGGTTCTGGTCGGCGTCCCCGCCGGGCGCGTGGCGGGAACACGGGCGGGCGCGCAACGACCGCCTGCGACGTCAGGCCGTCGCGGGCAGCCACTTCGCCCGACCCGGGGCGGTGGGCACCCAGCAGCCGCCCGCGCGCCGCGCGGAGCGGGGCTGGTCCACCCCGGGGGTGTGGTCCTCGGGCAGGGCGAGCAGGGCGGGCAGCACCTCGGCCGCCGTCCCCGCGCACCGCCAGAGAAGCCGGGCGGGCCGGGTGAGGTCGACCGTCTCCCCCGGCATCCTCGACGCCTCGGCGTCGTCCTCGGCGCGCAGCCGGACGACGTCGATGACGTCGTGGTGCACCCGGACCCCGACGACGGCCATCAGCTCGCCGTTGGCGTCGCGCGGGTGCAGGAACTCGAAGCCGCGCCCCACCAGCGCGCGCAGTTGCGACTCCGTGTCCGAATTCACCGCGTGAAGCCCCTGATCACCGCGGCGACGGAGCCGGGGAAGACCAGGGCGGGCCCGGCGGGGCACTTGGAGTCGCGCACCGCGGTGAAGCCGCCGAGCGGAGCCAGTTCCACGCAGTTGCCCACCGCGCCGCTGCGGCTGCTCTTGCGCCAGGCGGCATCGGTGAGGGACGAGGCCGGGACTCCGTTGCGGATCACGAGGACCACCTTCCACTAGTCGATTTGGAGTGCAGATGCACGTGCACTGGATGTAACGACGCTAACACGTGCAGTGGCGCGCGCAAATGCACGTGCATCCGCATCGGCCAAATTGACCCAAAAGCACTAGCCGGTCAGCGAATGCCCTAATCCGCTCTACGTAGGGTGATCGTCACAGCTCAGCGCGCCGCTTGTTCAGCAGCTGCCGCGTCCGGTTGGGCGTCTCAGCGTCGACGGTCAGCCGGTCCACGACCCGGCTGTACTGCTCGATCTCCTCCAGCTTGTCGAGGTAGAGCGCGCCGGTGAGGTGTTCGATGTAGACGAGGTCGGGCAGCTCGGGCTCGGCGAAGCGCAGCATCGTGAACGGGCCCTCGGCGGCGTAGCCGCTCAGCGCGTACGGCACGACCTGCAAGGTGATGTTCGGCAGCCGGGTGATCTCCAGCAGGAAGTCGATCTGCCCGCGCAGCACCTCGGCCCCGCCGATCGGCCGGTAGAGCACGGACTCGTCGACGACCGCCCACAGCTTCGGCGCGTCGGCGCGGTAGAGGACCTTCTGCCGGTCCAGCCGCAGCTTCACCCGCCGCTCCTGGTCGGCGGTGCGGATGTCCGGGCGGCCGTGGGTGACGATCGCGCGGATGTAGTCCTCGGTCTGCATCAGGCCCGGGACGAACTGCAACTCGTAGGTCTGGATGCGCGACGCGGACTCCTCCAGGCCGACGAAGTCCTGAAGCCAGTTCGGCATCAGGTCGCCGTAGCGGTACCACCAGCCCGGATTGTTCGACTCCTTGACCATCTGGAGGTACTCGGCGACCTCGGCCGGGTCGGTGACGCCGTACATCGCCAGCAGGTCGGACACGTCGCGCTCCTTGAAGCCGACCCGGCCCAGCTCCATGCGGCTGATCTTGGACTCGGAGCCGCGGATGCGGTAGCCGGCCTCGCCGCGGGTGATCTCGGCGGCCTCGCGCAGCCTGCGCAGCTGCGAGCCGAGCACGATCCGCCGCGCCGTCGGCCTGCCTTCCGGGCGTCGCTCTGCCACGGGCACATCTCCCCCTGATCCTCACGAGCCTCTTGCCGCCAGCGCTCAGCGGAGGATACTCCTTCACTGCACATCGTCCATGATCGACGACGCTCTGTGAGGATTCCCCGCATGCCCCCCCACCAGCACATCCCCGTGCACATAGACACGTCGAAGGCCAGCATCGCGCGGGTCTACGACGCCTTCCTCGGCGGCAAGGACAACTACGAGATCGACCGCGAGGTGTTCCACCGCGTGCAGCGGGTCGCTCCCGAGGCGGCCACCCTGGCCTTCGACAACCGGCAGTTCCTGATCCGCGTCGCCCGCTTCGTCGCGTCGCAGACCGGCATCAAGCAGTACCTCGACTGCGGGTCGGGCCTGCCCACCGCGGAGAACACCCACCAGGTGGTGCAGCGGCTGGAGCCGGACTCCACGGTCGTCTATGTGGACAACGACCCGGTGGTGCTCGCGCACGGGCGCGCGCTGCTGGAGGAGAACGAGCTGACCCACTTCATCGCCGAGGACATCTTCGAGCCCGAAGCGCTGCTGCAGAACGAGACCCTGCGCCGCCACCTGGACTTCGACGAGCCGATCGCGCTGTTCCAGATGGGCACGATCCACCACCACACCGGCGACCGCTCGCCGGTGGACATCATGCAGGCCTACATCGACGCCCTGCCCTCCGGCTCGATCGTGGCGATCAGCCACTTCTTCGACCCCGAGGACGGCGGCGAGCTGTCCACACTGGCCCGCCGCATGGAGGACGTGTTCCTGCACAGCCCGATGGGCTCAGGCGCCTTCCGCACCCAGGCGGAACTGGAGGCGATGTTCCCCGGCCTGGAGATGATCGAACCCGGCGTCGTCCTCTGCGCCTCCTGGTGGCCCGACGGCCCCCAACTCAAGGACCTCGACCCGGTGTCGAAGTGCATCGCAGGCGGCGTCGGCCGCAAGCCCTGAGCCTACCCACGGGTAGCCGCGGGGGCCGATGGGTTACCGTGCCCGGGTGGCCACGGACACGACCCCGCTCCCGCTGACCGGTGAACGCACCGTCCCGGGTATCGCCGAGGAGAATTACTGGTTCCGGCGCCACGAGGTCGCGTATGCGCACCTCGCGCACCGCTGTTCGGGTGCGGTCGTGCTGGAGGCGGGTTGCGGTGAGGGGTATGGGGCCGATCTGCTGGCGCGGACCGCGCGGCAGGTGCTCGCCCTCGACTACGACGCCCACACGGTCGCCCACGTGGCCAAGCGGTATCCGCGCGTGTCCGTTGTCCGGGGCAACCTCGCCGGGCTGCCGCTGCGCGACGGCGCGGTGGATGTCGTCGCCAACCTGCAGGTGATCGAGCACCTGTGGGACCAGGAGGGCTTCCTCGCCGAGTGCCTGCGCGTGCTGGCGCCCGGCGGGGCCCTGCTGGTCACCACGCCCAACCGGATCACCTTCTCCCCGGGGCGCGACACCCCGCTCAACCCGTTCCACACCCGCGAGCTGTCCGGGCCCGAGCTGCGCGACCTGCTCGTCGACGCCGGGTTCACCGTCGAGTTCCTCGGCGGGGTGCACCACGGGCCGCGGCTGCGCGAGATGGAGGAGCGGCTGGGCGGGTCGATCATCGACGCGCAGATCGATGTCGCGCTCGCGGGCGGGCCGTGGCCGCAGGAGCTGGTCGAGGCCGTCGCCGCCGTGCGGGCCGACGACTTCACCATCACCGAGGACGACATCGACGCCTCCCTCGACCTCGTCGCGGTCGCGCGGGCATGAGCGAGCCGATCGGCGGGTTCGCCCTCGTCCTGCACAGCCACCTGCCCTGGCTGCCGCACCACGGCGGCTGGCCGGTGGGCGAGGAGTGGCTGTACCAGGCGTGGGCGCACTCGTACCTGCCGGTGGTCGACCTGCTGCGCCGCTTCGCCGCCGACGGCCGCCGGGACGTGCTCACCCTCGGGGTGACCCCGGTGCTCGCCGCGCAGCTCGACGACCCGTACGCCTTGCGCGCCATGCACGACTGGCTGGGCAACTGGCACCTGCGCGCGCAGTACGCCGCGGTGAACTGGCGCGGGGCCGACCACCGGCTGCGCGAGCTCGCGGCGGCGGAGTTCCGCGCCTCGGCGGCGGCGCTGGCCGAGTTCGAGACCACCTGGCGGCACGGGTTCTCCCCGGTGCTGCGCCCGCTGGTCGACTCCGGCGTGGTGGAGCTGCTCGGCGGCCCCGCGACGCACCCGTTCCAGCCGCTGCTGGACCCGCGGGTGCGGGGATTCGCGCTGCGCGCCGGTCTGGCCGACACCGCGCGGCGCGTCGGGCACCGGCCGCGCGGCATCTGGGCGCCCGAATGCGGGTACGCGCCGGGCATGGAGCGCGGGTACGCCAGGGCGGGCGTCGAACGGTTCCTTGTGGACGGTCCGAGCCTGCACGGCGACACCGCCTTCGCCCGTCCCGTCGGGGATTCCGGCGTCGTCTGCTTCGGACGCGACCTCGAAGTCACCTACCGGGTCTGGTCGCCCAAGGCCGGCTACCCCGGGGACCCCGCCTACCGCGACTTCCACACCTTCGACCACCCGTCGGGGCTCAAGCCGTCGCGGGTGACCGGCCGGTCGGTGGCGCCGGAGCACAAGAAGCCCTACGAGCCCGAGCTGGCCGCGGACGCCGTGCGCAGGCACGCGCGCGACTTCGTCGACACCGTGGTGGCCCGGCTGACCGACCTGCGCGCCCGGCACGGCAGGCCCGCGCTGGTGGTCGCCGCCTACGACACCGAGCTGTACGGGCACTGGTGGCACGAGGGCCCCGCGTGGCTCGAAGCGGTCCTGCTGGCCCTGCCCGAGGCCGGGGTCGAGGTCACGACGCTGGGCCGGGCGCAGGAGCGCTACCTCGGCGACCCGGTGGAGCTGCCCGCGTCGTCGTGGGGCTCGGGCAAGGACTGGCGGGTGTGGGACGGCGAGCAGGTCGCCGACCTGGTCGACGCGAACGCCGCGCTGCAGGCCGACCTGCTCGACCTCGCCGCGCCGAGCCGCACCCGCGACGCCGCCCGCGACCAGGCCGCCCGCGAGGCGCTGCTGGCGCTGTCGAGCGACTGGGCGTTCATGGTGACCAAGGATTCCGCCGCCGACTACGCCCGCCGCCGCGCCAAGGTCCACGGCGAGCGGTACGCGGAGCTGGCGTCCCTGCTGCGCTCCGGCGCCGCCGAGCGGGCCAGGGCGCGCGCCGAGCAGCTGCGGGCCGAGGACGGGGTGTTCGGCGCGCTCGACGCGCGCGACCTTCTTACTGACGAGTAGGGTGACCGGGATGCGCGTGCTGATGCTGTCGTGGGAGTACCCGCCGGTGGTCGTCGGGGGGCTCGGCAGGCACGTGCACGCCATCGCCCGGCACATCGCCGCCCAGGGCCACGACGTCGTGGTGCTGTGCAGGCACGAGGCGGGCACCGACGCCGCCACCCACCCGACCGAGGACGCCGTGCACGAGGGCGTGCGCGTGGTGCGGGTGGCCGAGGACCCGACGCACCTGGTGTTCGAGAAGGACCTGGTCGCGTGGACGCTGGCGATGGGCCACGCCATGATCCGCGCGGGCCTGCGGCTGCTCGACGGCTGGCGCCCGGACGTCGTGCACGCCCACGACTGGCTGGTCACCCACCCGGCGATCACGCTGGCCGAGCAGGCGCGCGTGCCGCTGGTGGCCACCCTGCACGCCACCGAGGCGGGCAGGCACTCCGGCTGGCTGTCGCAGCCGCTCAACCAGCAGGTCCACTCCGCGGAGTGGTGGCTGGCCAACCGCGCCGACGCGCTGATCACCTGCTCGGCGGCGATGCGCGCGGAGGCGGCGCACCTGTTCGAGGTCGACCCCGCGGGCATCGAGGTCATCCACAACGGCATCGAGCCGCGCGGCTGGAAGGTCCCGCAGTCGCGGTCGGCGACCCCGCAGCTGCTGTTCTTCGGCAGGCTGGAGTGGGAGAAGGGCGTCCACGACCTGATCGCGGCGCTGCCGCGGGTGCGGCGCACCCACCCGGGGACGCGGCTGACCGTGGCGGGCCGGGGCTCGCAGGTGCACAACCTCATCGAGCTGGCCCGCAAGCACCGGGTGCGGCGCGCGGTGGACTTCGTCGGCCACCTCGCCGACGACGCGCTGTCGGCGGCGCTGGGCGCGGCCCACGCGGTCGTGCTGCCCAGCCGCTACGAGCCCTTCGGCATCGTCGCGCTGGAGGCCGCGGCCGCAGGCGCCCCGCTGGTGGCCTCGACGGCGGGCGGCCTCGGCGAGGTCGTCGTCGACGGCCAGACCGGCCTGTCGTTCGCGCCGGGCGACGTCGACGGCCTCACCCGCGCGATCCGCGCCGTCCTGGACGACCCGGCCGCCGCCCGCCGCCGCGCCCGCGCGGCGAAGGCCCGCCTGGCGGTGGACTTCGACTGGGACCGCATCGCCGAGCAGACGGTGTCGGTCTACGCGCGGGCCTCCGTCGGCGCCCACCCGCCGCTGGGCCGGCCCAAGATCGCCACGGGGAACGCCTTCGGGCCATAGTGGTCGCCATGCGCGCACTCGTCTTGGGGGGCACCGGCTTCGTCGGCCGGGCGATCACGGCGGACCTGCTGGCGTCGGGGGCGGCGGTCACCGTGTTCAACCGGGGGCGGTCGGCTGCGCTGCCCGGCGTCGACCGCCTGATCGGCGACCGGGAGACCGGGGATTACGCGGCGCTGTCGGACGGAACCTGGGACGCGGTGGTCGACGTGAGCGGGTACGTGCCGCGGCACGTCGCCCAGTCGATGGCGGCCCTGGACGGGCGCGTGGGGCGGTACCTGTTCATCTCCAGCCACGCGGTGTACGCCCCGTGCGGGCCGGGCTCGGACGAGGACAGCCCCCGCCGCTCGCCGGTCCGCGACACCGAGGTGCTGACCAACGAGACGTACGGCCCGTGCAAGGTCGCCTGCGAGGACGACATCCTCGCCCGCCACGGCGACCGCGCGACGTTCGTGCGCGCGGGCAAGGTCGCCGGGCCGCACGACAACCAGCGCGGCCTGACCCACTGGCTCCGGCTGGCCAGCGCGGGCGGGCGCGTCGAGGTCCCGACCGATCCCCGCCAGCCCGTCCAGCTCATCGACGTCCGCGACGTGGCCCGCCTGGTCACCCTCCTGCTGGAGGCCGACCGCCGCGGCCCGTACAACGCCGTCGGCCCGGTGACGACGCTGGCCGAGCTGATCACCACCTGCGCCGAGGTCGCCGGGACGGCGGTCGAGATCGCCCGGGTCGCCCCGGCCCCGGCTCCCCTCGTCCGCGACGACTGGGCGGCCCAGCAGCGCAACCCCGCCCGCGCGCGGGCCGCGGGCATGCCGGTGACCCCGCTGCGCACGACCATCGCCGACACCCTCGCCTGGCAGCGCTCATGCGCCTGACCGCCATCCGCACGGCCTACGACGCCGTGGCCGACTACGCGGTGGCTTACGACGCGGTGACCGAGGACGCCGTGGCCGACGACGCTGTGACCGACGACGCTGCGGCCAACGACGCCGTGACCGAGGACGCTGCGGCCGACGACCACGCCGCGCTGTTGCGCGACGAGCTGGGGCCCAAGCCGTCCGACCGGGCGGTGCTGGCCGCCTTCGCCGAGGTGGTCGCCGGGCTGGCGGGCGCGGCGGGCGTCACCGAGGTCGCCCGGCTGACGCGCGCCGCGGATGCGCGCGAGGGTGGTCCGCAGGCGGTCTACCTCGGGCGGCGCTAGGCCGAGCCGAGGGTCTGGCGCAGGGCGCGGTCGGCCTTGCGGCCCATGTCGGCGATGGCCTCGCGGCGCTCGGCGTCGGCCTCGTAGGCGGCGCGGCGGTCGCGGACGACGCGGGCGGGGATGCCCGCGGCGACGGCGTAGTCGGGCACGTCGCCGCGGACGACGGCGTGCGCGCCCAGGACGCAGCCGCGGCCGATGCGGGTGCCCTTGGTGACGGTCACCTTGGTGCAGATCCAGGTGTCCGGCCCGATCCGCACCGGCGACTTGACGATGCCCTGGTCCTTGATCGGCTGGTTGATGTCGTCGGTGACGTGGTCGAAGTCGCAGATGTAGACCCAGTCGGCGACCAGGGCCGCGGCGCCGAACTCGATGTCGAGGTAGCAGTTGACGACGTTCTGCCTGCCGAAGACCACCTTGTCGCCGATGCGCAGGGAGCCCTCGTGGCAGCGGATGGCGTTGCCGTCGCCGATGTGCACCCAGCGGCCGATCTCCAGGCGGCCGAACCCGGGCCGGGCGTGGATCTCGACGTCCTTGCCGAGGAACACCATGCCGCGCAGGACGACGTGCGGGTTGGCCAGGCGGAACTTGAGCAGCCGCCAGTAGCGCACCAGGTACCACGGGGTGTAGGCGCGGTGGCGGATCACCCAGCGCAGCGAGTCCAGGGTGAGGAACCGCGCCTGCGCCGGGTCCCGGCGCTGCCGCAGCCGGGCGGTCAACGGCGATCCCCACATGGACGTCATGGGCAGAAGGTAACCCAGCCCCTGGCACGCTGTGGACATGCCCCGTCTCGTCATCGACACCGACCCCGGCGTGGACGACGCCTTCGCCCTGGCCCTGGCCGCCCGCTCGCCCGAGGTCGACCTGGTCGCCGTGACCACCGTGTTCGGCAACGTCGGCCTGGACCGGACCACGCCCAACGCCCTGGGCCTGCTGACCGCGGCAGGCCGCCCGGACGTGCCGGTCGCCGCGGGCGCGGCCCGCCCCCTGGTGTTCCCCCTGCCGCACGAGGCGGCCTACGCCCACGGCCACGACGGCCTCTCCGGCGGCGCGATCCGCCTGCCCGCCTACCCCAGCGGCCTGTCGCCGTCGACGGCCGTCGAGCTGCTGGCCCAGATCCTGCGCGAGTCACCCGACCCGGTGACCATCGCCCCGATCGGCCCGCTGACGAACATCGCGCTGCTGCTGGCCGCCCACCCCGACCTCCGCCCCAAGATCGCCCGCCTGGTGGTCATGGGCGGCGCCATCGCGGGCGGCAACACCACCCCCACCGCGGAGTTCAACCTCTGGGCCGACCCCGAGGCCGCCTACCGCGTGCTGGTCGAGGAGCCGGTCCCGGTCACCCTGGTCCCCATCGACCTGACCTACCGCTGCGCCGTCGACGCGCCCTGGCTGGACGCGCTGCGCGCCTCCGGCCCGCTGGGCGAACTCCTGGAGTCCTTCACCCCGTCCTACCGCGCCCACTACACCGAACTCCTCGGCCAGGACTGCACCGTCCTCCACGACGCCGTCGCCGTCGCCGAGGCCATCCACCCCGGCATCCTCACCACGAAGCGCCTCCCGGTGACCATCCAAACGACCGGCCCAGCCCGGGGCGCCCTCATCGCCGACCAACGCCTCAACGTCCCCCTGTCGCCCGGCTACCGGGAAATCGACATCGCCACCGACACCAACTACGACGCCTTGCGCTCCCTGATCCTCACCCGCCTCTCCGGGTGACCCCTGGCACTCGGCGAACGGGTGGCGGCGCCTACCCGCGGATCGGCAATGGCAGCCGTCAGCCCGAGGAGTCCGTTGGCCTCGATGACCGGGGTCGGCAATCGCCGCTACGTGCGCTCGGCGCGGCAGAGGATTGCTGTGGGGGTTCGGCCGATCCGGGTGAGGATGGCGGTGGCCTCGGCGGGGCCGCGGAGCTTCAGCCGCGGGCGCAGGGTGTTGGGGTCGACGTCCAGGCCGCGGACCAAGATCTCCACGCGGCCGACGGCGAGGCGGGATAGGGCGGCCCGCAACGACTTCTCGGTGTACTTGCCGTGGTCCAGCACCCGGAACGCGCGGATGCCGGGGGGTGGGGTGGGGCCGGTCAGGTAGGCGATGTGCTCGTCCACTTGGGACAGGCCGTGCAGCGCCGCGTAGTGGCGGACCAGGCCCGCGCGGACGACGGCGCCGTCCGGGTCGATGACCCACGCATCGACCGGGGTCACCGGGCAGGTGTCGTCGGCGGCGTCGGTGATGGTCCAGGAGTGCCCGTCGCTTCGCAGGACGGTGGCGCGGCGGCGGGCCGTGGCCAGGGTTCCGGTCCACAGGCACGCCTCGCGGACCGCCCCGTCCAGCGACACCAGTTCGATCTCGTCGGCCCACGGCACGTCCGCCGGGTCGACGCCCGGCGCGCACTTCACCGACAGGTCCCGCCCTGCGTACACCGCCGCCAGCGCATCCAGCGGCGGCGCGAAGTCCGACGGCCGCCACCGGCGGCGGCCCGAGGCGTCGCGCCGGGCCGGGTCGGCCACCACCACGGTGTCGCGGGTGATCGGCCGCAACGCATCCGCGCGCACGAAGGTCGCCGACGGGACGTTCCCCCGAGCCATCGCCAGCCGGACGGCGTCGATGTCGGACCCGACCACCCGCGCCGCGACCTCAGCGGCCGCAGCGGCATCCACCCCCACCGAGCACGTCACGTCGTGCACGTCCCGCCCGGCCAGCCGCGCCGCCCGCGACACCGCCACCGGCCACGGGGTCGCCTGCTGCACGGCGTCCGCGGTGAACAGCCAGTCCCGCCACGGCCCCTTCGCCGACGCCTTGCGCCGCAGCAGGACCGCCTCCACCACCGCGCCTGCCCGCTCCCCCACCAGGGAGCGGGCCTGCGTCACGTCGGCCAGGTGCGAGGCCGGGGTCAGCGGCAGGCGGTCGACCTCGGCCACCGCCGCCGCGCCCGCGGGCGACCGCAGGTAGGCGACGTCGTCGAGGGTGAACGGGTAGCCCACCTCAGCCCGGCTTGCGGCCGGTCACCAGCACGTTGTAGAACAGCTCGCGCGGCAGGACGCGGCGCATGACCTTCTCGTCCAGCCAGGTCAGGCGCTGCCAGGTCTTGTAGGCGAACATCGCCCAGCCGAAGCCCAGCTTCTCCCGCGGCACCGCCGCCTCGAAGGTGCGCACCGGCCAGCCGAACAGCGCCGCGGTGAACTCCTCGGTCACCGCCCGCACCTCGACCAGGCCCGCCGAGCGGCAGACGTCCTCAAGCTCCGACGGGTCGAAGGTGTGCAGGTCGACCACGGCCTCCAGGGCCGCCGCGCGCGAGGACTCGTCCAGCTCGGCCTGCGGCTTGCGCCAGGAGCGCAGCGGGCCGAACTTGGTCACGTTGGTGGTCAGCCACCAGGTCGCCTGCCCGAGCTTGCGGGCGTAGCGGTCGCCGATGCGGGTCGGCTCGCCCGCGAAGACGAACCGGCCGCCCGGCTTGAGCACCCGGCGGACCTCGCGCATCGCGGCGGGCACGTCCGGGATGTGGTGCAGCACCGCGTGCCCGATGACCAGGTCGAAGGACTCGTCGGGGTACGGGATGCCCTCGGCGTCGGCGACCCGGCCGTCCACGTCGAGGCCCAGGCCGCGGGCGTTGCGCAGGGCGACCTCGACCATGCCCGGGGACAGGTCGGTCACGTGCCCCTTCTTGATCACCCCGCCCTGCATGAGGTTGAGCAGGAAGAACCCGGTCCCGCTGCCCAGCTCCATCGCGTCCTGGTACGGCCCGAGATCACCCGCGACCGCCTTGAACCGCTCGGTGGCGTAGGTGATGCAGCGCTCGTCGTAGGAGATCGACCACTTCTCGTCGTAGGTGCCCGCCTCCCAGTCGTGGTAGAGGACGTTGGCGAGCTTGGGGTCGGCGTAGGCGGCCTGCACCTCCTCGGCGCTGGCGTGCGGGTTCGGGGCGGGGTCAACGGCCATTGAACTCGGCCTTCCCGGGACCGTTCTCGATGAACGAGCGCATGCCGGTCGCCTGGTCCTCGGTGGCCCACAGCGCCGCGAACAGGTGCGACTCCAGCTTCAGGCCGCTGGCCAGGTCGTTGTCCAGGCCGCCGTCGATGGCCGCCTTCGCCGCCGCCAGGGCCAGGCCCGGCCCCTTGACGAACTGCGCCGCCCAGCGCCGGGCCGCCTCGTACACGTCGTCGGGGGCGACGACCTCGTCGACCATGCCGATGGCCAGCGCCTCGTCGGCCTTGACGAAGCGGCCGGTGTAGATCAGGTCCTTGGCCTTGGCCGGGCCGACCAGCCGCGCCAGGCGCTGGGTGCCGCCCGCGCCGGGGATGATGCCCAGCAGGATCTCCGGCTGCCCGACCTTGGCGTTGTCGCCCGCGATCCGCCGGTCGCAGCACAGCGCCAGCTCGTAGCCCCCGCCCAGGGCGTAGCCGGTGATCGCGGCGACGGTCGGCTTGGGCAGCTCGGCCAGCACGCTCAGCGACCCGCTCAGCTCCGGGCCGTAGGCGGCGATGTCCGGGTAGGACATCGTGGCGAACTCCTTGACGTCGGCCCCGGCGGCGAACACCTTCGGCCCGCCGTAGACGATCACGGCCTTCACCTCGGCGTCCTCGCGCGCCTGGATCGCCGCCGCGCGCAGTTCGGCCTGCAGCTGCCGGTCGATCACGTTCATCGGCGGCCGGTCCAGCCGGATCGTGCCGATGCCGTCCGCCACTTCGAGCCGCACGAACTCACCCACGCCGCTGTCCTCCCTGCTCGGTTGCTCCCGCGAAGGCTACCTGCCGGTAAGTCATGCCCGCCTGCGGGCGAAGAAGCGATCGTCCGCCCGGGTCAGCTCCAGCTCCTGGCCGAAGGCCGCCGACAGGTTCTCCCCCGTCAGCACCTCCTCGATCGGCCCCTGGGCGACCACGCCACCGCCGCTGAGCAGCATGAGGTGGGTGTAGCCGGGCGGGATCTCCTCGACGTGGTGGGTGACCAGGATCGATGTCGGCGCGTCCGGGTCGTCGGCCAGCTCGGTCAGCCGGGCCACCAGGTCCTCGCGGCCGCCGAGGTCCAGGCCCGCGGCTGGCTCGTCGAGCAGCAGCAGCTCCGGGTCGGTCATCAGCGCGCGGGAGATCAGCGCGCGCTTGCGCTCGCCCTCCGACAGCGTGCCGAAGGTGCGCTCGGCGAGGTGGCCGATGCCCAGCGCCTTGAGCAGGTCCTCGGCGCGGCCGGTGTCGAGCCGGTCGTACTCCTCGCGCCAGCGGCCGAGCACCGCGTACCCGGCGCTGACCACGACGTCGAGCACCCGCTCGTCCGGGGGCACCCGGTTGGCCAGCGCGGCCGAGCAGAAGCCCAGGCGCGTGCGCAGCTCGAAGACGTCGACCCTGCCCAGCTGCTCGCCCAGCACCCGCACGGTGCCGGTCGTCGGGTGCAGCTCGGCGCCCGCCAACCGCAGCAGGGTGGTCTTGCCCGCGCCGTTCGGGCCGAGCACCACCCAGCGCTCGTCCACCTCGACCTGCCAGTCCACCCCGGTCAGCAGGTGCGTGGTCCCGCGGCGGACCCCCACGTCCGCCATGTGCACAACGAGGTCGTCAGGATCAGTCTGCGCCGTCACGCCGCCCATTCTTTCCTGCCGCCCGCGACCCGGCGGAACCGGCCACTCGGGTGCGAAGAATCGATCACGTCGCCCCGGTGAGCCAGGATGGGGGGCGTGGCTTATTCGGACTCGCGCCTGCTGCCCGGACACCCGTTCCCGCTCGGCGCCCACCCGGAGGCGGGCGGGGTGCGCTTCGCGGTCGCCTCGTCGGTGGCCGAGGCCGTCGAGGTGTGCCTGATCGGCGAGGACGACGACGGCAACCCGGTCGAGCAGCGGGTGGAGCTGACCGAGCGGACCTTCGGCATCTGGCACGGCGTGGTCGCGGGCATCACCCCGGGGCAGCGCTACGGCTTCCGGGTGCACGGGCCCTACGACCCCGCGGCCGGGCTGCGCTGCAACCCGGCGAAGCTGCTGGTCGACCCCTACGCCCGGCGCATCACCGGCGCCGTGCGCGACCTGGGGGCGACCCGCAGCCACCGCGGCGACCCGATGACCGGCCCGCCGTCGCGGATCGACTCGCTGGGGTCGGTGCCGCTGTCGGTCGTCACCTCCCCGGGCGGGCCGAACACCGGGCTGGCCCCCGAGGTGCCCTACGAGGAATCGGTGATCTGCGAGCTGCACGTGCGCGGGTTCACCCGGCTGCACCCGGACGTGCCGAAGAACCTGCGCGGCACCTACCTGGGCCTGGCCCACCCGGCGGTGGTGGAGTACCTGCAGCGGCTCGGGGTGACGGCGGTGGAGCTGCTGCCGGTGCACGCCTACGCCGACGAGCCGCTGCTGCTGCGGTCGGGCAGGCACAACTACTGGGGCTACTCGACGCTGGGCTACCTCGCCCCGCACGCCGGGTACGCCAGCAGGCCGGGCCACGAGGTCGAGGAGTTCCGGACGATGGTGGCCGCCCTGCACGCGGCGGGCATCGAGGTGATCCTCGACGTGGTCTACAACCACACCTGCGAGGGCGGGGTGGCCGGGCCGACGCTGTCCTTCCGCGGGCTGGACGCGCCCGCGTACTACCTGCTGGACGACCACGGCCGCGACATCGACCTGACCGGCTGCGGCAACACGCTGGACCCGGGGTCGCCGACGGTGGTGCGGCTGGTGCTGGACTCGCTGCGGTACTTCGCGGGCGAGCTGGGCGTCGACGGGTTCCGCTTCGACCTGGCCTCGGCGCTGGGCCGCCCGCGCGGGGGCGGGTTCGACCCGCACTCGCCGCTGCTCACCGCCATCGCCACCGACCCGCTGCTGTCGCGGCGCAAGCTGATCGCCGAGCCGTGGGACGCCACCGGCGAGGGCTACCGGGTCGGCGGGTTCGGGGTGCAGTGGGCGGAGTGGAACGGCCGCTTCCGCGACGGGGTCCGCGACTTCTGGCGCGGGGCGACGGGCGTGCGCGACCTGGCCTACCGGCTGTCGGGCTCGTCGGACCTGTACGCGGCGAACGGGCGGCGACCCTGGTCGTCGATCAACTTCGTCACCGCCCACGACGGCTTCACCCTGCGCGACCTGGTGTCGTACGACCACAAGCACAACCACGAGAACGGCGAGCACAACGCCGACGGCACCAACGACAACCGCTCGTGGAACTGCGGCGCGGAGGGCGAGACCCAGGACCCGGCGGTGCTGGCCCTGCGCGACCGGCAGGCGCGCAACCTGCTGGCGACGCTGCTGCTGTCCACCGGCATCCCGATGCTGGTCGCGGGCGACGAGCGGTGGCGGACCCAGCACGGCAACAACAACCCGTACTGCCTGGACAACCAGACGTCATGGGTGGACTGGAGCCACTCGGAGCGCTCGGCGGCCATGCTGGCCTTCACCCGCCGCCTGACGGCCCTGCGCGCGGCCTCCCCGGCCCTGCGCCAACCCGAGTTCTTCGACGGCCGCCCCACCCGCTCCGGCGAACCCGACCTGGTCTGGTTCCGCGACGACGGCACCCCCATGACCGACGCCGACTGGTTCGACGACTCCCGCCGCACCCTCGGCATGTGGATCGACGGCTCAGAATGCCTCTCCCGCGACCGCGAAGGCGAACTGGTCGCCGACGACTCCTGGCTGCTGATCCTGCACGCGGGCCCGGAGCCGGTGAAGTTCACCCTCCCCACCGACCGCTACGCCCACTGCTTCGTCCCCGAACTCGACAGCACCACCCCCTCCGGCCTCCCCCGCAACACCGACCCCCTGGCCCCCACCACAGTCCTCAAACTCGGCCCCCACACCCTCCACCTCCTCCGCGCCCCCCGAACCCGCCCGTCCTAACCCAGCTGACGCGACCATCTACATGCGCTTCGGATGATCAGACCATTTGACATCACGAGCCGAGCGGTTCGGTGTCGCGCAGCACAGGTGCAATCGTCGGACGCGCAGGGCGACAGCCATACATTTGTGGGAGCGGAGGAAGAGAAGGAGCAGAGGGCAAGAGGAGTGGAGCGAGGGGAGGGTTCTGAGGGGATGAGAGGCGAGAGAAGGGGCAGGGTCGCGAAGGCGAAGCCCGTGCCTAGGTCGGATGAACAGATGTAGCCGCTGAAGTAGTAGGCCGACCAGAAGGCACCGCCCGGGGGGGCGTCGTCGGGTCGCGCTCGAAACTTCGCCGCCTTCTTGCCTCAGCGACGGGGGGCGCGAGACCAGGGAAGTGGCGGTGAGTTCGGCGGGCAGCAGCTTTGCGTGCGTGCAGCCGCGCCGGGAGGCGGTCAGATGGTCTGATCATTCGATCAGTGTTCAGATGATGCCGTCATCCGCATCCAGGAGTCAGATGATGGCGTCATCTGGGATGCGAGCAGATGGTGCAGACATGTGAAGGCGGCGGTCAGATGGTCACACCATCTGAATAGCCGGCAGATGAGGACATCATCCGAGTTTGTCGGCCAGATGGCGACGTCATATGAAACCCGCAGACAGATGATCGCATCATCTGGAAGCCGGGGTCGGATGGCGTCATCATCCGAAAGGTGGCTCGGATGGTGGGGGCAGCTGGGTGGGTGGCCGGGTGAGGGTCAGGCCTTGGCGGCGGCTACGAAGTCCTTGATCATCGCCGGGTCCTTCTCCCCGCGGCGGGCTTCTACGCCGCTGGAGACGTCTACGCCCCAGGGGTGGGCTTCGGCGATGGCGGTGGCGACGTTGGACGGGGTGAGGCCGCCTGCGAGGAGCCAGTCGCCGGTGGGGAGGGGGGTGTCGGTGAGGTCCCAGCGTTCGCCGGAGCCGGGGATGGCGGAGTCGAGGAGGAGCATGTGCTCGCCGTAGGCGCCGACTTTGATGTCGGTGTCGGCCGACAGGGCCGTTGCGCGGATCAGGCGGTGGTTGGGGAAGTGGGTAAACGCCTCGGGTGGGTAGTCGCCGTGGAGTTGGACGGCGCGGACGCCTGCCTCGGCGGCGACCTCCGCCGCCCGCTGCGGCGGCACCCCGCGGAAGACGCCGACCGTCAGCACCGAGTCCGGGATCTCCTGGGCCAGCGCGCGGGCCAGCCCAGGGGCGATCTCACGCGGACTGCGCGCGAAGACGAAGCCGATCGCGTCGGCACCCGCGGTGACCGCGGCCTCGACGGCGGCCGCAGTCTTCAAGCCGCACACCTTGACGAACACAGCGCCCAGCCTAGCCGGTGAAGGCACGACCGCAGCCGCCGTCCCCACTCACCGCAACCAACACCCAACCGAGCGGCACCTAGCCCGTGAGGGCACCGGCGCAGCCGTCTTCTCCTCCGCCCGCCATGACCAACATCCAACCGGCGGCCGCTAGCCGATGAAGGCGCGGACGCAACCGACGCCTCCCACCCGCCACAACCACCCAACCGGGCAGCAGCTGATTGGTGAAGGCGCGGGCGCAACCGACGCCTCCCCACCCGCCACGACCAACACCCAACCGGCGGCCGCTAGCGGATGAAGGCGCGGACGCAACCGACGCCTCCCCACCCGCCACGACCAACGCCGAACGGGCAACAGCTGGTCGGTGGAGGCGCGGACGCAGCCGCCGTCCCTCCTCCTCTCACACACCACACTCACCGCGACCAACACCCCACCTGGGGGCAGCTAGCCCATGAAAGCGCGAACGCAGCCGCCGTTTCCCCGCTCACCACGACCAACACCCCACCGAACGGCCGCTAGCCGGTGAAGGCACCGGGGCAGCCGCCTTCTCGCCCGCCCACCACGATCAACATCCAACCGGGCAACAGCTCACCGGTGAAGGTGCGGGGGTAGCAGCCGGCTCCCAGCTCGCCGCGGTCAAGGCCCAACTGGCGGCGGCCAGCCGGTGACGGCTCGGGCGCAGCCATCATCTCGCCGCTCGCCACGGCAACGCCCAACCGGACGGCCGCAGTAGCCGGGGAAGGCTCGGGCGCAGCCATCATCTCGCCGCTCGCCACGGCAACGCCCAACCGGACGGCCGCTTTAGCCGGTGAAGGAGCGGGTGCAGCCATCGTCTCCGTGCTCGCTACGGCCAACGCCCGCGCGGACGCGCAACTAGGTCATGAAGGCGGGAACGCAGCCGTCATCTCCCCACCGTCCAACACCCAACTGGGCGGCGGCTAACCGGTCTAGGAGTGGGGCAGCGCTCACCGCGATCAACGCGGCTAGCCGGTGAAGGCGCGGGCGCAGCCGTCGTCGCCTTCGAAGTAGCCGATGCGGAAGGCCTCTACTCGGGCGAAGCCGGAGGGGACCTGTTTGCCGTTGACGTCTGCGGCGATCAGGCTGTTCTCCTGGAGCAGCTCGGCCACCGCCTCGTCGAGGTCGCCGACGGCGATGTGGAGTTTGCCGTCGCTGTTGTCCGGGGTCTTGTCCACGGTGAACTCCGCCCAGGCCCCGACCAGGCAGGCCGTGCGCAGGCCTGCCGTCTCGCCCTCCAGTGGGGCGCCGACTCCCTTCTGCACGGCCAGCACGTAGCGGGAGGCGATCTCGGCGAAGGCGGCGAAGTCGCCGATGCCGTTGCCGTCGGCGCCGGGTTCCTGCCCGCGCTTGGGCGGGGTGGCGACCTCGACCAGCGCGGGCAGGTCCGCGGCCACCACGTTGCCGTCCGGGCAGTAGCTGACGGGCGGGGTGCCGCCGGAGCCGCCGCACGCGCTGCCGTCGAGCTCGATGCGCGGCAGGGGCGCGCCGCTGCCCTGGAACGCCTCGGTCAGGCTCTCCTCGAACTTGGTGAAGATCGCGCGGTCGGTGATGTCGGCTTCGCCGCCTGCGTCCTGGTCGCTGAGGTCGCGTTCCTGGGCGGCGATGCGGCCCTCGATCTCGGGCACGTCCATGCGCGCGCAGCGCTTGGGGCCCTGGGTGAAGCCCTCCTGGAAGGCGAACACCCGGTCGAAGGCCAGGCCGTGGGCGCCCTGCTCCTTGGCGGAGAGGCCTGCGGGGTCGCGGATGAAGAACATGGTCGCCAGCGCCTGGTTGAGGCCGCTGCCGGTGTTCATGGTGAAGTGCTTGGACTTGCCCTCGGCGACGTGCCGGAAGAAGCCGCCCGCGTAGCAGTCGGCCTGCTGCTCCTTGACGATCGTCGGCGTCGCCTGGTTGATGTTGGACTTCTCGCCCAGCCGGAACTGCACGGCGTGGCCCATCTCGTGGGCGAGGACGGCGACGACCGACATCGGGCCGAACTGCTTGTCCAGCATCGGCAGCAGCTTGCCGCGGTCCCAGGCGATGCTGTCGTCCGCGCCGCAGTAGAAGGCGTTGACCAGGCCCTTGGTGCTCGTCCCGCACAGCTCGACGGGCTTGCCGCCGGAGTCGTAGGAGGCCAGCCGGGCGATCGGCTCGAACTTCTGCCCGTCGAAGTCGGCGGGCATGCGCTCGTTCCAGTAGTCGTAGAGGTCGGCAACGACGTTGACGGCCAGGCGGTCCATCTCGCCGTCGTCGGCGTTCTCCACCGGCAGCTGGGCGTCGTCGACGCCCTCGCGGGGCCCGGTGGGCGCGGAGTTGTCGATCGGCAGGCCCCCGGCCGTGCCCGCGTCGACGGCCCCGGCCGCGCGCGGCTGCCCGGGCACGCTCTGGCCGCAACCGGCGACCACCGCCGCCGCGAGCGCGGCCGCGACGGCCACCCTGTACACCCTCATCCGGACACCTCGAAGACCTGGCGATCAACACGAACGCCAGCACCCTACTTGGCGGTCGGCCCGTTCGTGGGCGGTTCAGCAGTCCTGCGGCCCGGCGACGAACCCGGCGCGGAAGAGCATCACGCGGTCGAAGCCGGTCTCGACCGCGGCCCCGTCGGCGTCGCGGGCCACGTAGTCGTACTGGAGGAGCACCTGGATGGCCTCGTCCATGTCGCCCGGCGACAGGAACTGCTGCTCGCGCTTGAACAGCGACCCGGTGAACGCCCCGGTCAGGCAGACCGCGGCGCGCTGGGCCTCGGGCCCGGTCACCGGCTTGCCCTCCGCGGCCAGCGACGCCAGGGCGTAGCGGCTGGTCAGCAACGTGCCGGTCGCGTAGTCGCCGATCTCCTCGTGGATGCGCGGCAGCTCGCGGGCGACGTCGACCTCGACCGCGCCGCCGTCCGGGCAGAAGGCCACCGGGCCCTGCGGCGAGCACGGCGGCGCGCCCTCGGTCTCGCGCACCTGCGGCTCGCGCCAGCCCGCCCCCGCGACCTCGCCGAAGTAGGTGTCGAGCTGCATCGTGATCGATTCCACGATGTCGTCGAACTCCAGGTTCCCGCCGCGCGCGGCGTCGCCCTCGTCGATGAAGCCGGACAGGGTGAACGTGCGGTTCTCCACGGTCATCCCCGAGCACAGCCGCAGGCCGGACCCGTAGCCGTCGAGGAAGGCCGACGCCCGGTCGAAGGCGTCGCCGTGCGCGCCCCGGTCGCTGGCGTCGGTGCCGATCGGGTCGCGGAAGCTGACCACCGCGGCCAGCGCCGAGTCGAGCTGGTCGTGGCCGAACTCCAGGTGCTCGGCGTTGCCGTCGACCACCCAGCGGATGAACGCGCCCGCGTAGCAGTCGGCCATCGCCTCGATGAGGATGGTCGGGAACTTCGCAGGCTGGGCGCGGCGCTCGGCCAGCCCGGCCCCGGTGCGGTTCTGCACGGCGTGGCCCATCTCGTGGGCGAGCACGAGCATGACCGCGGCCTCGCCGAAGCGGTCCTGCAGCACCGGCAGCAGCGCGGCCCGGTCCCAGGCGATGATGTCGGCCGTCGGGCAGTAGAAGGCGTTGCCCTCCACCTCCACGGCCGAGTCGGTGCACGGCGGCTCCGGGGCCTCGGCGTCGGCGGTGTCGACGGAGTAGTAGCCGCCGCTGAGGTCGGTGAACTCCGCGCCGAAGGCCGCCGGGAACTGCTCGCCCCAGAACGCGCGCAGGTCGGTGACCACGGTGGCGGCCAGCCGGTCGATCGCGCCGCCGTCGGTGTTCTTGACCACCGCCGTCGGGTCCACCCCGTCGGGCTGGTCCCGCGAGATCACCCGCCCCTGCGACACCGGCTCACCGGGAACCGCCGTCGTGCACGCCACCAGGGCCGCCGACAGCACCAGCGGCACGAGCAGCCCGATCCCCCGTAAACACCCTCGCACGCCCACAGTGTGCACGATGGGCCGGAGCCGGATGGCCTATTCCTCGGCGACCAGCCACACCACGCCCTGCGGGGGGACGTTGAGCAGGGCGGAGGCCGGGCGGCCGTGCCAGCTGATCTCCTGGGCCACGACCTGGCCGCCGTTGCCGACCCCCGAGCCGCCGTAGGCCGGGTCGTCGGTGTTGAGGACCTCGCGCCAGGGGCCCGCCGAGGGCAGGCCGATGCGGTAGTCGCGGTACGGGATGCCCGCGAAGTTGGCCACGCAGGCCAGGGTCTGCCCGGCGCCGCAGCGCAGGAAGGACACCACGTTGTTGCCGGAGTCGTTGGCGTCGATCCAGGAGAAGCCCTCGGGGCTGGTGTCGCGGGCGAAGAGGGCGGGGTGGGCGCGGTAGACCGCGTTCAGCTCGGCGACCAGCTTCCGGATGCCCGCGTGCAGCGGCTCGCCGGTCAGGTGCCAGTCCAGCGAGCGGCCCTCGGACCACTCGTCGACCTGGCCGAACTCGCCGCCCATGAACAGCAGCTGCTTGCCGGGGTGGGCCCACATGTAGGCCAGCAGGGCGCGCAGGCCCGCCGCCTTGTTCCAGTCGTCGCCGGGCATGCGCGACCACAGCGAGCCCTTGCCGTGCACGACCTCGTCGTGGGACAGGGGCAGCACGTAGTTCTCGCTCCAGGCGTACATCAGCGAGAACGTCAGCTCGTTGTGGTGGTACGACCGGTGCACCGGGTCGTGGCCTGCGTAGCGCAGCGTGTCGTGCATCCAGCCCATGTTCCACTTGAAGCCGAAGCCCAGCCCGCCCAGGTGCGTCGGCCGGGTGACCCCGGGCCACGCGGTGGACTCCTCGGCGACCATCATGATGCCGGGGTGGTGCTTGTAGACGGTGGCGTTGAGCTCCTGCAGGAACCGCACCGCGTCGAGGTTCTCCCGGCCGCCGTGGACGTTGGGCAGCCACTCCCCCTCCTTGCGGGAGTAGTCCAGGTAGAGCATCGAGGCCACCGCGTCGACCCGCAGGCCGTCGATGTGGAACTCCTCCAGCCAGAACAGGGCGTTGGCGACCAGGAAGTTGCGGACCTCGGTGCGGCCGAAGTCGAACACCAGCGTGCCCCAGTCCGGGTGCTCGCCGCGGCGGGGGTCGCCGTGCTCGTAGAGCGGGGTGCCGTCGAAGCGGGCCAGCGCCCAGCTGTCCCGGGGGAAGTGCGCGGGCACCCAGTCGACCAGCACGCCGATGCCGCGCTGGTGCAGGTGGTCGACGAAGAACCGGAAGTCGTCCGGCGAGCCGAAGCGCGAGGTCGGGGCGTAGTAGGAGGTCACCTGGTAGCCCCACGACCCGCCGAACGGGTGCTCGGCGATGGGCAGCAGCTCCACGTGGGTGAAGCCGTGCTCGACCAGGTAGTCGGCCAGCTCGGCGGCCAGCTCGCGGTAGCCGAGGCCGGGCCGCCACGAGCCCAGGTGCACCTCGTAGACGCTCACCGCCGAGGTGGTCCAGTCGGTGGCCGAGCGCAGCGCCATCCAGTCCTGGTCGCCCCAGACGTGCTCCGATGTGGACACCACCGACGCGGTGGCAGGCGGGTGCTCGGTGGCGAAGGCCATCGGGTCGGCCTTCTCGTGCCACGACCCGTCGGCGGCGTGGATGCGGAACTTGTACCGGGTCCCCGGGGTCACCCCGGGCACGAACAGCTCCCAGACCCCCGAGGAGCCCAGCGAGCGCATCGGGTGCCCGCGCCCGTCCCAGCCGTCGAAGTCCCCGCACACCCGCACCCCGCGCGCGGTCGGCGCCCACACCGCGAACGAGGTGCCCTCCACCCGGCCCGCGGGGGTGTCGTAGGCGCGCACGTGCGCCCCGAGCACGTCCCACAGCCGCTCGTGCCTGCCCTCGCCGAACAGGTGCAGGTCCAGCTCGCCCAGGGTCGGCAGCCAGCGGTAGGGGTCGTCGACCAGGACCGGCTCGCCGGTGCCGTAGTCGACCTCGAAGACGTACTCGGTGGGCGCCTCGTCGAGCACCGCCTCGAACAGCCCGTCGGCGATCTCCTCCATCTCGTGCCGACTGCGCCCGACCAGCACGGCCACCCCCTTCGCGTGGGGGCGCAGCGCCCGGACGGCCACCCGGCCCGGCGAGCCGGGCAGCGGGTGGACGCCGAGCAGCGAGTGCGGGTCGTGGTGGGCCCCGGCCAGCAGCCGGGCGAAGTCGTCACGCAACGGTGTTCACCCTTGTATATAGGAAGTCAACTGCTCGCGGTCGCTCTCCAACTGGCTGATGCGGCTCTTGACCACATCGCCGATGCTGACGATGCCGACCAGCGCGCCGCCGGAGAGCACCGGCACGTGCCGGACGCGGCGCTCGGTCATCACCTCGGCCAGGGCGTCGACGCCGTGCCCCGGCTCGCAGGTCAGCACGTCCGCGGTCATGATCTCCGCGACGGGCACGTCCAGCAGGCCCGCCCCGCGCTCGGCGAGCCCGCGCACCACGTCGCGCTCGGACACGATGCCGACCACGGCCTCCCCGTCCACGACGACGAGCGCGCCGACGTTGTGCCGGGCCAGCTCGGCCAGCATCCCCGCGACCGTCAGCCCGGGGTCGACCGTGACCACCGCCGAACCCTTGCTCCGCAGCACATCCGAGATCCGCATCCGAGTTACCCCGATCCCGTCCGACGACACGTGAACGATCAGGTTAGCCACGGCCGGGCGCGCCGAGCACCTCCCATCACCCGGTTGCAGGCCCGCTACCTGCGGCATCATCCGGCCCTGCGCAGCGCGGCCAGCGGGATGCCCAGCCAGTCCGGCCGGTGGCCCGCCTCGTAGACGACCTCGTACACCGCCTTGTCCAGCTCCAGCGCGCGCAGCAGCGCGGCCTGGTCGCGGGGGTCGCCCGCGACCGCGGCGTAGCCGTCGCAGAAGGCCGCCCGGTTGCGGTCGGCCCACTCCAGGGCGCGGGTGAGCTGCTGGCGCTCCGGCTCGGTCCCGGCCAGCAGGTGCAGCGCGGCGTAGTCGAAGGAGCGCAGCATCCCGGCCACGTCGCGCAGCGGGGAGCGGGTGCGCAGCCGCTCGGCCGGGCTGGCCGCGGGCTCGCCCTCGAAGTCGATCAGCACCCAGCCGGTCGTGGTGCGCAGCGTCTGGCCCAGGTGCAGGTCGCCGTGCACCTGCTGGACGTCGACGCCGTCGAGGTCGCCCAGCGCGTCGAAGGCCGCGCGCACCATCGGCTCGTGCTCGGCCAGCTCGGGCACCTTCGCCAGCGCCCGGTCCAGGCGCGCGTGCAGCTCGCCGACGGCGGCGGCGACGGCGTCGCGGCCCATCCGCTCGGTGCCCAGCACCCTGGCCAGGTCCAGGTGCACGGTGGCCAGCGCCTCGCCGAGGCGGCCAGCCTCGCCTGCGAAGTCCCCGCCCACCTCGGCGGCGAACAGGTCGGCCTCGGCCAGCAGGTCGCGGACGCTGGCGGTGGCCGCGGCCCAGCCCTCCACCGAGTCGGCCAGGTAGCGCTGGGCGAAGCCGAGCACCAGCCCGTCCCAGGTCACCACGGCCACCGGCTGGGCGACCTGCTGGCTGCCCGCGGCGAACAGCGCCCGGTGCAGCTCGACGTCGCGGTTGGGCCCCGGGGTCGGCCTGCGGAAGAGCTTGAGGATGTAGTGGTAGCCGAAGATGACCGAGGTGTTGGACTGCTCGACCCCGATCGGCCGGGCCCGCAGCCCGGTGACCAGCCGGACCCCGGGCTCGGGCTGCCAGGCGATGCCCTCGGTCTCCCGGCCCGCCGACATCAGCTCCAGCAGCAGCGCCATGAGCTGCGGGTCCTGGGTGGCCTCGTAGGCGTAGGCGCCGCCGACGCGCCCGATCACCGCGTCGGACAGGTGCTCGGGCAGCTCCGAGCGCAGCCCGATCAGCAGCTGGTAGGG
The DNA here is from genome assembly GCF_053604195.1 of Actinokineospora sp. NPDC004072. NCBI lineage: Bacteria > Bacillati > Actinomycetota > Actinomycetes > Pseudonocardiales > Pseudonocardiaceae > Actinokineospora > Actinokineospora sp. NPDC004072. The sequence goes on along the minus strand of NZ_JBSGHB010000007.1, from coordinate 91,726 downwards.
CTCGGTCCCGTCCACGTCGATGATCGCCTGCAGCAGCGCGGGCTCGGCCGCGCTCAGCTGCGCCGCGGCGCGCACGTCGATCCGCTCCGGCCGCGACCCCTTGGCCGCGTACCAGCGCTGCCGGGGCAGCCACTCGGCGAGGTCGTCGGCCAGCGCGGCGACGGTGTGCCGCGGGCGGGTCGTCATACGGGTTCGACCTCCTCTATCCGACAGCTGATCTGGAACCAGTAGAAGCCGTGTCCGGGCAGGGTCAGCAGATAGGGCAGTTCCCCGATCGCGGGGAACCGAACCCCACCGGTCAGCTCCATCGGCACCCGGCCGCGGTAGGTGCCCAGGTCCAGCTCCACCGGCTGCGGGAAGCGGGAGAGGTTGTTCACGCAGAGGATGACGTCGTCGCGGTGGCGGCGCAGGTAGGCCAGCACGCTGGGGTTGGAGGAGCCCAGCTCGGTGAAGTCGCCCAGGCCGAAGGCGGTGTGCTGGGTGCGCACCTGCAGCATCCGGCGGGTCCAGTGCAGCAGCGACGAGGTGTTGTTCATCTGCGCCTCGACGTTGACCGCCTGGTAGCCGTAGATCGGGTCCATGATCACCGGCAGGTACAGCCGCCCGGGGTCGGTCCGGGAGAACCCGGCGTTGCGGTCCGGCGACCACTGCATCGGCGTGCGCACCGCGTCGCGGTCGCCCAGCCAGATGTTGTCGCCCATGCCGATCTCGTCGCCGTAGTAGAGCACCGGGGAGCCGGGCAGGCTCAGCAGCAGCGCGGTGAACAGCTCCTGCTGGTTGCGGTCGTTGTCCAGCAGCGGGGCCAGCCGCCGCCGGATGCCGATGTTCGCCTTCATCCGGGGGTCCTTGGCGTACTCGGCGTACATGTAGTCGCGCTCCTCGTCGGTGACCATCTCCAGGGTCAGCTCGTCGTGGTTGCGCAGGAAGATCCCCCACTGGGCGTTGGCCGGGATGGCGGGGGTCTGGGCCAGGATCTCCGAGATCGGGAACCGCGACTCCCGGCGCACGGCCATGAAGATGCGCGGCATCAGCGGGAAGTGGAAGGCCATGTGGCACTCGTCGCCGCCGGTGGCCGGATCGCCGAAGTACTCCACCACGTCGGCGGGCCACTGGTTGGCCTCGGCCAGCAGCACCCGGCCGGGGTACTCGTCGTCGACGACCTTGCGGCACCGGCGCAGGAACTCATGGGTGCGCGGCAGGTTCTCGCAGTTGGTGCCCTCCTCCTCGAACAGGTAGGGCACCGCGTCCAGCCGGAACCCATCGATGCCCAGGTCCAGCCAGAACCGCAGCACGTCCAGCATGGCCTCCTGGACCTCGGGGTTCTCGTAGTTGAGGTCGGGCTGGTGGGAGAAGAACCGGTGCCAGTAGAACTGCCCGCGCACCGGGTCGAACGTCCAGTTCGAGGTCTCGGTGTCGACGAAGATGATCCGGGCGTCGGCGTACTGCTCGTCGTTGTCGCTCCAGACGTAGAAGTCGCCGTAGGGGCCGTCGGGGTTGTGGCGCGACTCCTGAAACCACGGGTGGGCGTCGGAGGTGTGGTTGAGCACCAGGTCGGTGATGACCCGGATGCCCCGCTTGTGCGCCTGGTCGAGCAGGTAGACGAAGTCCTCGACGGTGCCGAACTCGGGCAGGATCGCCCGGAAGTCGCTGATGTCGTAGCCGCCGTCGCGCAGCGGGGAGGCGTAGAAGGGCGGCAGCCACAGGCAGTCCACCCCGAGCCACTGCAGGTAGTCCAGCTTGTCGGCGAGGCCGCGCAGGTCGCCGGTGCCGTTGCCGTCGGAGTCGTTGAACGCGCGGACCAGCACCTCGTAGAAGACGGCCGTCTTATACCAGTGCGGGTCCTCCGGCGCCTGCCGGGCGTGGTCGAAGTCCTCCGACTGCGGCTCGGTGAGGTGACCGTCGGCGGTCACCCCTTCTCCGGTGTGCGGGATTCCTTCCAGGCCCAGGGCGGCATCCGGGGCAGCGGGATACGTCATGTGTCGCCTTAGTCAGTCACCGTCGTCGTTGGCCGGTGGATCTGTCCGATGGGGTGGTATCCCCCCATTGTCGGGCAGGAGGCGCGCTCCCGCAGGATGATCGTCGGGCGCCGCCCTCAGCGTCGGATGTGGACGATGTGGGCCACCGACTGCCACGGCTCCAGCCGCACGTAGTTGGCCCCGCCCCACTCCCAGGTGTGCCCGCTGACCTCGTCGTGGGCCGGGTAGGTGCGGTTCGGGTCCAGGCCGATGGCGGCCAGGTCGAGCCAGAGGGTGCCCTCCTGCGGGGCGTGCGGGTCGAGGGTGACCACGGTGACCACGGTGTCGCCGGTGGCCGGGTCGACCTTGGAGTAGGCGATCAGGGCGTCGTTGTCGATGTGGTGGAAGTGCAGCGTGCGCAGCTGCTGGAGCGCGGGGTGCACCCGGCGGATGGCGTTGAGCCGGGTGATCCACGGTTGCAGCGAGCGGCCCTGGGCCAGGGCGGCGGCGTAGTCGCGGGGCCGCAGCTGGTACTTCTCCGAGTCCAGGTACTCCTCGCTGCCCGGGCGCACCGCCTGGCCCTCGAACAGCTCGTAGCCGGAGTACACCCCCCAGGTCGGGCCCATCGTGGCGGCCAGCGCCGCCCGGATGGCGAACATCGCCGGACCGCCGTGCTGGAGGGAGGCGTGCAGGATGTCGGGGGTGTTGACGAACAGGTTCGGCCGGGCCTCGTCGAGGTGGGCGACGATCTCCACGCCGAAGTCGATCAGCTCCTGCTTGCTGGTGCGCCAGGTGAAGTAGGTGTAGGACTGGGTGAACCCCAGCCGGGCCAGGCCGTAGAGCCGGGCGGGCCGGGTGAACGCCTCGGACAGGAACAGCACGTCCGGGGCGACCGCCTTGACCTCGCGGATCAGCCACTCCCAGAAGTCCGGCGGCTTGGTGTGCGGGTTGTCGACCCGGAAGATCCGCACCCCGTGCTCGACCCAGAGCAGCACGACCCGCAGCACCTCGGCGTAGAGCCCGGCGGGGTCGTTGTCGAAGTTGAGCGGGTAGATGTCCTGGTACTTCTTCGGGGGGTTCTCGGCGTAGGCGATCGAGCCGTCCGGGCGGGTGGTGAACCACTCCGGGTGCTCGGCGACCCACGGGTGGTCGGGCGCGCACTGCAGGGCCAGGTCGAGCGCGACCTCCAGGTCCAGCTCCTTGGCCCGGGCGACGAAGGCGTCGAAGTCGGCGAAGGTGCCCAGCTGCGGGTGGATGGCGTCGTGGCCGCCCTCCTCCGCGCCGATGGCCCACACCGAGCCCACGTCGTCGGGCCCGGAGACGACGGTGTTGTTGGGGCCCTTGCGGTTGACCCGGCCGACCGGGTGGATGGGCGGCAGGTAGACCACGTCGAAGCCCATGTCGGCGATGCGGTCCAGCTCGCCGATCGCGGTCCGGAAGGTCCCGTGCACGGCCTTGCCCGACTCGTCGACGCCGCCGGTGGAGCGCGGGAAGAACTCGTACCACGACCCGTAGAGGGCGGTCTTGCGGTCGACCCAGAGCTGGTGGACCTTGCCCTTGGTGATCAGCTCGCGGACCGGGTAGGTGGTCATGACCCGGTGGGTGGCCTCCGACAGCGCCTCGGCGATGCGCGCGGCCAGCGGCATCGAGTCGTCGCGCAGGGCGCGGGCCGCGGAGATCAGCAGCTTGCGGTCGCCGTTGCGGTCCGGGCGCCTGCCCACCCGCTCGACCAGCCGCGCGCCGGTCTCCAGGTCGTTGGCCAGCTCGTCGGCGCCCTGCCCGGCGGCGACCTTGGCCTCCACCGCGTGCCGCCAGGTCGACCACGGGTCGCTCCAGGCGTCCACGCGGAAGGTCCACAGCCCCTCGCAGTCGGGGGCGATCTCGGCGGCCCACCGGTCCATGCCGATCCCGATCGGCCGCATCCGGGTGCTGCGCGAGACCGGGTCCTGCGGGCCGCGCCACGACACGGTCGCGGCCACGGCGTCGTGGCCCTCGCGCCACACGGTGGCCTGGATGGGGATGTGCTCACCCACCACGGCCTTCGCGGGGTAGCGGCCGCACGACACGACCGGGGAGACGTCATCGATGCCAAGCCGACCGCTCACCGGTGCGGCTCCTTCCCATGATTGCGCTGGTCCCTGCCTACAGTCTGCCTTGCTCGATCCAGCTCCACATGACAACCCGCCGGGTCGGCCGCGCGCGCCGCGCCGGATCACCAGCGCCCGCCTCGGTTGCCCGGGGCCGCACGCGCGCTAGGGTCGTGTCGCGTGAGAGCCGTACGCCGATTCACCGTCCGTGCCGGACTGCCCGAGTCGCTGGCCGATCTCGGCATGCTCGCGACCAACCTGCGCTGGACCTGGCACCCGCCGACCCAAGACCTCTTCGCCGCGGTCGACCCCGACGTCTGGGCCAGAGTCGGCGGCGACCCGCTGCACCTGCTGGCCCAGGTGCCCGCCGAGCGGCTGGACGCGCTGGCCGCCGACGCCGACTTCCTCGGCCGGGTGCGCGCGCTCTCCGACGAGCTGCGCGAGTACCTGACCGGGCCGCGCTGGTACCAGCGGCGCGAGCACGGGGCGAACGGGTCGCGGCTGCCCAGGGCGATCGCCTACTTCTCGATGGAGTTCGGCGTCACCGAGGCCCTGCCCAACTACTCCGGCGGCCTCGGGGTGCTCGCGGGCGACCACCTCAAGGCGGCCTCCGACCTCGGCGTCCCGCTGATCGGCGTCGGCCTGCTCTACCGCTCCGGCTACTTCCGCCAGTCGCTGTCGCTGGACGGCTGGCAGCTGGAGCACTACCCGGTGATCGACCCCAACGGGCTGCCGCTGGAGCCGCTGACCGAGCCCAGCGGCGCGCCGATCCTGGTGCACGTGGCCATGCCCGGCGGCCGGGTGCTGCGGGCGCGGATCTGGAAGGCGCAGGTCGGGCGGGTCCCGCTGCTGCTGCTGGACTCCGACATCGAGGAGAACCCCGACGACCTGCGCAACGTCACCGACCGGCTCTACGGCGGCGACCAGGACCACCGCATCCGCCAGGAGATCCTGGCCGGGATCGGCGGGGTGCGGGCGGTGCGGGCGTTCTGCGAGCTCAGCGGCACCCCGCAGCCGGAGGTGTTCCACACCAACGAGGGCCACGCGGGCTTCCTCGGCCTGGAGCGGCTGCGCGAGCTGGTGTCCGGGCGCGGGCTGGACTTCGACCAGGCCCTCTCGGCGGTGCGCGCGGGCACGGTGTTCACCACACACACCCCGGTGCCCGCCGGGATCGACCGCTTCCCGGTCGACCTGGTGCAGCACTACTTCGGCGACGAGGCGCTGCTGCCCGGCATCGAGGTGCGGCGGGTGCTGGCGCTGGGCGCCGAGGACAACGCGGGCATGTTCAACATGGCGCACATGGGGCTGCGGCTGGCCCAGCGCGCCAACGGCGTGTCGAAGCTGCACGGCGCGGTCAGCCGGGAGATGTTCGGGGCGCTGTGGCCCGGCTTCGACACCGACGAGGTGCCGATCAGCTCGGTGACCAACGGCGTGCACGGGCCGACCTGGGCCGCCCGCGAGATCACCGCGCTGGCCGACTGGACCGACCCGTCGGCCGGGCTCGCCGCGGTCAGCGACGCCGAGCTGTGGCAGATCCGCGGGACGCTGCGCGCCCGGCTGGTCGCCGAGGTGCGGCGGCGGGTGCGGGCGGCGTGGCTGCAGCGCGGGGCCTCGGCGCTGGAGCTGAACTGGACCGAGACGGTCTTCGACCCGGACGTGCTGACCGTGGGCTTCGCCCGGCGGGTGCCGACCTACAAGCGGCTGACCCTGATGCTGCGCGACCCGGAGCGGCTGCGGTCGCTGCTGCTGAACCCCGACCGGCCGGTGCAGCTGGTCGTCGCGGGCAAGTCGCACCCGGCCGACGACGGCGGCAAGGCGCTGATCCAGCAGATCGTCCGGTTCGCCGACGACCCGCGGGTGCGCCACCGGATCGTGTTCCTGCCCGACTACGACATGTCGATGGCCCGGTTCCTGTACTGGGGCTGCGACGTGTGGCTGAACAACCCGATGCGGCCGCTGGAGGCGTGCGGGACCTCGGGGATGAAGGCGGCGCTCAACGGCGGCCTCAACCTGTCCATCAGGGACGGTTGGTGGGACGAGTTCTACGACGGCAGCAACGGCTGGGCCATCCCCACCGCCGACGGCGTCACCGACCCGGTCCGCCGCGACGACCTGGAGGCGGCCGCCCTCTACGAGCTGATGGGCTCGCAGGTGGCGCCGCTGTTCTACGACCGCGACGCCGCAGGCGTGCCGACCCGCTGGCTGGCGATGGTCCGCCACACCCTCGACACCCTCGGCCCGCGCGTGCAGGCGTCGCGGATGGTCGGGGAGTACGTCGACCAGTACTACGGCCCCGCGGCCACCGCGGGCGTGCTGGCCGAGGCCGAGGACTTCCGGCTGGCCCGCGACCTGGCCGACTACCGCCGCAGGCTGGCGGGCGCCTGGTCCTACGTCCGCGTCACCGCCTGCGACCTCGGCATGGACGACGGCCACACCCCGGTCATCGGCGACCCGGTCTCGGTCCACGCGGTGGTCGACCTGGCGGGCCTGTCCCCGTCCGATGTGGAGGTCCAAGCCGTCATCGGCCGCGTCGGCGACACCGACGACCTGACGGACGTGGTGACCGCCCCCATGCGCCACGCCGAGCACGGCCGCTACCTGGCTGAGCTCCCGCTGCCCCACGCAGGCGCCCTGGGCGTCACCGTCCGGGTGCTGCCCAAGCACGACCTCTTGGCCACGCCCGCCGAACTGGGGAAGGTGGTGCTGGCCTAACGAGGTCAGGCGACGCCGAGGCAGGCGCTTGTCCCGGGAACCCACGCGGCAACCTCCCGCCTCACCGACGCGAACGCTGCCAAGCCGACGCCGATGTCGTCTGCCGGACGATCAGCCGACGCCAAGGCGAGCGCGGGCGCGCTCGACGCGCGACCGCCCTCGCCTTCGACGACACGGGCTGCCAAGGAGGCACCGGCCGATCCCGGCGCGACCTGTGGGACGGTCAGGTGACCTCGAGGCGAGCGCGGGCATGCTCGACGCGCGACCGCCCTCGGCTACGACGGCGCGGCTGCCAAGGAGGCACTGGCCGACCCGGCGCGACCAGCGGGACGGTCAGGTGACCTCGAGGCGAGCGCGGGCGTGCCCGAGGCGCGGCCGCCCTCGGCTACAGCGACACGGGCTGCCAAGGAGGCACCGGCCGACCCCGACACGACCTGCGGGACGGTCAGGTGACGTCGAGGCGCGGGCGTGCTCGACGCGCGACCGCCCTCGGCTACGGCGACCCCGGCTGCCAAGGAGGCGCTAGCCGAGCCCGACGCGACCTGCGAGGCGACCAGGCCATCGAGGCGAGCGCGGGCATGCCTGACACGAGGTCCAGCGGCGACCTCCTCGGCTACGGCGGCGGGGCTGCCAAGGTGGCGCTGGCCGGTCCTGGCGCGTCCTGCGGGACGGTCAGGTGACGTCGAGGCGCGGGCGTGCTCGACGCGCGGCCGCTCTCGGCTTCGGCGGCGCGGGCTGCCAAGGTGGCGCTGGCCGGTCCCGGCGCGGCCTGGGGGACAGTCAGGTGACGTCGAGGCGGGCGCGGGTGCGCTGGACTCGGGGCCACCAGGCGGCGATCTGCTCGGCTTCGGCGACGGCGGCGCGGGCGCTGCGGTTGTCGTGGGCGGCCATGTGGGCGCGAGCGAGGGTGATGAGGTCGTCGGCGCGGCTGAGGGGGTCGTCGTTGGTTTCGACGGCGCGGCGGGCGAGGGTGATGGCCTGGGCGGTGTCGCCGGTGAGGAGGGCGTGCTGGGCCTTGGTGCCGGTGAGCTTGTAGGCGGGGTAGCCCAGCGTCTCGGCGGCGTCGAGGGCGTTGGCCGCGGTGGGGAGGCCGACGGCGGGGTCGAGCAGCCCGGCCTCCACGGTGTCGCAGGCGAGCCCGGCCAGCGCGGCGAAGAAGCGCGGGGCGTCGTCGGGGTTCTGGTCGTCGATCATCGCCATGGCCAGCGCCAGCGCCTCGACGTACCGGCCGCGGGCCTGGTGCACCAGCACCCGCGCGGCCCGGGCCGTCTTCAGCTCGGGGTGGTCGGCCGCCAACTGCTGCGCCAACCGGTCGGCGGTGTCGAGGTCACCGGAGATCGCCGCGTCCACGGTCCGCTTGACCACCGGCGCCGCCTCGAACTGCGCGGCCTGCTCCGGCCCCAGCCGCAGGAGGTGGACCAGGAACCACCCGGTCGACGTCGCCGCGGCCGTCTTCCTGGGGATCAGCGCATACCCGACGGTCAGTCCACTGGCGACTCCCAGCACCACCCAGACCCCCGCCAACCACACCACCACCGCGACCCCGGCGACGGCCGAGCACACCGCCGCCCCCCACATCCGCGGCCGAACCGGCGCCTTCCCCGGCGCGATCGACACCGACAGGAACACCGGCACGCTCCGCACCACGACCACCCGCCCAGCCCGCCCCCACTCCCCCACCCGAGGCCCCACCCCCACCACCACGGACCGCACCGAAACCCCCAGCACCAACGCCCCGACCAACATCCCCACCTGCATCGCCAACAGCCCGATCAGATACCCGCCGACCGTGGCCACAACTCCCCACACCACATCCCCGACCGACTCCGCCACCGCCACCCCGAGGCCCACCACGAGCAGCCCCACCACCGGATGCCCCACAACCCGCTTCACATCAACCCCCACACCCGAACCCTAGCCCCGCCCCCACCTCGCCTCCGCGCCCCCCAAACCATCACCCCCGCACCTGGCCGGACTCGTGACTGCACGCCATAGACGCGCCCCTCGTCCACCCTCCGGCCTCGAACCAACCACCCTGAAGCCGTGCCGATTGATCTCGCACCCCAGCCCCCACCCTCGGGGACGGCGAGAAAGCTCCCCGCCGAGCACTGATCGTGCGTGGAGGCGGCGCGCACCTACCCAGATCGACCGCGACCGACCCGCCCGCGAAGACCTCAAACATCGCGGCAAAGCCGCCAGAAATCGGGCACGGGGCAAAGCCCCGCCCACCCGGGGGCAGACCCCCATAGATAGACGCTATCGAACACACGTTCAACCTGGCAAATGATTATTCCAGGCGACGCGAAACGGCGATTACCCGAATGGCGGCACCGCGGACCGCCTATCGGTGAGCGGTCCGCGGATCGGATCAGAACAGGGCGCTGGCGAGGTCTCGGCGGGCCTTCGCCACCCGGGGGTCGTCCGGGGCGAACAGGTCGAACAAGGTCACCAGGTGGGCGCGGACCTTGTCGCGGTCGTCCCCCGACGCGCGCCGGACCGCGGCGATCAGCCTGCTGAACGCCTTCTCCACCTGCTGGCCCGCGACCTCCAGGTCCGCCGCCGCAAGCTGGGCGTCGAAATCGTCCGGGGACGTGTCCGCACGGACGATCACCGACGGGTCCGTGGACTGGGTGCGAGCCAGGAAGCGGACCTGGGTCAGGGCGGCCGCGGCGTGCTCGTTGGCCGGTTCGGAGTCGAGGATCGACTGGTAGGCGGCTTCGGCGGCGGCGTAGTCGCCGCGGTCGAGGGCGGCTTCGGCGGCGAGCAGGCGCGGGTCCTCCGGCTCGGGCTCCGGGGTGGTCTCGCCGCCCGCGGCCTCGGCGGCGCGGATGCCGGGGAGGCGGTCGCGCAGGGCGTCGACCAGGCTGGCGAGCCACTGGCGCAGCTGGGCCTCCGGCGGGATGTCGCCGAAGGCCTCGACCGGCTGGCCCGCGGCGACGGCGATCGTCATCGGCACCGCCTGGGCGCCGAAGAGCTGGGCGACCCGAGGGCTGGTCTCGACGTCGACCCGGGCCAGCCGCCACGTGCCGCGGAACTCGGCGGCGAGCTTCTCCAGCAGGGCGACCAGCTGCTGGGACTGGCCCGACCAGCTCGCCACCAGGGCGACGATCACCGGGACCTGCATGGACCCCTCGACGACCTCGGCCTGGAACGTGGCTTCGGTCACATCGACGACGTGATCACCTGCCGGGGCGGCCTGCTGCGGCGCGCCTGCCGGGGCCGTGCGGGCGGCGTCGGCGCGGGCCTTGAGGGCGGAGAGATCAACCGCCCTGGACAGGGCGGCCGAGAGCGCTGCGGTGTTGCGTGGGTCGGGCCTGGTCACGGATTTATCTTGGCATGCCCCTACCCGGCGCGTCCGGCGAGCCGCTCCAACTCCGGTTCCGGGGCCAGGGCCATCGGGTTGACCCGCATCGCGTCGTTGCCGACCGCGATCCGCAGCGACAGCGGCGCCAGCAGCCCGACCAGCCTGCCGGTCGCGTCCGGGCCGAGGTGGCCCCACGGCGCGGCGGCGGCCTCGTCGGTCAGCGCCTCGACGGTCTCGCGGACCCCCAGCCCGTCCTCGGTCAGCCCGTCGGCGTCGAGCAGGCCGCGCTCGACCAGCCGGGTCCGCGCGGCGGCCCACTCCTCGGCAGGCCAGTTGCGGGCCTGCTGCATGTACTCGGCGGTCATGCCGTGGTCGGCGGCGAAGAGCACCAGCGACTCGCACGGGTCCAGCCCGGCGGTGACGAGCGCGGCGATGTGCCCGTCGCCGCGGGACTCGCGCAGCGTCGTGGCCGCCTGCCACAGCGCCAGGTGCGGCTCGGCCGGGATCGGCAGCGCCGCGTTGGCCGCGCCCAGCGGACGGCCTGCCGTCGGGGCCGCGGCCGCCGCCGCGACCGCCAGCTCCGCCGCCTCGGCCAGGTCGTCCCCGGCGACCTCGTCGCCGAGCAGCCTGCGCAGCGCCCCGTCGACTCCGGCCAGGCGGGTTTCGAGGAACGTCTCGGGCGAGGCCACCGACCACACCTCGGGGACCGCCCGCGCCACCCGCGACGGGTGGAAGTTGTAGAAGGTGCTGGTGACCAGCCACTCCGGGGCCGCGCCGAGCGGGGCGGCGCGCATGCCGAAGTAGCCCATCCAGCCGCCCTTGCAGCCCAGCGCGTCGGTGGCGGCGCGGGTTTCCGGGGTGAAGTAGACGACGTCGTGGTAGGGCTCGAAGCACAGCCAGAGTTCGCGCGGCGTGGTCACGGCGCCGACACTACTCCGCGAGGTACTCCTCGACCCTGGCCACTTTCGCGGTGAGCTGACCGGTGTGGCCGGGGCGGATGTCGGCCTTGAGCACCAGCGACACCCTGGGGTACTTGGCGAGCAGGACGTCGGTGGCGCGCTTGACCACGGCCATCACCTCGTCCCACTCGCCTTCGACCGTGGTGTACATGCTGGACAGCTCGTGCGGCAGGCCGGATTCGCGCACCACCCGCACGGCCTCGGCCACGGCGCGGCCGACGTTCTCCGATTCCCCGCCGAGCGGGCTGACGCTGAACGCGACGAGCACGGCATCTCCTGTCGAAGTACGGCTGACGAGCGCACACTAACCCGGTGGGACGCTGGATTCTGCACGTCGACCTCGACCAGTTCATCGCGGCGGTCGAGCTGCTGCGGCACCCGGAGCTGGCGGGCAAGCCGGTCGTCGTGGGCGGCACGGGTGATCCGAAGCCGCGCTCGGTGGTCGCCACGGCCACCTACGAGGCCCGCGAGTACGGGATCAAGTCCGGCATGCCGATGACCGCCGCCGCCAAGCGCTGCCCCGACGCGGTCTTCCTGCCCTCGGACCCGGCCGCGTACGACGCGGCGTCGGCGCAGGTCATGGCCACGCTGCGGGAGTTCGACGTGGTGGTGGAGGTGCTCGGCTGGGACGAGGCGTTCGTGGGGGCGGAGACCGACGACCCCGAGGGCCTGGCCAGCCGCATCCAGGACGCGGTGTGGAACCGCACGCAGCTCAGCTGCGCGGTCGGCGTCGGCGACACCAAGCTGCGCGCCAAGCTCGCCACCGGCTTCGCCAAGCCCGCGGGCGTCTACCGGCTGACCAAGGACAACTGGTTCGCGGTGATGGCCGACCGGCCGACCACGGCGCTGTGGGGCATCGGCGCGCGCACCGCCCGCAAGCTGGCCGACCTCGGCTACACCACCGTCGGCGAACTGGCCAGGGCCGCGCCGGAAGACCTGCTGGTGCTCGGCCCGCGCATGGGTCCGTGGTTCCGCACGCTGGCCCTGGGCGCGGGCGACACCGAGGTCAGCGCGTCGCCGTGGGTGCCGCGCTCGCACAGCCGCGAGACGACCTTCGAGACCGACCTGACCGACCCCGACGACCTGCGGCGCGAGCTGGCGGTGCTGGCCGGGCGGGTGGCCGAGGACGTGCTGGCCGAGGGCCGCCCGGCGATCCGCGTCGGGGTCAAGGCGCGCTTCAAGCCGTTCCTGACCCGCACGCGCAGCGTGACGCTGGCGGGTCCGACCAGCGACGCAGCGGTGATCGCCGACGCGGCGCTGACCGCCTTCGAGCGCTTCGACCTCGCCAAACCGGTCCGCCTGCTGGGCGTGTGGGCGGAGTTCCAGCCGCCGCCCGGGGGCTACTGACCGGTTGGCACTGGTAGCTTCTTGCCGTATGAGGCCGCGCACGTTGCCGTTCGACCCCATCGCCCGCGCCGCGGAGCTGTGGACCGAGCGCATCGGCGACGCCACCGCGATGGCCGCGGTCACCAGCATCATGCGCGTCCAGCAGATCGTCCAGTCCGCTGTAGACGCCGCGCTCAAGCCCCACGGCCTCACCTTCGCCCGCTACGAGGCCCTGGTCCTGCTCACCTTCGCCCGCCGAGGCAGCCTCCCCATGCGCGTCATGGGCGAACGCCTCCAACTCCACCCGACGAGCGTCACCAACATCGTCGACCGCCTGGAAGCCGACGGCCTCGTCCGCCGCCTCCCCCACCCGACCGACCGCCGCACCACCCTCGCCGAAATCACCGAAGCGGGCCGCACCCGCCGCGCCGAAGCCACCGCCGCCGTCACCGGCATCGACTTCGGCCTCCGCGGCCTGACCGACCGCCAAACCACCCAGCTGACCGACCTCTTGGCCAAGGTCCGCAAGGCCACCGGCGACTTCCAGGACTAGTCGAGGCCACGGCTCGGTTGGGGAGGGTAGTGGGGTTGGACGTGGGATTGGGAGTGGAAGCGGCCTGCGGGGACAGCGGGAAGCACAGCTAGGGCGGAAGCAGCGGAACCAGAAGGCAGCGCGGAGGGGAAGCGGCACCAGGCGCGGAAGCCGATGCGGGCGCGCGCTCGGGGCGGATGGCGAACAGGTCCGCAGCGACAACAGACGCCGAAGTGGATGCGGGCCAGCTGGGGTGGGAGACGAGCAGGCCCGCAGTGACAGCCGAAGCGGAGATGGATGCGGGCGCTTGGAGCGGGATGGCGCGAGCAGGTCGGCAGCGGCAGCAGACGCGGAAGCGAACGCGGAGCCGGTGGGCCGACAGGCGAAAGCCCCGCAGAGGCAGCAGGCAGGGAATCGGAGCGGGGCGGCTGGGCTGGGAGACGAAAGGCCCGCAGAAGCAGCAGAAGCGGAGACGGGCGCGGCGCTTGGAGCGGAATGGCGCGAGCAGGTCCGCAGCGGCTACAGACGCGGCAGGAGATGCGGGGCCGCTGGACAGAGAGGCGAATAGGTCCGCAGCGGCAGCAGGCCGAAAGGTGCGGCGCGGCTGGGGTGAGAGGCGAGCAGGTGCGTAGCGGGAGCAGGCGCGTGAGTTAGTGCGGGCACGAACAGGAACGCGCCCACCCACCCAACAGGAACGCGCGCCCGCCCAAGTGTCCGATGGGGTGGACTTGCATTCGCGGGGAGCGAAGCGCCGCTAAACTTGCGGGGGCGTGAACGGGCTTCGCCCGCATCGCCGCTCTTCACGCCCAGCGGCGCTTCGCTTAGGGTCCCCGCGAATGCGAGTCCACCCCATCGGACCCACCACGCAAACCGCGCGACCACCCCACCCGCCAAGCCGCGCACCCACCAAGCCAACGGAACACCGCCGGAAACCGCGCCCCACCGGCCACCGCAACCCGCGCAACCATTCGCCGCACACACTCGCTCAACATCAATTGAGCGAGCACCCGCCACCACACCCGAGATACCTTGCCCGCAACCACCGGCCAAGGAGCGCACATGTCGAAACCCCTCACCAACCGCGTGGCGCTGGTCACGGGAGTCAGCAGGCGGGCGGGAATCGGCTACGCCACCGCCCGCAGGCTCGCCGATCTGGGCGCCGATCTCTACCTCCACCACTACACCCCCCACGACAGCGCCCAACCCTGGGGCGCCGACCCCGCAGGCCCCCAAGCCATCGCCGACGACATGCCCGTCCACGTCGAACACGGCGAGTTCGACCTAGCCGACCCGGATGGGCCTCGGCAGCTCATGGACGCCGCCGTGGCCGCCTTCGGGCACATCGACATCCTCGTCTGCAACCACGCCCGCAGCGGCGGGGACGGTCAGCTCGGCGATCTCACCGCCGCGATGCTCGACGCGCACTGGGCCGTCAACGCCCGCTCCTCGATCCTGCTGGCGCAGCACTTCGCCGCGCAGCACGACGGGCGCGCGGGTGGGCGGGTGGTGTTCATGACGTCCGGTCAGGACCTCGGGCCCATGCCCGGCGAAGTCGCCTACGCGGCCAGCAAAGGGGCGCTTGCGTCGATCACGTGCACGCTGTCGGACCACCTCATCGACCGCGGCATCACGGTCAACGCCGTCAACCCCGGCCCGGTCGACACGGGCTACTCCAGCGGTGCGGGGTTCGAGGCGGTGCGCAGGCGGTTTCCCGCGGGGCGGTGGGGGGCGCCGGATGATCCGGCTCGGTTGATCGCCTGGCTGGTCACCGACGACGGGGCGTGGGTGACCGGCCAGGTGGTCAACTCCGAGGGCGGGTTCCGGCGCTGGGGCTAGAACCGGCGGCGCAGGGCGACCGGGTCGAGCTTGCCGGTGCGCAGGGCCCAGCGCTCGAAGAGGAGCGTCGCCAGCGGGGGGACGCTGGCGACGAACGCCCACAGCGCGGTCTTGCGGTCCCACGCGAGCTTGCGCGCGGTGAACCACGTCACCACCACGTACGCCACGAACACCGCGCCGTGGATCGGGCCGAAGACCTTCACCCCGAGCTCGCCGGACTCGGTGACGTACTTGAAGAACATCCCGGTGAGCAGCCCGAGCCAGGAGACGGCCTCGGCCAGGGACACGTACCGGAACAGCGCGGCAGCCTGCATGGCCACCAGTGTGCGGCGTGAGCGCCCTCACGCCGGGGTCGGGGTCAGCTGTCCTCCCAGGTGAACACCTTCGCGGCGATGGCCGAGACCACGACGGTGAAGCCCAGCAGCACCCCGCACGGCAGCAGCAGCGCCTCCGCGCCCTGGCCGCGCACCAGGAAGGCGAGCATGCCGTCGTTCATGTGCCGCAGCGGGAACGCCAGCGACACCGCCTGCACCCAGCCGGGCGCGACGTCCACGGGGAAGAACGTGCCGGACAGGAACGCCATCGGCAGCACGACGATGTTCGCCGCGCCCGAGGCGGCCTCCTCGGTCTTGCAGAACGCGCCGACCAGCATGCCGATGGCGAAGAACGCGAGGATTCCACTGAGGAACACCGGGATCGCCAGCCACCACGTCCCCGACAGCTGCAAGCCGAACACGGGCAGCAGCGCCACGGCGACGAACAGCAGCGCCTGCAGCACCGCGACGCCGATGGTCACCACGATCCGCGCCGAGAGCACCGTACCCACGGTCACCGGCGCCAGCCGCAGCCGCCGCAGCACCTGCTTGCGCCGCCAGCTCACCAGCCCCAGCGACGAGCCGAACACCGCGGTGATCGCGATGCCCCAGCTGAGGATGCCGGGCGTGAGGTACTGGATGGGTTTGAGCGAGGAATCCTCGACCTGCTGCGGGGTGTAGGTGTAGGCGGGCGGCTGGCCGGTCGCCTGCACGTTGACGTGCTGGGTGACGCCGGACACCAAGCCCTGCACCAGCCCGGCGCGGGCCTGGTCGCTGGCGGCGAAGTGCAGCCGGACGGTGGTGCCCTCGACCTCGACCAGCCCCGGCAGGTCGCCCTCGCGGACCTGCTGCAACCCCTCCTCCAGGCCCGGCCTGCTCAGCTCGACCGCGCCGCTGCCCTCCAGCGCGGTGATCACCGGACCGTCGCCGACCACGCCCAGCTTGATCTTCTCGTCCCCGCCGTCGCGGAACAGCAGCCCGAAGATGACCAGGAACATCAGCGGGAAGATGAACGCGAAGAACAGCGTCGCCTTGTCCCGGTAGTAGCCCTTGGCCATCGCCGTGGACAGGCTCTTGAAGGCGGTCACGCGCGGTACTCCCGTCCGGTCAGGTGGAGGAAGACGTCCTCCAGCGTGGCCGTGCGCACCTGCAGGCCGTCGAGCGTGCCGCGCTCGGCCAGGGCCGACAGCAGCGGCGCGGGCGTGCGGGTGGTGATGGTCAGCGACTGCTCGTCCTCGTGGGCGTGCTCGGCCCCGGCCAGCGCCAGCGCCTCCGCCGCGCCCAGCGTGCCCAGCTCCAGCGAGACCCTGGTCGGCGCGTCGAGGCCGCGGATGAGCGCGGCGGGCGGGTCCAGCGCCAGGATCCGGCCGTGGTCCATGATCGCCACCCGGTCGCAGAGGATCTCGGCCTCGTCGAGGTAGTGGGTGGTGTAGACGATGGTCTTGCCGCGCTCCTGGATCGCGCGCAGCACGTCCCAGAGGTTGCGCCGAGCCTGCGGGTCCAGCGCGGCGGTCGGTTCGTCGAGGAAGAGGATGTCCGGGTCGTGCACCAGGGCGCAGGCGATCGACAGCCGCTGCCGCTGGCCGCCGGAGAGCTTCTCCTCGCGGGTGTCGGCCTTCTCCGCCAGCCCGACCAGCTCCAGCATCTCCCGGGCCCGCGCGCTGCCGACCCCGTAGAGCGCGGCGAAGGTCTCCAGCTGCTCGCGGGCGGTCAGCTTCTCGAAGAAGGCCGAGGCCTGCAGCTGCACGCCGATGCGCGGCAGCAGGGAGGGGTTGCGCGGGAACGGGCTCTCGCCCAGCAGCCGCACCTGGCCTGCGTCGGGCTCGCGCAGCCCCTCGATGATCTCCAACGTCGTCGTCTTGCCCGCGCCGTTGGGCCCGAGGATGCCGAAGAACTCGCCTTCGGCCACGCTGAACGAGACGCCGTCGACGGCCTTGAGGTCGCCGTAGGACTTGCGGATGTCCTCGACCTCGATGGCGGCGGTGGTGTCGGTCATGGCCGCCACGGTAGTGCCGCTGCGTGTGCGCAATACCCGAAACGGGTGAACGATTAGCTCATCGTTACCCTGGGTTGGGTGCTGGCTTCCCGCGTGCGGGCCTGCCTCGCCGTCCTGATCCCGACGACCGTCCTCGGGCTGCACGGGCTCGCCTACGGTCGGTGGGTGGTCGACGACGCGGCCATCACCTTCGCCTACGCCCGGTCGATCACCGAGGGCGCGGGCCCGGTCCTGCAGCCCGGCGTCGAGCCGGTCGAGGGCTACTCCAACCCCGCGTGGCTCGGCCTGCTGTCGCTGGGCAGGCTGCTCGGGCTGTTCGACTCCGGCTCCTGGTTCGGCGTCCCCGACTACGCCCTGTTCCCCAAGGCGCTGGCGCTGCTGCTGGCGGCGGGCACGTTCGCCGCCTGCTACGCCGCGGCCGCCGCGCTGACCTCCCGGCCCGCGCTGGTGACGGTCGCGGCAGGCACGGTCACCGCCCTGGTGCCGTCGTTCGCCATCTGGACGTTCTCCGGGCTGGAGAACTCGCTGCTGGCCTTCAGCGCGGTGGCGCTGGCCGCCGTGCTGGCCAGGGCCGTGGCCGCCGACCGGCTGCTGAGCCCGCGCACCGCGGTCGCCACCGGCCTGCTGGCCGCGCTGGCGGCGCTGACCCGCCCGGACGGGCTGATCTACGCGGGCGCGTACGCCCTGGTCGTGCTCCTGCTGCTGCGCCGGGGCACGCTGCGCGCCGCGGTCGGGCCGGTGCTGCTGGGCCTGGCCGCCTTCGCCGTGCCGATGGGGCTCTACCTGCTCTGGCGGTGGCTGGTGTTCGGGGCGCTGCTGCCCAACACCGCGCTGGCGAAGTCGCAGGGCGTGCCGACCGCCGAGGACCTGGCCAAGCCCGCCGCGCTGGTCGGCTACGTCGGCTGGCTGACGCTGCTGGCGGGCGTGGTGCTGGTCGGCGCGGCCCTGCTGCGCCCGTCCCCGCAGCGCAACGGCCTGCTGGCGCTGGTAGTCCCGCTCGGCCTGGCCATCACCGCGTACGGCGTGCTGGCCCAGGACTGGATGGCCCAGTTCCGCTTCGCCACCCCCGTATGGCCGCTGGCCGCGCTGACCGTCGCCGTGTCCGCCGCGCACGTGCTGCGGGGGCTCGCCGTGCGCGGGCGGGTCGTGGTCGCGGTGGTCGGGGTGCTGGGCCTGGCCCACTCGGCGACGCTGTGGTGGGACGCGATGGACCGCTTCCGCACCGGGCCGACCGTGCCCGCGTGCGTGATCGCCCAGATCGACGGCTGGGAGTTCAACACCTACGCCCGCATCCTCGGCGTCCGCGACGGCTCGCTGCTGGTGCCCGACGTCGGCGGGGCCGCGCTGACCAGCGAGCTGGAGATCATCGACCTGGCCGGGCTGGCCCACCGGCGCATCGCGGAGCTGTGGTCCGATCAGGACATGGCGGGCCTGCGCGACTACATCTTCACCGAGGCCAAGCCGACCTTCATCACCGCCCACGGCGCCTGGGCCAAGAGCACCGGCCTGTTCACCGACCCCCGGCTCGCCGCGGACTACGCGCTGATCGCCGAGGGCCGCGGCGGCCGCGAGAAGTGGGTCCGCCGCGACGCCGTGTCCGACCCGGCGGACTTGGCGGCCGTCCGCGCGGCAGCGGTGACCGCGGCTGGCCATTGGGACGCTGCTGCGTCGATGCCGCGCGGGTCGTGCGGGGCGCGGCTCAGCGCGGAGACGCCGTACTGGATGTGACTGGGTGCGCGGCTTAGCGCGCTGGTTCCGTGGCTGGAGGTGACCAGGGTGTCGGCGGGGGCCGCGGCTTAGCCTGCTGACTCCGTGGCTGGAGGTGATGAGGGTGTCGCGGAGCCGGGTCACGCGCGGGTGGGCCGCGCCGCGGCGGCCTCGATGCCGCACGGGCTGGGGTCGGTGCGCAGCTGCCGGACCGGATGGGACCAGAGATCCTGCGGCATGGGACGAACGCGCCGAGGCTGGTGGCGGTCACCGGCGAGGTGACCACAGGACGCCGCTTCGAGGGCGCGCGGGCCGCAGCTCACCCGCTGGACCGGTGCTGGACGTGGCCAGGAAGTGGGCAGCGGCCGGATTCGGCGGCGTCGATGCCGCGCGGGTCGTGCGGGGCACGGCTCAGCGCGGAGACGCCGTACTGGATGTGATTGGGAGCGCGGCTTAACGCGCTGGTTCCGTGCTGGAGGTGACCAGGGTGTCGGCGGGGGCCGCGGCTTAACCTGCTGACTCCGTGGCTGGAGGTGATCAGGAAGGCGGCGGGGGCTGCTTAGCCTGGCTCCGTGCTGGAGGTGATGAGGGTGTCGGCGGCGGTGTAGGGGTCCAGGGCGCCGGTGGAGACTTGGTGGGCCAGGGTTTCGAGGGTTGTGCCGCCGGACAGGTCGCCGAGGCGGGTGCGGAGGGTCGTCAGGGCGATGGCTTCGATTTCGGTGCGGGCGCGGGCGATGCGGCGGGGGGTCCAGTGGTCGTGGGTGCGGGACCAGGTGGTGTGGGCGTCGATCGCGGTGATGAGGTCGGGGATGCCTTCGCCGCGGGAGGCGATCGTCTTGACGATCGGCTGGCGCCAGCTCGGGCCGCGGAGCTCGCGGCGGCCCAGGGAGATCATGTGCTTGAGCTCGCGGGCGGTGGTGTCGGCGCCGTCGCGGTCGGCCTTGTTGACGGCGAACACGTCCGCGATCTCCAGGATGCCCGCCTTGGCCGCCTGGATGCCGTCGCCCATGCCGGGGGCCAGCAGCACGACGGTGGTGTCGGCCAGGCCCACGACGTCCACTTCGGACTGGCCGACGCCGACGGTCTCCACCAGCACCACGTCGAACCCGGCCGCGTCGAGCACGCGCAGGGCCTGCGGGGTGGCCCAGCTCAGGCCGCCGAGGTGGCCGCGGGTGGCCATCGAGCGGATGAAGACGCCCGGGTCGGTGGCGTGCTCCTGCATGCGGATGCGGTCGCCGAGCAGCGCGCCGCCGGAGAACGGCGACGACGGGTCGACGGCCAGCACGCCGACCCGCTTGCCTGCGGCGCGCAGCGCGCCGACCAGGGCCGAGGTCGTGGTGGACTTGCCGACCCCCGGTGGGCCGGTCAGGCCGATGACCTGGGCGCGGCCGGTCAGCGGGGCCAGCGCCGCGGCCACCTCGCGCAGCCGCGGGCTGGCCTCCTCGACCAGCGAGATCAGCCGGGCGACCGCGCGCTGCTCGTGCTGCCGCGCGCGGTCGACCAGGTCAGCGATGTCGACCTGGCGGGCCAAGCTCAGCCCTTGGGGACGGTGATGATCAGCGCGTCGCCCTGCCCGCCGCCGCCGCACAGCGCCGCCGCGCCCACGCCGCCGCCGCGGCGCTTGAGCTCGTAGGCCAGGTGCACCAGCACCCGCGCGCCGGAGGCGCCGATCGGGTGGCCCAGGGCGATCGCCCCGCCGTTGACGTTGACGATGTCCGGGCTGACGCCCAGCTCGCGGGTGGAGACCACGCCGACCGCGGCGAACGCCTCGTTGATCTCGACCAGGTCGAGGTCGGACGCCTGGAGGCCCTGCTTGGCCAGCGCGGCTTTGATGGCGTTGGACGGCTGCTCGTGCAGGCTCGCGTCCGGACCGGCCACGACGCCGTGCGCGCCGATCTCGGCGATCCAGCTCAGGCCCAGCTCCTCGGCCTTGGCCTTGCTCATCACGACCACCGCGGCGGCGCCGTCGGAGATCTGGGAGGCCGAGCCCGCGGTGATGGTGCCGTCGGCGGCGAAGGCCGGGCGCAGCTTGGCCAGGCCCTCGACGGTGGTGTCGGCGCGCACGCCCTCGTCGGTGTCGAAGACGATCGGGTCGCCCTTGCGCTGCGGGATGGTGACCGGGGCCAGCTCCTCGGCGAAGCGGCCCTCCTTGATGGCCGCGGCCGCGCGCTGGTGGGATGCGGCGGCGAAGGCGTCCTGCTCCTCGCGGGTCAGCGCGTAGCGGGCGTTGACCTTCTCCGTCGACGCGCCCATGGCGACCTGGTCGAAGGCGCAGAAGAGGCCGTCGTAGGCCATGTGGTCCAGCATCGTGACGTCGCCGTACTTGAAGCCGGAGCGGGACTTGGGCAGCAGGTGCGGGGCCTGGGTCATCGACTCCTGGCCGCCTGCGACGACGATGTCGAACTCGCCCGCGCGGATGAGCTGGTCGGCCAGCGCGATGGCGTCGAGGCCGGAGAGGCAGACCTTGTTGATGGTCAGCGCGGGCACCGTCATGGGGATGCCCGCGGCCACGGCCGCCTGCCGGGCCGGGATCTGGCCCGCGCCCGCGGTCAGCACCTGGCCCATGATCGTGTACTGGACCTGCTCGGGCCGCACGCCCGCCTTCTCCAGGGCCGCCTTGATGGCGATGCCACCGAGCTGCGCGCCGGTGAAGTCCTTGAGGGAGCCGAGCAGACGACCGATGGGGGTGCGGGCCCCCGCGACGATGACGCTTCCGGACACAGCGGTCTCCTAGCGACGAGAGCGAACGAGCGTTAACCGGAACCATACTCGCGCGCGACCCGATCGACACGGGCCTGTGTGAGTAGCCGCACAGCAAAAGTTACCGGTGGGTAGTCGTATGGTTGCTCCCATGCCGGAAGCGCTGAAGCAGTTCGTGACCGCGGTGGACCACGTCGGCATCGCCGTGCCGGACCTGGACGCGGCAATCTCCTTCTACCAGGACAACTTCGGGCTCGTCTGCGCGCACGAGGAGACGAACGCCGAGCAGGGCGTCCGCGAGGCCATGATGCGCGCGCCGGGCGACGGCGGCGGCGGGACGGCCGTCCAGCTGCTGGCCCCGCTGACCCCGGAGTCCACCATCGCCAAGTTCATCGGCCGCAGCGGCCCGGGGTTGCAGCAGCTGGCCTACCGGGTAACCGACGTCGAGGCCGCCGCGGCCGCCCTGCGCGCCAAGGGCCTGCGCCTGCTGTACGACACGGCCAAGCGCGGGACCGCGGGCAGCAAGGTGAACTTCGTCCACCCGAAGGACGCGGGCGGCGTCCTCGTCGAACTGGTCGAGCCCGGGGAGGACCATTGAGCACCGCCGTGGTGAACACCGCCGAGATCGCGCTGACCCGGGACGGTCGGCCCGTCCCCGCCACCCTGACCTGGTGGCTGCACAGCTGGCTGGAGTACGCCCTGCGCCTGGACGGGCCCACGGGCGTGCTGGAGGCCGTCGAGGACTCCTGGTTCGCCGCGGCGGCCGAGCTCAACCGGGAGCTGGCGGCCGAGGGCTACCAGCTGCCCACCCCGCCGGACGAGGGCCCGGCCACCAACCCCGACGAGCACCGCGCCCGCTGGGCGGCCTGGCTGGAGCAGATCCGCCCCTAGCCGCCCAGCCAGGACAGGTACTCCGGGCGGCGCTGGGCGTAGGCCCAGTAGGCGTCGCAGGCCAGGCGCAGGAGGAGGTCGAAGCTGCCCGCCAGCGGGCTGTCCGCGCGGCAGGCCAGGATGTGGCGCATGCGGATGGGGTCGTCGGCCAGGGGTTTGACGACGACGCCGTCGCCGCAGGCGAAGACGGCCTGGCACGGGGTCACCGCGCGGCCGGTGGCGACCAGCTCGCGGATCGGGGTGCCGTCGGAGACGGTGTAGAGCACGCGCGGGGTGAAGCCCGCCTCCCCGCACACCGCGTAGAAGCAGTCCGGCCAGCCCGCGCCGTCGCACGGGGTCAGCGCCCACGGGTCGGCGGCCAGGTCGGCCAGCGCCACCGACGGCCGCGCCGCCATGCGGTGGCTCTCCGCCATCGCCACGAACACCGGCTCGACCGCGATGACCTGCGTCAGCGCGGACGAGTGCGGGCGCAGGGCGAAGCCGGGGTAGTCCACCAGCGCCGCGGCGTCCAGCCTGCCCGCCACCAGCAGGTCCCACAGCACCCGCGGCGAGTACTCGGTGCGCAGGTGGACCTCGGTGTCCGGGAGCTGGTCGCTGAGCCGGTCGGCCAGCCCGACCGACACCGCCCCGACGATCCCGCCCAGGCGCACGGCCGCGACCGGGCCACGCCGGTCGGTGTCGCGGCGCAGCTCGTCCATCGCCAGCAGCACCCCGCGGGCGCGGGTGAGCAGGGACTGGCCCAGCGGCGTCGGGGTCACGCCCCTGCGGTCGCGGATGAAGACCTGGGCGCCCAGCTCGCGTTCGACGCGCTGGAGCTGGGCGGTCAGCGCGGGCTGGGACACCCCGAGCCGCGCGGCCGCCCGGGACACGCTGCCCGCGTCGGCGATCGCGCACAGGGAGGCGAGGTGCCGCAGTTCCAGCTCCATCGACCCGCAGGATAGGGCGGTCGCGCAGGCCGTCGACAGAGCCATAGCGCCGCAGTTATCGCCAGTGGGAGTTACCCGCGGCGGCGCAACTGGGAACGGTGGACCTCACCCCGCTCCCCCATCCCGGAGGCGTCCCATGCGCATCCTCCCGGCGGCCGCCGCGCTCGCGGCCGCGGTCGCCCTGCTGCCCCTGCCTGCCGCTGCCCACCCCACGGCCACCGAATGGCGGGAGGTGTTCTCCCCCGACGGCAGCATCACCCGGGTCCGCCTGCCCGTCGAGGTCGACCCGCCCGGCTCCGCCCAGGGCATCGCCGCGGCGGCGGTCGTCCCCATCCAGCACACCGGGCCGTCCGACGCCCGCTTCGACGTGGTGGTCGTCGGCGACGGCTACACCGCGGGCGAGATGGGCCTGCTGCGCAGGCACGCCGAGGCCAAGTGGGCCGAGATCGCCGCGACCGCGCCGTGGTCGAAGCACCGGGCCTCGATCAACGTCTGGCTCGTCGAGGTGGTGTCCAACCAGTCCGGTGTGGACAACGACCCGCAGCGGGGGGTGACCCGCGACACCGCGCTGGACATGCACTTCTGGTGCGGCGGCATCGAGCGGCTGCTGTGCCTGAACGAGACCAAGGCCCAGCGCTACGCGGCCCAAGCCCCCGGTGTCGACGCCATCGTGGCCCTGGGCAACACCGCCAAGTACGGCGGCGCGGGCTACCCCAGCCTGGCGACCGTCGCGGGCGGCAACGCCCAGGCGGGCCGCATCGCCATCCACGAGCTGGGCCACTCCGTCGGCGGCCTGGCCGACGAGTACTTCACCCCCGGCACGACCTACCGCGGCAGCGAGCCCCGCGAGCCCAACGTCACCACCGACCGCCGCGGCGGCAAGTGGGCGGCCTACCTGGGCAGGCCGACGCCCGACGGCGGCGCGATCGGGGTCTACCAGGGCGGCCACCAGTACGAGCACGGCATCTACCGCCCGTCCCAGGACTCCTTGATGCGCAACATCAACAAGCCGTTCAACGCCGTCGGCCTGGATGTCATGGACCGGGCCATCGCCGCGGAGATCAGGGGAGGCCGCTCCACCCAGCGGATCACCGCGGCCGGCGCCCGGTGATCCGGCGGTGGTCGGCGGCGACCCCTGCGCCCGCCGCCGACCACCGGGTCGGCAACCGCTACCGCACGCCGTTCATCAGGCGCTTCACCATCGGGGACAGGGCGAACATGATCGCGCCGATGACCAGCGCGCCGAGGCCGAGGATGCCGAAGTAGGCGGGCTCGCCGTCGCGGGTGTAGTAGGACGCCAGCGCGCCCGCGACCGAGGAGCCGAGGGCGATCGAGAGGTAGAACAGGGCGACCATCTGCGCGCCGTAGGCCCGCGGGGCCAGCTTCGTCGACAGCGACAGCCCCACCGGCGACAGGCACAGCTCGCCCAGGACGAAGATCACCAGGACCAGCACCAGCAGCAGCGGGTTGACCACGCCCTCGCCGCGGATGAAGCCCATCATGGCCATCACCAGGAAGGCCACGCCCATCGCGGAGACGCCCATGGCGAACTTGATCGGCGTCGACGGCTGGCGGTCGCCCATGCGCACCCACAGGGCGGCGAACACCGGGGCCAGCAGCACCACGAACAGCGGCTCCACCGAGTTGAACCACGCGGGCGGGATGCTGAAGAAGCCGAGCGCGTCGAGGTCGAGCCGCTGCTCGGCGTAGATCGCCAGCACGGTGAACTGCTGCTGGAACAGCGCCCAGAACCCGAAGCTGACCAGGAACATCGGGATGAACGCCAGCACCCGCTGCCGCTCCACGCGCTCCACCCGCTTGCTGGTCAGCAGCACCGCGAACAGCACCACAGCGGCCACCGAGATGACCCAGGTCACCACGGTCGCCAGGTTGTCCGGGCCGACGACGCCGGTCAGCACCAGCACGACGATCGCGGCGATGCCGACGATGATGACCGCGAAGGCCCGCAGGCGCTCCGCCCCGCGGATCGGGTTGGGCACCTCCCGGCCGCGCGGGGGCAGGTTGCGCCGCTGGAGCACGTACTGCCCGAGGCCGAAGGCCATGCCGACCGCCGCCAGGCCGAAGCCCCAGTGGAAGCCGACCTTGTCCTGCAGCAGCCCGGTCAGCAGCGGACCGGCCAGGGCGCCGAGGTTGACGCCCATGTAGAAGATCGAGAAGCCCGCGTCGCGGCGCTCGTCGCCCTCGGCGTAGAGCAGGCCGACGAGCACGGTCGCGGTGGCCTTGAGCCCGCCGGAGCCCAGCGCGACGCAGATCAGGCCGACGGCCACGCCCGGCACGCCGGGGACCAGGGCCAGCGCGACGTGGCCGCAGAGGATGAGGACCGCGCTGTAGAGCAGGGTGCGCTCGGGGCCGAAGAGGCGGTCGGCCACCCACGAGCCCGCGATGGTGGCCAGGTAGACCCCGCCGCCGTACGCGCCGACGATGCCCGCCGCGACGGCCTCGTCGATGCCGAGGCCGCCCTCGTCAACGGTGAAGTACAGGTAGTACAGCAGGATCGCTTGCATCCCGTAGTAGGAGAAGCGCTCCCACATCTCGGTGCCGAAGAGGTTCGCCAGCCCTCGTGGGTGTCCGAAAAAACCTTTCGGCCGCGTTTCCTCGGTGGAGGTTGCCATGACCCTGACCGTACGACACGCGGCAACCCGCGACCGGGGTCAGCCCCGGCCGCAGGCAGCGGCGCGGGTCAGTGCGAACCGGCCATCCGGTGGGCCGCCTGCGCGGCGGGCAGCGCGGCCGCGCCCGCGATGGCGGTCAGCGCGCCGATGATCCACGAGGTCCAGGCCACGCCCGACAGGTGGGCGTAGCCCATGACCCACGGCGAGATGAACAGCAGCGCGCCGAGGACGATCTGCACCGCTTCGCCCGCCACCAGGCCCGGCCGGGCCAGCGAGACCAGCCCGTCGAGGGCGATGAGGACGCCGAGGACGATCAGGGTCCAGGTCGCGGCGGCTTCGGTGGCGAACCACAGCGGCGACAGCAGCGCCACCAGGCCCAGCACCACCTCGACCCAGTCCTGCGGGCGGGTCCACGGGCGGACGTTCGCGGGTGCGCTCATTCGAGACCACCTCCAACATGACGTGGGAGATCCCGCCTCCGATGGTCCGCCGCCGCGCCGCCGGGGTCAACGATCGGATCGGGGCACCACCGATCGGGTGCCATCGCTCACATAGCGGGCATCTGAATCGCTACTCCTCAGTAACCTCCAGCAAACCCGAGCCGTCCCCTGGAGGAGCGCCGTGCAGAAGATCCTCGACGCCATCATGGCCGATGAGCTGGACACGATCGGCGAGCTGCCCGTCCCCGACACCTACCGCGGGGTGACGGTCCACGCCGATGAGGTCGAGATGTTCGCCGGGCTGCCCTCGCGCGACAAGGACCCGCGCAAGTCGCTGCACCTGGACGAGGTGCCGACCCCGGAGCTGGGCCCCGGCGAGGCGCTGGTGGCCGTGATGGCCAGCGCCATCAACTACAACACCGTGTGGACGTCGATCTTCGAGCCGGTGTCCACCTTCAAGTTCCTGCAGCGCTACGGCAAGGTCTCCCCGCTGGCCAAGCGGCACGACCTGCCCTACCACGTGGTCGGCTCCGACCTCGCGGGCGTGGTGCTGCGCACCGGTCCGGGCGTGCACAACTGGAAGCCCGGCGACGAGGTGGTGGCGCACTGCCTCAACGTCGAGCTGGAAGGCCCCGACGGGCACAACGACACCATGATGGACAGCGAGCAGCGCATCTGGGGCTTCGAGACCAACTTCGGCGGCCTCGCCGAGATCGCGCTGGTCAAGGCCAACCAGCTGATGCCCAAGCCGAACCACCTCACCTGGGAGGAGGCCGCCTCCCCCGGGCTGGTGAACTCCACGGCCTACCGGCAGCTGGTGTCCACCAACGGCGCGAACATGAAGCAGGGCGACGTCGTGCTGATCTGGGGCGCCTCCGGCGGCCTGGGCTCCTACGCCACCCAGTTCGCCCTCAACGGCGGGGCGATCCCGGTGTGCGTGGTGTCGAGCCCGGAGAAGGCCGAGATCTGCCGGTCGATGGGCGCCGAGCTGATCATCGACCGCAACGCCGAGGGCTACCGGTTCTGGAAGGACGAGGAGACCCAGGACCCCAAGGAGTGGCAGCGCTTCGGCGCCCGCATCCGCGAGCTGACCGGCGGGGAGGACCCCGACATCGTCTTCGAGCACCCGGGCCGGGAGACCTTCGGCGCGTCGGTGTACGTCACCCGCCGCGGCGGCACGATCGTGACGTGCGCGTCGACCTCGGGGTTCATGCACCA
Organism: Actinokineospora sp. NPDC004072; assembly: GCF_053604195.1. NCBI lineage: Bacteria > Bacillati > Actinomycetota > Actinomycetes > Pseudonocardiales > Pseudonocardiaceae > Actinokineospora > Actinokineospora sp. NPDC004072. The sequence goes on along the minus strand of NZ_JBSGHB010000007.1, from coordinate 64,190 downwards.
GTACGACAACCGCTACCTGTGGATGAACCTCAAGCGCATCATCGGCTCGCACTTCGCCAACTACCGGGAGTCGTGGGAGGCCAACCGGCTCATCGCCAAGGGGCTCATCCACCCCACGCTGTCGAAGAGCTACCCGCTGGCCGAGACCGGCCAGGCCACGCTGGACGTGCACCGCAACGCCCACCAGGGCAAGGTCGGCGTGCTGTGCCTGGCCCCGGAGGAGGGCCTCGGCGTGCGCGACCACGAGCTGCGGGCCCGCCACCTCGACAAGATCAACCGGTTCCGGGGCGTGTGAGGGGCGTAGGTCGCACCCCTTCCGGGTAGCGTAGGGGTATGGGTCTGGGCGAGGAACGCGAGCTGGTGCCTCTGGGCCCCGGGTTCGACATCACCAAGCGCGGCTACCACCCCGCGCAGGTGAACGAGCACCTGGAGCGGCTGGAGGCCGAACTGCAGCTGATGCACGCCGACCGCAACGCGGCGGTGTCGCAGGCTGCCGATCTGGCCAAGCAGCTGGAGCAGGGCCGAACGGAGATCGCCGAGCTGCGCAGGCAGGTCGACCGCCTCTCCCTGCCCCCGACCACCCTGGAGGGCCTCAGCGAGCGCTTGCAGCGCATGCTGCGGCTGGCCCAGGAGGAGGCGGCGGAGACCAAGGCGCGCGCCGAGGCCGAGGCCGGGCACATCCGGGCCAAGGCCGACGCCGAGGCGACCGAGCTGCGCCAGCGCTACGAGCGCATGCTCGCCGACCTGGAGAAGCGCCGCGCCGAGATGGAGGCCGAGCACCGCGAGGTGCTGACCACGGCCCGCGCCGAGGCCGACCGCACGGTGGCCGAGGCGCGGGCCGAGGCCGAGCGCCTCGACGCCGCCGCCCAGCGCCGCCGCGAGCAGGTGGAGGAGGACTTCGAGATCGCGATGTCCGGCAGGCGCACCGAAGCCATGCGCGCCCTCGCCGAGCAGGAGGCGACCAGCAAGGCCGAAGCCGAACGCCGCGTCCGCGAGGCGACGGAGGAGGCCAACCGCCGCCGCCACGACGCCATCACCGAAGCCAAGGCCCGCCTGGAGGAAGCCACCTCCGAGGCCCACCGCCGCGTCCGCGAGGCCACCGAAGAGGCCAACCGCCGCATCTCGCACGCCGCCCAGCGCGTGGCCGCCCTCCGCCAACTCCGCGCCCGCGTCGCCGACCAGCTCAACACGGCCCGCTCCCTGATCGCCGACGCCCACGTCCAACTGGCCGACGCCGCCCCCACCCTCGACCCCCTCCCCGAGGAACGGGTCCCCACCACCGTCGACGGCGCCCCAGCCGACAACTCCCCCACCCGCACCATGATGACCCCGGTCAAACCCCCGTCGGAAACCTCCGGCCCCCCACGCGAATCCTGGGAACCAAAAGACCCAGACGGCGGCCAAACCCAAGTCATGGCAGTCCCGGAAACACCAAAAGAAGAACCAGAGAAGACAAAGAAGTCAGCCCCAGTCAAAACCCGCCGCTGACACACACAAGAGCACACCCCTCCACCCCACCCCCCAAAGCAGGGCTTGCCTGCCATCCCGTCGACCTGGCGCAGCCTTACCACAGCCAGGGCGGGGGCGCGGCCCTCAACACAACAGGAACTTGCAGGTTGAGGTCCCCCAGGGACCTCAACCGCGAAAACGCAAGCTCCGCGCCCCCGCCCTGGCTGTGGTAACCCTCCGGGAGGTCGACGGGATGGCAGGCAAGCCCGGCCACCATCCCGGAGACCTGCCCGCCCGGCGAGGGCGCTCTACCCAATCGCAACGCCGAAGGCGAGCCGAGCGCGGTCTGCTGCGCGTGGTGAAGCTTGCCGGGGGTTGGTGAGGCTGCGGATGGCCACCGCCCAAACACCCCCGCGACCCCCACCCCACTCCCTCGTTGTACCCGGTGACCCACCAGTAACCCCGAGGAGAGCCCCCTTGCCCGCCTACCGCACCATCGTCGTCGGCACCGACGGCTCCGACTCCTCCCTCCGCGCCGTCGACCGAGCCGCCACCATCGCCGCCGACAGCGGCGCCACCCTGGTCATCGCGTGCGCCTACCACCCCGCGACCGACCGCGACGTCCGCAAAGCCCAGGACGCCCTCGGCGACGACGTCGCCTACCAGGTCGTCGGCTCCAACCCCGCCGATGAAGCCGTCCGCACCGCGACCGAGCGGGCCCAGCGCGCGGGCGCGCCCAAGATCGAGACGGCGGTCGTCGACGGCGACCCCGTCCCCGCGCTCACCGCGGTCGTGCAGGACCACCAGGCCGATCTGCTGGTCGTCGGCAACCGCGGCCTCAACACCCTGGCCGGGCGCATCCTCGGCTCGGTCCCCTCGGAGGCGGCGCGCAAGTCCACGGTGGACGTCCTGATCGTCCACACCACATGACCCAGCGCCTGGAGGAGCTGCTGCTCGGCGGCGAGCGCAAGTACACCCGGGAGCAGGTGTGCGCGAAGGCGGGCGTGCCGCAGGAGCGGGCGACCGCCCTGTGGCGCTCGCTGGGCTTCGCCACCGTCGGCGAGGACGAGGTCATCTTCACCGACGCCGATGCCGACGCCCTGCGCGCGACGCACGACCTGATGTACCAGGGCCTGCTCTCCCCGGACACGGCGACCGCGACCGCCCGGGTCCTGGGCCAGCACCTGTCGCGGCTGGCGGAGTGGCAGGTCGACGTGCTGCGGGAGGTGCTGACCGCCAACCCGGAGCTGCTAGCCGACGAGCGCAGGCTGACGGGCCTCATCGAGCGGCTGGTGCCCGAGCTGGAGCGGTTGCAGGACTACGCCTGGCGCCGCCACCTGTCCGCGCACGCTGGCCGGGCGCTGGCGCGTCCGGGGGAGATCCAGGAGAACCGGACCGGCGTCGTCGGCTTCGCGGACATGGTGGGCTTCACCACGCTGACCCGCAGCACCGACGACGCGGGCCTGGCCGCCGTCGTGGACCGGTTCGACGCGATCACCGCCGAGGTCGTGGCCGACAACCGCGGCCGGATCGTCAAGATGCTGGGCGATGAGGTCCTGTTCGTCGCCGACGCGCCGCAGGACGCCGCCGAGATCGCGCTGGGTGTGGTGGCGGCGGCCGAGGCCGATCCGCTGCTGCCCGCCCTGCGCGCGGGCCTGGCCCACGGCCGGATCATGACCCGCTTCGGCGACGTGTACGGCTCGGTGGTCAACATCGCCGCCCGGCTGACCTCGGCGGCCCGCCCCGGCACCGTCCTCATCGACCGCGCCCTGGCCGACGCCCTCAAGCCCGTCGACCGCTACGACATCCGCCACCGCCGCCCGATCTCGGTCCGCGGCTACAGCAGGCTCCGGCTGGCCGTCCTGCGCCGCAGCCCCGCCGCAGCCCGGCGCTAGCGGCGGGCGAGGATCAGCCGGGCGCGCGGCCGGTGCTCCCACACGCCCTCCGGGGCGTCCTTCAGGAAGTCCGCGCGGATGCGTTGGACGAACTCCTCGGTCGGCGCCCGGGAGCGCATGGGGCCGGAGTCGAGGTAGGCGTCGATGAAGGTCTCCGCGCTGGCGTGGGTCATGGGGAAGCTGGGGCGCTCGTCCCGCTCGACCACGACGTCGACCCCGGCCAGCAGCCGCCCCTCCCACGAGCGGTCCGCCGACGGCCCGCCCAGCACGGCCTTGACCCGCGCGAAGGGACCGTCCGATTCGGTCTCCTCCGGCCAGTACACGACGGACAGCCAGCCCCCGGGAGCCAACGCGGCCGCCCAGGACGCGATCGCGCGCTCCGGGTCGGGCATCTGCTGGAGGCCGAAGACCGAGACCACCGCGGCGCAGCCGGTCCAGGCGCCGAGGTCGGTGGCGTCGCCGTGGACCACCTTGGCCCCGGGCCACCGCCGCGCCTGGTCCGCGGCGCGTTGGACCATGCCCGCGGAGAGGTCGATCCCGACGATCTCGCGGCCGGGGAAGCGGGCGGCGAGCGGGGCGAGCTCGGGGAAGGGGCCGCAGCAGGGCACCAGGACCGGCCCGTCGGGCAGCTCGGGCAGCGCGTGGACCGCGGCGGACACCCAGGGGGCGAAGCGGGGGACGAAGTAGTCGAGGTAGCCGTCGGCGGCCTCGTCCCAGCCCCGGGCGATGGCGTTCACGACGCCACCGGCCGAGGCGATCTCGCGGCCCAGTCCCGGTGCGGGGTCACAGCTGGGCCAGCCAGGGGCGGACGGCGGCGGTGAAGGCGTCGGGCGCCTCGATGGGGGACAGGTGGCCGACGCCGGGGAGGACGGTGAGGGAGCCGCCGGTGAGGTCGACCAGCTCCTCGGCCAGCGCGACCGGCATCAGCTTGTCCTCCGCGCCGTGGACGACGAGCGTGGGCACGGCGGTGCGCAGGACGTCGTGGGCGGCGGGGCGGGCGGCCATGGCCCGCTGCGCCCACGCGATCGCGGCCGGGTCCTGGTCCTCAATCAGGCTCCGGACGTGGTCGGCGTGCTCGGGGGTGGCCAGCAGGGCAGGCAGCATCGTGTCCGCCAGCCACGGCGCGACGCCCTCCCGCTCGGCGCGCTCGGCGACCGCCAGCCGGTTCGCGGCGGCCTCCGGGGTGTCGGCGGTGGCCTTGGTGTCGACGAGCACCAGGCCCGCCACCCGGGTGGGGGCCTTGCGCAGCAGCGCCATCGCCACGTAGCCGCCCATCGAGCAGCCGCCCACGACCGCCCGCTCGACGCCGGCGGCGTCCAGCTGGGCGAGCACGGCGTCGGCGAAGACGCCCAGGTCCGGGGCGGCCGCGGGCGGCGGCGCGCTGCCGAAGCCGGGCAGGTCGGGGGTCAGCAGGTCCGGCAGCGACCGGACCCCGTCCCACATCCGCGCGTCGAGCGGGAAGGCGTGCAGGAGAACCAGTGCGGTCACAAGGTCATTCTGCGTCGTGCAGGCGGACCTCGCGCACCCGCAGCACCGCGGCGTCGCCCGCCAGCTCGGCGCGCGCCTCCGGGTGGTCGCGGTAGTACGCCAGCGTGTGCAGCACCACGAGCTGATCGACGTCCAACGACCCGACGGCCACCGCGCACGCCACATCCGGCCCGAACCGCACCGCCACCTTGCGCATGCGCTCGCCCACGTCGACCTTGCTGCGCGAGGCCAGGCCGAGGTAGTTGCGGCTGGGCGCCTCCGGCGACCGGCCCAACCGGACCGCCAGCGGGCGCACCTCGCTGATGGCGTCCCACGGCAGCCGGACCGCGGGCCGCAACCAGGTGAGCACGACCGCCTCCGGGGTGAGCACGAGCCCGGTGGACACCGGCCGGTGCTTGAGCGCGAACAGCCCCGCGGCGATCAGCAGCACCCCGAGCAGCCCCAGCACCACCCCGCCGACGACGGCGATCACCGGCTGGGCCGTCACCAGGAACCCGGACAGCGCCGCGAGCCCGACCCCCACCCCGACCAGCACGAACGCCGCCGTCCGGCTGGTCCTCCTGCTGGGCAGCAGCAATCCGGTCTCATCGCCCGCGGCCACCGTGCACACCACGCCGGACGGAACGCTGTCTTGCCGAGGCGTCCCATCCGGGCCACGCCACGGCTTGGGACAGGGGAGGGTACGCATACCCCCATGATCGTTGATTACCACCGCCGACGCGACCGAGCTGACCAACAACCGCTGTGCCAATGCCGCCTGCCCGCCACGGTCCCGTCCGCAGGCCACGCCACCACATGCGCGACCCCCGGCCGGATCTCGTGATCGCACCCGGGGCACCGGTAGGTCTTGACCGCCTGAGCCCCCGGCACGTTGCGCACCAACCAGTCCCCATCCGGCCACGACTCCCGCCGCTGGTCGGCGAGCGCGCCGCTGAGCGGGCGGGGTTCGTTCGGCTGGCTGCGGTTGCGGCGGGGCACGGGACTTGAGGGTAGGCGTGCGGCAGAATGTCCCCGTGCCCACCTACGAGTTCCGCTGCCGCGAATGCGGCACGACGTTCGACGTGAAGCGCCCGATGGCCGACTCCAGCGCGCCTGCTTCATGCCCGGACGGGCATGAGGACACGGTGAAGCTGTTGACGATGGCGGGGTTGGCTGGAGGGGCTGCTGCGCCTGCTGGTGGGGGTGGCGGGTGCTGCGGTGGCGGCTGCTGCGGCTGAGCCCGCCCTGAACCCCACCTGACGCCTGCGCCTCGCCTGCCGCTCTCCGCCCCAGTCCCCTCGCGGCCTGCCCCCTACTCGCCTGGCCTCGTCTGCTCTCCTCGGCCTGCTCTCGTCAGCTTCCCTTGGCCTGGCACGCCTTCGCGCGGCCTCGCTGACCGCTCTTGGCCTGGCACGCCTTCGCCTGCCTTCGCTGGTTCCTCTTGGCTTGCTCTCCTTCGCCCGCTTTCCTCTCTTCCAACCTGCGCCGCTGCGTCCGCTCCTCGCGGGCTTCCCCTCGCCTTCTGCTTCCCGGTTCAGGCCCTCTCCCCCGGCCTTTCCTGGCGAATCGACCCGATTGGGGATCGCGATTTGCTTTGGGGTCCGATGGGGTGAACCCGCATTCGCGGGGCCCCTAAGCGAAGCGCCGCTGGGCGTGAAGAGGGGCGAAGCGGGCGCAGCCCGTTCACGCCCAAGCAAGTTTAGCGGCGCTTCGCTCCCCACGAATGCGGGTTCACCCCATCGGACAGGCTGGGTGGGGCGCGTCGCGTTTGGTGGGTGGGGCGTTGATTCGGGCGTTGGTTAGCTGTAGTCGCGGAAACCCTTGCCGGTTTTGCGGCCTAGCCTTCCTGCGGTTACCAGGTGTTCGAGTAGGGGGGCGGGGGCGTAGCCGGATTCGCGGAATTCGTTGTAGAGGGTGCGTTGGATGGCTAGGGAGATGTCTAGGCCTACGACGTCCAGGAGTTCGAAGGGGCCCATGGGGAGGCCGCAGCCTACCTTCATTGCGGTGTCGATATCGTCGGCTTCGGCGTAGTGGGCTTCTAGCATCTTCACCGCGTCATTGAGGTACGGGAAGAGAAGGGCGTTGACGATGAAGCCTGCGCGGTCGGTGCAGTGGACCGGGTGTTTGCCGATTTGCTGACAGAGGGTGTGGGCGGTGGCGGTGACGTCGGGGGCGGTGGCGATGGTTTCGACGATTTCGACCAGCTTCATGACCGGGGCCGGGTTGAAGAAGTGGAGGCCGACGACGTCTTGGGGGCGGGAGGTGGCGGCGGCGCATTCGATCACCGGCAGGGACGACGTGGTGGTGGCGAGGATGGCGCCGGGCTTGACCACCTCGTCGAGGGCGCCGAAGACGGCCTGCTTGATGGCGAGGTCTTCGGCTACCGCCTCGATCACCAGGTCGCAGTCGGCGAGTTCCTCGAATTCGACGGCCGGGGTGATGCGGGAGAGGATTTCGTCGCGGGCCGGTTCGGCGAGTTTGCCCTTGGCCACCTGGCGGTCCAGAGACTTGCGGACCTTGGACAAAGCGGCGTTGGCCTTGTCCGCGGTGCGGGCGCGCAGGATCACCGTGTGGCCCTTGCGGGCGAAGACCTCGACGATGCCGGTGGCCATGGTGCCGGTGCCGACGACGCCGACGCGGTGGGTCGGGCGGAGGGGGGTGGTGGTGTCCGCGTCCTGGCCGGGGGTTGCGGCGTCGGGCACGACGGTCGGGGAGTCGGGGGCGTCGTAGGTGTAGAAGCCGCGGCCGGTCTTGCGGCCGAGGAGGCCCGCGGTGATCATCTGCTTGAGGATCGGGGATGGCGCGTGGAGGCGGTTGCGGGACTGGGCGTACATCGTCTCCAGGATCTCGTACGCGGTGTCCAGGCCGATCAGGTCGAGCAGGGCCAGGGGGCCCATCGGGTAGCCGCAGCCGTAGCGCATGGCGGCGTCGAGGTCTTCGCGGGTGGCGTACTTCTGCTCGTACATCGACACCGCGTGGTTGAGGTAGCCGAACAGCAGCGCGTTGGCGATGAAGCCCGCGCGATCGCCGATGACGACCGGTTCCTTGCCCAGCCGCTTGGCGAACTCGACCACGTCGGCAACCACGTCCGGTTCGGTGACCACCGTCCGCACGATCTCGGTCAGCTTGAGCACCGGGGCCGGGTTGAAGAAGTGCAGGCCGACCACCTTGCCCGGCCGTCCGGTGTGGACGCCGATCTCGGTGATCGACAGCGAGCTGGTGTTGGAGGCCAGCACCGCGTCCGGACCGACGATCCCGTCCAGCTCGGCGAAGAGGGCGGCCTTGGCGGCGAGGTTCTCCGGGATGGCCTCGATGACCAGGTCGGCGTCGGCGAGGTCGGCCAGCGAGGTGGTGTAGCTGATGCGGGCGTGCAGGTCGTCGTGGGCGGCCTGGTCGAGCTTGCCCTTGGCCAGGGCGCGGGCGGTGGAGTGGGCGATGTGGCCCCTGCCCCGCTCGATGCCCGCGGCGTCGACCTCGACGGCGACCACGGTGAGCCCGGTGCGCGCGAGCACCTCGGCGATGCCCGCGCCCATCGTCCCCAGGCCGACGACCCCGATGGTGGTGAACTCGCGCGCCACGTCTGCCTCCGATTGCTACCTGCGGGTAACTTTCGGTCGATCCTGCCACGCGCGCCCGCCGCCGCCAGGTGAACTCCGCCACTGGACCGTTCCCGATTCACCCCCGGGCGTCGGCCAGCACCCACCGGATCTCCCGCCGCGACCGGGTGCCCTCACCCCCGGCCTCCAGGGCTGTGACCAGCGTGATCAGGGCCTTCCACAGCGCCCATCCCCGCCCGCGGACCCACGTCCCGGCGTCGGCGTCGAGGGTGCGGCGGAAGGCGTCGCGGCTGGGACCGGACAGCAGCGTCCAGGCGATGACCACGTCGCAGGCGGGGTCGCCGACGCCGCTGGTGCCGAAGTCGATCACCGCGCTCAGCTCCCCGTCGGCCAGCAGCAGGTTGCCGACGGCGACGTCGCCGTGGAACCACACCGGCTCCCCCGCCCACACGTCGCCGACCGCCGCATCCCAGACCCGCAGGACGTCGTCGCGCGGGATCTCGGCACCCAGCGCGTCGACTGCCCGCCACACCTCGTCGCCGTACACCTCGACCGGGGCACCGCGGTGGAAGTTGTGCGCGCCGGGGAGTGGACCGTCTGCGGCGTCGATGCGGCGCAGGGCGTTGAGGAAGTGGGCTAGGTCGGTGGCGAAGCGGGTCAGGCTGGCGATGGGGGCGGTGTTGGCGCTGCGGCCGGGCAGCCAGCGGTTGATCGACCACGGGTGGGGGTAGCCGTGCGCGGGCTCGCCTTGGGCCACGGGGGTGGGGATGGGCAGCGGGAGCTGAGGGGCCAGCACCGGCAACCACCGCTGCTCCTTGGCCACCTGAAGCGCGTACTGCTCCCGACTGGGCAACCGCACGGCCAACTCCTCCCCGAGGCGGAAGGTCCGGTTGTCCCAGCCATCGACGTCCACCGGGCGCACGGGCAGATCCGCCCACTGCGGGAACTGCTCACCGACCAGCCGCCGCACGAGATCAACGTCCATACCCGCAGTCTCGACGGCACAGCAGACCCACCGCACCTGCATTTCAGCCCGCGAACCACGCCATGTGCGCGGGCAGGCCGGACGGGCGGCAGACCCGCCGTACCCCGCCTGCAGCCCGCGGCCGGAGACAGGCCAGGAGAGGCGGGGAGGACAGGCGGACGGGCGCGTCGGGCGGAAAGGCCAGCAGGACGGGAGGGACGGGGAGGACAGGCGAACGGGCACGTCGGGCGGAAAGGCCAGCAGGCCAGGAGGGACGGGAAGGACAGGCGAACGGGCGCGCCGGGCGGGAAGACCAGCAGGACGGGAGGGACGGGAAGGACAGGCGAACGGGCGCGCCGGGCGGGAAGACCAGCAGGCCAGGAGGGACGGGAAGGACAGGCGAACAGGCGAGTCGGGCGGAAAGGCCAGCAGGGCGGGAGGGGCGACGGTGCAGGATTGGGAGGTCGGGTTCGCCCGTGCAGCAGCGTGCCGCCCTGGGCGGGCCGGGGCGCCGGCGGGTGGCCGGTCGACAGTGCGGTTCGGGATGGGCGGGTTCGCTCGCCAAGCTGCGTGTCGCCCTGGGCGGGCCGGGGCGCCGGCGGGTGGCCGGTCGACAGTGCGGTTCGGGATGGGCGGGTTCGCTCGCCAAGCTGCGTGTCGCCCTGGGCGG
>NZ_JBSGHB010000007.1:0-54091 GCF_053604195.1 Actinokineospora sp. NPDC004072 | reverse complement strand
CGGGCCGGGGCGCCGGCGGGTGGCCGGTCGACAGTGCGGTTCGGGATGGGCGGGTTCGCTCGCCAGGCTGCGTGTCGCCCTAGGTCGGGCGGGCATGACAGTGGGGGCGGCTCGGGCGACGGCGCAGGGGGTTGGGGTGGGTGGGATTAGCCTGCGAAGCTGCGGGACGCGAGGGATTGGAGGCGGTGGAGGGCTTCGGGGGCGTCTGGGCCGGTTGCGGTGGCGGTTAGGCGGGCGCCTGCGGGGGCGGCTAGGGAGAGGAGGGCTAGGACGCTGCGGGCGTCGGCTGTGCGGCCCTGGTATTCGAGGGTGACGTCGGCGTCGAGGTCGGACAGGGCGCGGACGAGCAGTCCGGCTGGGCGGGCGTGGAGGCCGACGTCGTTGGTCAGGTGGATCTCGACGCTGCTGCCTGAGCCCGCTGGGCCGTCGGACCTGGTGCTCAGGGCTGCGGCGGCGGCGGAGAGGACCGCGTCGAGGTCGGCGCCGGATTGGGCGGCCACCGCGGCTGCGATCGCGCCCTCGACCAGCGGGGCGTCCACGACGGCCGCGGTCGTCGGGTCGCCCAGCATCTCGACGGCTACGTCGGCGACGAGTTTGGCGCTGCCCAGGTCGTACAGCAGGATCACGCCCGCGCCGGACTGGGCTCTGGCCAGGGCGTCGGAGACCAGGTCGAAGTCGGTGCCCAGGTCGCCTTCGGATCCGCCCGCGGGGATGATCGCCACGTCCGGGGCCATCTGGGCGGCCAGTTCGGCCAGGCCCTCGGCCAGCCGGGCGCTGTGGGAGACCAGCACCAGCCCCACCCGGCTCACGACGCGGCCTCGGCGAAGGCCCGCAGGATGATCGCCGTCGAGCGCGCGCCCGGGTCCAGGTGCCCGGCGCTGCGCTGCCCGAGGTACGACGCGCGGCCCTTGCGGGCCACCAGCGGCACCGTCGACGCGGCGCCCTCGGCGGCGGCGTCGGCGATCCCGGCCAGCGTGGCCCCGGCCAGCGCGGCCTCGACCGCGGGGGTCAGCGCGTCCACCATCGTCTTGTCCCCCACGACGGCCTTGCCGCGGTCCACGATCCCGCCGAGGGCCGCTTGCAGCGCCGCCACGACGTCCAGCTCCGGCGCGTCGCCCGCCTGGGTCGCCGCGCGCAGGAACGCCGTGCCGTACAGCGGTCCGGACGCGCCGCCCACCTTGGAGATCAACGTCGTGGCGACCAGCTTGAGCACCGCGCCCGGGGTGTCGAAAGTGGACGAGTCCAGCGCCGCGACGACGAACCCGAAGCCGCGCTTGAGGTTCTCGCCGTGGTCGCCGTCGCCGATGGCCTTGTCCAGGTCCACCAGCTCGTCGCGGTGCTCGGCCACCGCGGCCGCCGCGCGCCGCACGCCCGCGACGACCCCGGCGGTGCCGCAGCGCATCAGCACCCCCACCGCAGGGCTGCCGTGCGCACCGGCGCGTCCCAGTAGGCGAGCAGCTCGTCGGTCATGCGCAGCAGCGTCAGGCTCATGCCCTGCATCTCCAGGCTCGTGATGTACGGCCCCACCAGCCGCCGCCGCACCTCGATGCCGCGCGCGGCCAGCCGGTCCTCGGCGATGCCGTGCGCCAGGTACAGCTCCAGCAGCGGGGTGCCGCCCATCGAGTTGGTGAACAGCAGCACGTCGTCGCCCTCGGCGAACGGCAGGTCGGCCAGGATGGGGTCGAGCAGCCCGTCGACGATCTCGTCGGCGCCGACCAGCGGCGTCCTGGCCCGGCCGGGCTCGCCGTGGATGCCGATGCCGACCTCCATCTCGGCCGCGCCCAGCTCGAAGCTCGGCGAGCCGACGTGCGGCACGGTCGGCGCGGTCAGCGCCATGCCCATCGACCGGACCTCGGCGACCACCGACCGGGCGACGCGCTCGCAGGTGTCCAGGTCGGCCCCGGATTCCGCGGCCGCCCCGACGATCTTCTCCAGCAGCACCGTCCCGCCGACCCCGCGCCGCCCGGCGGTGAAGGTCGAGTCGCGCACGGCGACGTCGTCGTCGATGACGACGGTGCGCACGTCGATGCCGTCGGCGGCGGCCAGCTCCGCGGCCGTCTCGAAGTTCAGCACGTCCCCGGTGTAGTTCTTGACCAGCAGGAGCACGCCCGCGCCGCCGTGCACCGCGGTGATCGCGGCGTGCACCTGGTCGGGCGTCGGGGAGGTGAACACCGCGCCGGGGCACGCGGCGTCGAGCATGCCGGGGCCGACGAACCCGCCGTGCAGCGGCTCGTGGCCGGACCCGCCGCCGGAGACCACCGCGACCTTGCCCGCGACCGGCGCGTCCACCCGCAGCACCTGGGCCGGGTCGGCGACCACCCGCAGCAGGTCGGGGTGTGCGGCGGCCAGGCCGCGCAGGCTCTCGGCGACCACCGCGTCCGCCCGGTTGATGATCTTCTTCATCGACGGTCGCCTCCTTGGTCCCGGCTTCGTTCCTACACCCGGGGCCCGGCGTGGCGGTAGCGCCCGATTCAGCGTGCAAGCTATCGAGTGGATCAGCCCTCGGATTCCTCGGGGATCGCCAGCGGGCGCAGCCGCTGCCACAGCGCGAACAGCGCCGCGGCGACCAGCAGGCCCAGGCCCACCCACAGGTTCACGTTGATGTCGCCCGACTTGCGCAGGTCCTCCGGGGAGGTGGCGAACAGCCCCATGATGGTGAGGACCACTCCGTAGATGGTGAAGAGCAGGGCCAAGATGCCCCGCAGGTCGAACAGCCCGGCTTTGGCGGCCACGGTTTCCCCCTCACCAGAAGATGATGTTCAGCACGGCGGTCAGGCCCAGCACGCCCGCGGCCAGCACGCCCGGCCGCCGGTACCAGCCGCTCGCGTCGCCGTGGGTCTCCCGCCACTGGTCGCGCGGGGTCAGCGACCACACCAGCCCGACCAGCTCGCGGTCCGGTTTCGGCCGGGTCACCAGGGTGACGGCGACGCTGACGACGATGTCGACCACGAAGGCGGTGATCGCGGCGACGAAGCTGGCCCCCTGCCCGGCCAGCCCCAGCACGCCCGCCCGGTTCAGCACGTCGATGGTGACCGCCGACAGCGTGCCCGCGATCAGGCCGAGGCCGCCTGCCAGCGGCGTCATCCGCTTCCAGAACATGCCCAGGATGAACGTGGCGAACAGCGGGGCGTTGAAGAAGCTGAACAACGCCTGCAGGTAGTTCATGATGTTGTTGTAGCCGGCGGCGATGAACGCGGTCCCGATGGCAGCCAGGCAGCCCACGACGGTGACGATGCGCCCGACGCGCAGGTAGTAGTGGTCGGGTTTGCCCTTGACGATGTAGCTCTGCCAGAGGTCGTAGGTGAAGACGGTGTTGAACGAGCTGACGTTGGCCGCCATGCCCGCCATGAACGAGGCCAGCAGGCCGGTGATGGCGATGCCGAGCATGCCGTTGGGCAGCAGGTCGCGGATCAGCAGCATGATCGCGTCGTTGTAGTCGACCCCGGTGTCCGCGCCCGCCTTGTAGGCGGCCAGCTCCGGGGACAGCACCGCGGCGATCATGCCCGGGATGACGATGATCAGCGCGATCAGCGTCTTCGGGTACGCGCCGATCAGCGGGGTGCGCCGGGCCGCCGACATCGACTTGGCCGACATGGCCCGCTGCACCTCGGCGAAGTTCGTCGTCCAGTAGCCGAAGCTGAGCACGAAGCCGAGGCCGAAGACGATGCCCAGCACCGACAGCGTGGCGTCGCCGATGCCGGTCAGGTTGGTCGCGGGCCAGCTGCTGACCTGGTCGGCCGCGTCGCCTGCGATCTTGTCGACCAGCCCGTCCCACCCGCCGACGCGGTGCAGGCCGATGAAGGTCAGCGGCAGCAGCATCGCCACGATGACGAAGAACTGCATCACCTCGTTGTAGACCGCGGCGCTGAGCCCGCCCAGCGAGGTGTAGGCCAGCACGATCGCCGCGGCGACCACGACCGAGAGCCACAGCGGCCAGCCGAGCAGCAGGTTGACCACGGTGCCCAGGGCGAAGAGGTTGATGCCCGCGATGAGCACCTGGGCCGTGGCGAAGCTCAGGCCGTTGACCAGGTGGGCGAGCTTGCCGAAGCGGCGCAGCAGGAACTCCGGCACGCTGCGGACCTTGGAGCCGTAGTAGAACGGCATCATCACCAGGCCGAGGAACACCATCGCCGGGATCGCGCCGATCCAGTAGTAGTGCACCGTCGGGATGCCGTACTGGGCCCCGTTGGCCGTCATGCCGAAGATCTCGACGGCGCCGAGGTTGGCCGAGATGAACGCCAGGCCCGTCACCCATGCGGGCAGCGAGCGCCCGGACAGGAAGAAGTCCAAGCTGCTCGACACCGACCGCCGGGCCATGTACCCGATGCCGAGCACGACGGCGAAGTAGATCGCGAGCAGGGTGTAGTCCACCCAGTTCGCGTCCAACCGCAGGTCCGCTTGCGCCAGGACCGCCATGCATCCCTCCCGAGACCAGCGCCAGCCCGTGACCGGGGTCAGCCGTGATCAGGGCCAGCATGGCCCGCTGGCCGCGCTCCCGCACGACGAGAGCGCGCGCGGGCTACCCGCCCGGCTGACCCGCGGGCAGGCCGCTGAGGACCTTGGCCACGAGTTTGTCGACCTCGGCGCGGGCCGCGGGGTCGGTCAGGGTCGCGTTCAGGGCGATGAGGTCCTGCACGGTGGCGGTCTTCGCGGTGAGGACCTGCGCGTCGGCGCGGGTGCGCGCGGCCTCGACCAGCTCCTCCCCCGAGCCGTTGACCAGGGCGACGACGGTGCTGGCCAGGCGTTGCAGGATGCGGTGGACCGCCTCGGCCGAAAAGCCGCCCACCAGCGCGATCAGCGGCCGGGTGAGCAGGACGGCGACGCCCGCCTGGTCGTCCTGCGGCTGGATGACCAGCAGCGCGAGCACGGTGCCGGACAGCCCGCCCAGGATCACCAAGATCGTGTAGTGGCCCTCCAGCGAGCGGCGGAACGAGCCGTTCTTGAGCTGCCTGCTCAGGTCGAACATCACGTAGAACAGGCCGCCGATGATCGAGGCCAGCGCGGTGAGCCCGACGTCGAGCCAGCCCGTGGCCGTGCCGGTGGCCAGCACGCCCTGCCCGATGCCGAACAGGGCGAACGCGATGATCGCCACCACGGACATCAGCCGGGCGTACTTCGTCGGGCCGAAGTAGCGGCCGATGCGGCCCGGGCGCTCGTCGGCCAGCAGCTGGATGGTGCTCGGCGTGGCAGGCGCGACGGCCTTGGCCAGCAGGCCGTGGGCCTCGGCCAGCTCGCCCAGGGTCACCGGCTCGCCCGCGGGCGGCTCGCCCAGGCACTCCCGGCGGGCCCGCTCGACCACGTCGAAGGCCGCCGCGGGCGGCTGGATGCCGGAGCGGGCGATGTGGTCGATCATCACCCAGCTCTGCTTGAGCAGGGCCAGCCGCGGGTTGTAGTCCGCCGACCACTCCGCATCCCCGGACCACAGGTAGTCCGGAACCGGTTCGCCGCCCGCCGTCGAGTCCCCCGCGATCATGGGTTCCCCCTCCCCCACGCGATGTCTACGTATGTCGCGCGGGGGCGGCCCGCCGTTTCAGAACAGCCGGAACTCGTCGGGCTCGATGCCGCGCAGGGCGTCGTAGTCGAGGGTGACGCAGCGGATGCCGCGGTCCTCGGCGAGGGTCCTGGCCTGCGGTTTGATCTGCTGGGCTGCGAAGACCCCGCGGACCGGGGACAGCAGCGGGTCGCGGTTGAGCAGGTCGAGGTAGCGGGTCAGCTGCTCGACCCCATCGATCTCGCCGCGGCGCTTGATCTCCACGGCCACGGCGGCCCCGGTGCTGTCGCGGCAGAGGATGTCGACCGGGCCGATGGCGGTGGGGTACTCGCGGCGGACCAGGGTGTAGCCGTCGCCGAGGGTGGTGATGTGCTCGGCCAGCAGCTCCTGCAGGTGGGCCTCGACGCCGTCCTTGACCAGGCCGGGCTCGGGGCCCAGCTCGTGGGCGGAGTCGTGGCGGATCTCCTCGATGGTGATGACCAGCTTCTCACCCGCCTTGTTCTGCACGGTCCAGATCCCGCGGTCCTCGATGAGCCAGCACGGCGGCGTCATCCAGTTCAGCGGCTTGTAGGCGCGGTCGTCGGAGTGGACGGAGACGGAGCCGTCGGCCTTCACCAGGAGCAGGCGGTTGGCCATGGGGAGGTGGGCGGTCAGCCTGCCGACGTAGTCGACCTGGCACCGGGCGATCACGAGGCGCACGGCGAGCAGGTTAACAATGGCGTCCGTGGACTCCCTGGGCACACGGCAGGTGTACGCGAACCCGTGGATGACCGTCCGCGAGGACGACATCCGCCGCGCCGACGGCAGCACGGGCATCTACGGGGTGGTGGACAAACCGGACTACGCGCTGGTCATCCCCCTTGACGGCGACCGCATGATGCTGGTCGAGCAGTACCGCTACCCGCTGGGCCAGCGCCGCTGGGAGTTCCCCCAGGGCACCGCCCCCGACCGCGCCGACCTCGCCCCCGAGGCCCTCGCCGCCCGCGAGCTCCGCGAGGAGACCGGCCTGCTCGCGGGCACGATCACCCGCCTCGGCGGCCTCGACTGCGCCCCCGGCATGTCCAGCCAGCGCGGCCACGTCTTCCTGGCCACCGACCTCACCCAAGGCCCCCACGCCCGAGAACCCGAAGAACAAGACATGCGCAGCGCCTGGTTCCCCCGCCCCACCTTCGAGTCAATGATCCGCACCGGCGAAATCACCGACGCCCAGTCAATCGCCGCCTACGCCCTGCTCCTGCTGACCCACCCCCGCTGAGCGCCGCCCGCCAGATAGGCGGGACACTGCTCGCAGCGGCCGCGAAGCGCGGAGTCCGCCTTGCAGGGCTAGACGCCCCGCGGCGAATGGGCCAGCCGCGAGGGGTAAGCCCGCCTGGCAGCCCGTGGCTCTTAACCAGCGGGTTCGGGGCTGGAGCCCTTGGTCGCGCACATAGGTGCAGGTGAGGCCCGGTCCGGCATGGACGGAACCTCACTCGTTCCACCGGAAACTCACCGGAAACTCCGCGGCCAAGCCGCCGATCCATTCCGGGGCCGACGGGCCAACCTATGAAGCCACTCGGACTCGTAGGAGGCGAACGTCCAACGACGCCCCCTGGTTACTTCGAACAGGTGATACGGACTGCTGTACTCCTTCCGCGACCTGGTAGCGGCCCGAATCCCGGCGCGACCTCGTGGCGCGCCCCGGCCAGGAGTACCTCGTTGACCTCGCCGACATCTTCGCCCCATTCACCAACGTGCAGGGCCAAGAGGTTGTCGACTTCCTCCGCCCCAACCCCACCTGGAAGTCCACGCTGGCCGCTCCGGGGGAGGGCCCGCCATCGCGAACACCCGCGTCCCCTACGACACCGTCGCCAGCCTGGTCTCCAGCGGCGAGGCGCCCTTCGATGACGGCCCTGGAACCGCCTGAACGAGGAGGTGCGCACGACGAACGCGCCCGTCCTCGACCGTGGGGACGGGGGCGCGGGAACTCTCACGGCAGTTTGCAAGGACCTGCGCGTAGCCAGCCAGACGCGGCGGCCAGGGATCGGGGCCGACGGGGCAACGCCGGCGGGCGCGCAGTCGGCCTGATGCGCGTCGGCCGCAAGCGCACCGCTGCCCGACCGAGCCAGTCCAGCAGCGGTGCGGACCGTGGGGGCGCAACGGGACAGTCGCGGACGACGAGCCCACTCCACCAGGTGGCGTGCGACCTCCCCACGCCAACACCCCAGCTCCAGCGGCCCCCTGGATCGGGACCGCCAGGGTGGGCTGGTTAGCGGAGTTCGGCGGCGGTGAAGAGGCGGATGGCGGCGTTGATCCAGGTGGTGGGGGTGGGGTCGGCGCCCCAGGTGTGGAGGAGGTGGGCGCATTGGGGGAGGCCGATGGTGGTTAGGGCGGTTGCGGCTTCGTTGACCCGGTCGGGGTAGGTCGGGGGGAGGTGGTGGAGGCCGCGGTGGGCGGCTTCGGCGAGGAGGGTGAGGGCGGAGGACAGGGGGTCGGGCTCTGGGGTGGCTGATGGGGGGAGGGGAACCGAGTCGGCGGGGGCCAGGTCGGGGACCAGGGGGCCGGTGCTGGTCAGGACGGCGAGGGGAGTGATCTCCAGGCCCTCCCGGCCGCGGCGGACCGGGCCGGTGATGGCGGTGGGGGTGGTGGCGAGGGCGCGGGCCAGGGCGTCGATCGCGGCGGGGGCGGGGGCTCGGTGGTCGAGGGTGATGGTGATGGTCGCGCCGTCCGGAGTGGTCGCGGTGGCGGTGAGGCGCTGGGCGCCCGGGTGGTACTCGACGCCCCCGATCTCGGCGAGCGGGATCACCCGGACGTGTTCGGCTTCGACGCGGGCGCGGACCAGGCGGGGTGGGAGGTCGGCGAGGTCGGCGAGGAGGGCGGGGACGTCCTCGACCAGCAGGCCCGGGGGCAGCCGCTGCCAGGCGTCGCCGAGCGGGGTGACGGCCGTGCGGGCCAACGCGCCCGCGGAGAACCGCACGACCCGGCTGGCGCTGCGGACCGCGGCCTCGCTGACGACGTTGCCCGTCGCCAGCGCGCCCACCGTCGTCCCGGCCACCCGGCGGCCGGTGGCGCGCAGCACCAGCACCGTCGAGGTCGCCGGGTGGGCCAGGTAGACCTCGGTGCCCGCCTCGGTGACGCGCGCGCCGAGGCCGACCATGCGGACCTGCTTGAGCGGGGTGCGCGCCGGCTCCTCGGTGCCCAGCGCCCGCGGCGATGGCGGCACCCGGTGGCGGGCGTGCAGCTCGGTGATCAGCTCGGCCACCCGCACCGGGTTGTGCGCGGCCCCGCGCTCGGCGTAGGCGGTCAGCTGCTGGACCAGGTCGTCGGCCGCCGCGGCAGGCCAGCGCAGCCCGGCCCGGTCGAGCGCGTCGCGCTCGCGGCCGAGGGCCGCGGCGAGCACCGGTCCCGCGGTGGCCACCCCGTCGACCAGCAGGTCATCCACAATGGACAGCACGTCGCCGTCGGAGCCGCGCTCCACCACGCCGATGTCCACGGTGACGTCGGCCTCGCCCGGGTGCTCCGCGTCGGCCACCCGGAACGCCCACACGGCCAGCACGACGAGCTCGCCGCCGTCGCGGGCGTCGCAGTCGACGTAGGCGAGGTCGCCGGGCACCAGGAACCGGACGGTCGCCGCGGCCATCGCCACCGACACCGGGTCGCGCCGCACCCGCGCCGAGTACCCGGCGGCCATCGTGCGCCGGGCCGCCTTCACCACGCGCGCGCCGAAGCGGGCGGTCAGCTCGTCGTCGGTGAACTCCCCCGGCGACCACGCCGCCGCGGCAGGCGCCGCGCCCGTCTCCTGGTAGGCCAGCACCGCGGCGATCCGGTGCCTGCACAGCCCCGGCGCCCCGCAGGAGCAGGTCCCGCCGTCGAGGCCGACGCCGGGCGGCAGGGTGGTGCGCGTCCCGTCGGCGAACCGCGCCTCGACCACGTCGTCCACGCAGGTGACCGCGGCCCCCGCCGCCTCCTTGGCCGCGCGCTTGACCAGGCCGCGGTTGGCCAGCGCCGCCAGCGCGTCCTGGGTCAGCGCGAGCAGGTCCGCCCGGCTCATCGGCCGATCCGCTCGGCGACGAACTCGGCCAGCCGCCCCGGGGTCATCGCCCCGACGTGCGCGCCGACCCCGGCCAGGCGCTGGGCCAGCTCGCGGTCGTAGGCGGGGTGCGCGTCCTCGTCCAAGGCGGCCAGGCACAGCACGTGCGTGCCCTGCCCGACCAGCCCGCGCACCGTGCGCACCAGGGCGTGCTCGTCGCCGCCCTCGTAGAAGTCGGACACGATCGCCACGATGGCCCGCCGCGGCGCGTCGACCAGCGCGGCCCCGTACCGCACGGCCCTGGCGATGTCGGTGCCGCCGCCGAGCTGGACCTTCATCAGCAGCTCCACCGGGTCGGTGACGTCGGAGGTCAGGTCGACGACCTCGGTGTCGAACGCGACCAGGTGGGTGCGCAGCCCCGGCACGCCCCACAGGCAGGAGGCGGTCACCGCGGAGTGGATCACCGACCCGGCCATCGAGCCGGACTGGTCGACCAGCAGCACGAACTGCCACGGCTCGACGTGCCGCTTGGTGCGCGAGATGAACCGCGCCCGCTCGATGAGCAAGCGCTTCCTCTCGGGTTGGTAGTGGGCCAGGTTGGCCCGGATCGTGCCGCGGAAGTCGAAGTTGCGGGCGAGCCGGAAGTTCGACGGCGTGCGCTGGCGCGTGCCGGTGAAGGCGCGGCGCACGTCGGTGGCCAGCCGCGCCACCAGCTCGCGCACGACCTCGGCCACGATCCGCCGGGCCAGCGCGAGCACCTGGGGGTTCATCAGGTGCTTGGTGCGCAGCACGGCCCGCAGCAGCGCCGGGTTGGGCTCGACGCGGGCCAGCACCTCCGGGTCGGTGACCACCTCGTGGATCTCGTAGCGCTCCACCGCGTCGCGCTCCAGCCGCTCGATGGTCTCCTTGGGGAACAGCCGGTGCACGTCGTCCAGCCAGTCCACGGTGGTCATCTGCGAGCCCTGGCTGCCGCCCCGGCGCACCCCGCGCCTGGCCAGCTCCGGATCGCGCCCGTAGAGCCAGTCGAGGGCGGCGTCGCGGGCCGCGCACTCCCCGTCCAGCCCCGTCACGCCCGCGGCGGGCGCGCCGAGGACCAGCCGCCACCGCTCCAGGTCCGATGTCATCGCAGCCCCGCTTTCGCCAACGCCCGGTCCACCGCGGCCTCCAGCGCCGCGCCCCTGGCCACCACCAGCGGATCGGTGCGCACCCGGGTCAGCGCCCGCGCCGATCCGCCCGTCCCGCGCCGCCGCAGCAGGCCCGCGGCGATCGCCTCCCGCTCGGCGGGCGGGAAGAACTCGAACGCCTGCCGCAGCGCGGGCAGGGCGATGAGGAACTCGTCCTCGGTCATCGCGCAGACGACCTCGTCCAGCGCGGCCTGCACGGGCTCGTCGGCCAGGACCTCGGCGCGGGCCACGGCGAACAGCCCGGCGAGCCAGTCGCCGACGACCCCGGCCGCGGTCGGCACCGACCTGTCGACCTCGGCGCCCAGCGCCCAGCACAGCCCGAGCGCCGCGCCGCGCAGGTCCGGCGGCACGTCGGCCATCGCGCCGATGCGCCGGGCGACGCCCACGACCACCTCGACCGGTGTCCCGCACGGCGTGTGCCGAACCGCGTCGCGCACGGCGGCCAGGGCGACCAGCCGGGCGGGCTCGGCCGGGCCCGGCCCGCCGCGCACCCCCTCGGCCAACCACAGCGCCCGGGGGACACCCGCCTCGATCACCGCGGCGAGCAGCGCGCCGCCCGCCGCGCCGAGGAGCCGGTCGTGCCGGTACAGCCCGACCGCGGTCGCCAGCGCAGCGCCGACCGCGGCGAGGTCGCGGGCCTCGCCGATGGCCTCGGCCAGCGCCGCGCCCAGGCGGTCGGCCACCTCTGCCATGCCGCAGAGCACCGCGTCGAACAGCACGGCGGCGAGCGCGTCGACGCCCGCCCCGGCTGCGCGCTCGGCCAGCACGGCCGTCACCGCCTCCGGCAGGGTCGCGCCGCGGGCCGCGGCCTCGATCAGCGCCGGGAGGCGCAGGTCCGACGGGGCCAGCCGCCAGCGCTCCACCCACACCGGGTCACCGCCGCCACTCGGCCCGCTCAACCGCTGGAAGCCGGGCACGTCCAGCACGCGGAGCTGGTTCAGCACGCGGCTGCGCTCGCGGTCTGCGGCGAGGTCGACCTCGATCTCCCCGGCGCCTGCGATGTCCAGTTCGGACAGCAGCGTGGTGACGGAGGCCAGCAGGGGCGGCGCGGGCGTGTCCGGGTGCAGCTCGCCCACCCGGTCGCCGGTCAGCGCGGCCACCATCTCCACCACGACCGGGTGCGCGCCCGCGGCCAGCGGGCCCCGCACCGACCAGGGCAGCGGCTGGTCCAGCCCGTCGGAGACCAGCGCGCTGACCAGGCCGTCGAGCACGTCGGCGCGGGCGGGCTCGACGTGCCCGCGCAGGGCGGCCAGGCCGGTGGCCATCGTGCGGGCCGCGATCAGGTCCGCTGTGGACACGACCTGCTTGCGCTGCCGCAGCCGGGTCACCACGTCGGCCACCAGGCCCCATGCGGCCTCGCGCGGCCCGGACTCCCAGAGCCGCTGGTAGTAGCCCGGCGACGGCATGCCCGACTGGTAGCCGGTGAAGGCGTCCAACCGCTGGTGTGAGTACGGGACCAGGTAGCTGCCGCCGTCCTCGACCCGCGGCACCTCCGGCCAGCCAGCCGCCCCGTCGTCGGACGCGCACAGCGCCACCAGCGCGGGCCGGTGGAACCCGCCGGTGACCACGAGCACCGGCCCGTCCCCGGTCCGCAGCGCCGCCCGCACCCAGCGGGCCATGTACTCCTCGCGCGCGGCGTCGGACGCGCCCGCGGCCACCTCGCCGCGGATCAGGTCGAAGTACGCCTCCAGGCGCTCGGCCAGGCCCTCGTCTGGCTGGGACTCCACGACGTGGTCCCACAGCGTGTCCACGTTGTCCACGGCGAAGGACCGGCACAGGGCGTCGATGGCGGCGCTGTAGCGGCGCTCGGCGTCGGCGTAGCGGTTGTCGAGGTCGAAGGCCGGGTGCCAGGCGGGCAGGTCGATGAACCGCACCTGCGCGCCCGCGGCGTGGCCGCGGGTCAGCGCCACCCACTCCGGGGAGTAGTCGCAGAACGGCGACCACGACATGTGCCTGCCGCGCACGTAGCTGAAGATCGCCACCGGGAGGGTGTGCCCGAGCAGCAGCTGCTCCACGGGGAAGTCCGCGGGGCCCTCGATGAGCACATGCGCGGGCCGCAGCTCGGCGATGGCGGCGGCCACCAACCGGGCGCAGGCCGGGCTGTGGTGGCGCACGCCGAGGAAGGTCGCGCCCATCAGCCCGGCAGCCGCAGCCGCGCGCGGTGCAGCTCGGCCCAGTGCGCGCCGTTCTTGCGCGGCACCTGCTGCTCCAGGTAGCGGCGCAGCTTGGCCAGGTCGTCCGGGCTGTCCTTGGCCGCGGTGCCCGCCAGGCACTCCACCACGTCCTCCGGCGAGCCCGGCTCCCCGCGCAGGTACCAGCCGCGCAGGCCGACGGCGTGCGCCACCGACACCGCCTCGGCCGTGCTCATCACCGTGGAGAGCCGCTCGCCGCCGGTGCGCAGGTCGCGGAAGGCGGTGACCAGCACCTCCAGCACCTCCGGCCGCTGAGCCACCGGCACCCCCGAGCGGGCCAGCAGCGCCGCCGACTCGGCCTCGACCAGGGCCAGCTCGGTCGCCAGGTCCGGGATGCCGAAGACGGTCTCGAAGTTGAACCGGCGCTTGAGCGCCGCGCTCATCTCGTTGACCCCGCGGTCGCGCGAGTTCGCCGTGGCGATGACGTTGAACCCCTCGCGGGCGTAGACCATCGCGTCCGGCCCGGTCAGCTCGGGGATGGCGATGACCCGGTCCGACAGCGGGGAGAGCAGCGTGTCCTGCACCTCCAGCGGGCAGCGGGTGATCTCCTCGAACCGCACGACCTTGCCGTCGGCCATGCCGCGCAGCAGCGGCGCGGGCACCAGCGACCGCGGGGACGGCCCCTCGGCGACCAGCAGGGCGTAGTTCCACGAGTAGCGGATCTGGTCCTCGGTGGTCGCCGCGCCGCCCTGGATGGTCAGCGTGGAGTCGCCGCTGACGGCCGCGGCGATCAGCTCCGACAGCAGCGACTTGGCCGTTCCCGGCTCGCCGACCAGCAGCAGGCCGCGGCTGGTGGCCAGGGTGATCAGCGCCCGGTCGACCAGCGACGGGTCGCCGACGAACTTGCGGGCCACGTCGAGCGCGGGGTCGCCGACGATGAACCGGCGGGCGGCGTCCAGGCTCAGCGCCCACCCCGGCGGGCGGGGCGCGGTGTCGGCGGCGCGCAGCCGGTCGAGCTCGGCGGCGTGGCGGACTTCGGCGGGCGGCCGCTGCGCGGATCCGGGGTTCATGGGGCGAGCACCTCGGTGAGGTCGGTGATCAGTTCGGACTGGGTGACCGGGTCGAGGGTGCCCAGCGCGCTGCCCGCGCGGTGGTAGCCCAGGCCGGTGTCGTCGATGTGCACGCCGTCGAAGGCCTGCTCCTCGAACATCGCCAGGTCGCCCACGGCGATGCCCGGCTCGATGTTCGCCACGACGGCGCGCCCGTCGGGCAGGGGCTTGGTGAACCAGTGCACGATGCCCGCGTCCTGCGGGTCGCCGCGCTCCCAGCCCCTGCGCAGCAGGCCCATGAGCCTGCCTGCCTGCGTCTTCTGGCCGTCGAACCTGGTCAGGACCGGCTCGGCGCGCTCGGCGTCGGTGAGGGCGTGGACCGGGCGGCCCAGCTGCGGGAACGGTTGGAGGATCTCGTAGTCGGCGAACACCTCCGACCAGGCGGGCAAGGTCTCGCCGAGGTGCAGCGGGTGCGCGACGCCGACCCGGGCGTCCGCGGGCAGGGTGAACGGCTCGTCGTCCACATCGGCGAAGGTGCGGTCCTCGGCGACGCGGAACCCGGTGACGGTCTCGCCGTAGACGGCCCAGACCAGCCTGCGCACGACGTGCCACAGCAGCGGGTGCTTGACGAACAGGTCGGTGAACTCCTGGCCGCTCCACCGCCGCTGGGCCACCATCGCCTGCTCCAGCCTGCGGATCTGGTCGTCGGCGATCGTGCGGACGTCCTTCTTCAGCGCCGCGAACCGCTGGTAGGCCGCAGGGGCGAGGACCGGGTCGTCCTTGGCCCCCGGCTTGGGCAGGGACTTGCGGGGCCGCCCGTCGCTGACGTGCGGCTTGAGCTGCTCGTCGAACCCGACGGTGAACTGGCGCGGGCCGTAGTCCAGGACCATGCTGCCGTCGGCTTCCAGGCCGAAGTCGGGCACCAGGCGGTCGGCCAGCTGCTCGGCCGAGAGCCCGAGCCCGGCGGCCACCTGGGCGATCTTCTCCTGGGCGCGGGCCTTGAGCCCGGCGAAGCGCACCTTGCCCGCGATGGCGTTGAGGTGCAGCAGCGCGACCTCGGTGCCGATGCTGGCGAGCACGTCCAACCCGGCGACGGCCCGCTGGTGCCCGCCCTCGCCCGGCCACGCGCGGATCAGCGGGGCCAGCGCGCGCACGGTGCTGTCGTCGCCGAGGACGCCCAGCGCGGCCATCACCCAGCCGTCCTTGGCCGGGTAGCCAGCCGCCTGCCAGCGCAGGAACAGCTCCCAGGCGAACGCGGCGAGTTCGCCGGGGGCGCAGACCTCGGCGACCTGCGCGACGCCGCCGTAGGGCTCGCCCGGCTTGCCGAGGGCGAGCATGGTCAGCAGGTCGGCGGTGGCGGCCAGGGACAGCGCGTGCTCGCCGCCGCGCAGCCGGATCTGCGGCAGCAGCCCCGGGTCGGCCCACGCGCCGACGGTCGGCATGCGGGCGGGCAGCTCGGTGAGCGGGTCGCGCTCCAGCAGGTCCTTGATCGCGGGCTGGTCCGTCGCGGCGAGCACGGCCTCGTCGCCGGACTGCCGGGCGATGAGCCGGAGCGCGGCCTCGGCCGCGGCGCGCGCGGGCCCGGGCTTGCCGAGCGCGGCCGGGACGAGGAGCGGGACCGCCGCCGCGCCGTGCCGGGCGAACCAGGCGACGGCCGGTTCCCGCGCGGACTTGAGCCGGGCGGCGCAGTCGGCCATGAGCGCGGCGACCTCGGCGTTGAGCACCGGCCCGAGCGCGGCCACCGCGTCCCGGGTCGGCGCGGCCGCGACCGCGGCCACCACCGGGGGCACCGCGTCGACGCCGAAGCGGGCGATCAGCATCCGGCCGTCCTCCTCGGCGTGCACCGGGGTGCGCGGGCGCCACTGCAGCAGCAGCTCCCGCGCGCGCTCGACCGGCTCGGTGAGCAGGGCGGCCACGGCCCGGAAGGTGGGGATCGTGCCGTCGGCGAACTTCTGCTCGGACCAGTCGGAGCGGAAGGGGCGGTTCCGCCGGTCGATCAGGCCGCTCCACCGCTCCTGCTCGCCCGGCGCCCAGCGCAGCTCGGTGCCCTCGGGCACGGGCAGGTCGACCACGACGGGCTTGGCCGCCCGCCGCTCGCGCCGCCACGGCGGCGCGGCCAGGACCGGCGGCAGCGCCTCGACCGGCGCGTCCGGCAGCCGGACCGTCGCGCGCCGGATGGCCTCGACCGCGGCGGCGGCCTCCGGCGGGGCGACCAGGTCCGGGTGGGCGAGCAGGTGGGCGCGCAGCAGCGGTTCGACGCCGTTGCGGCGGGCGAGCAGCCGCAGCGCGCGGTTGGGGAAGCGCTTCATCGCCTCCTGCAAGGCAGGCCGCACGTGCTTGCGGTCCAGGCGGTCCAGCATCAGGGTGAACGCCTCGTCGGTGGGGATCTCGGCGAGCATGCGCAGCAGCCTGCGGGACAGGTCGGCGTCCGCGTCGGCCAGGTACTCGGCCAGCACCGGGGCGATCGCGGGGCCGACACCGACCACCATCGTGGGCAGCGTGCGCGGGTGGCGGCCGATCGTCCACGCGGTGGCCAGCGGCAGCACCGGGGTGAGCTGGTCGAGGGTGCTGGCCGCGCAGAGCAGCAGCCAGGCGAGCGGGTAGTGCGCGTCGGACTTGCCGACGACCTCCGCGCACGCCTCGTCGACCCAGGCCTGTTCGGTGGGCGCCAGGAACGCGGCGACGGCGCGGCGGAGCCGGGTGCCGCGCCGCGCGGCCAGCTCGGCCAGCGCGGCGGCGTACTCGGCGTCGTCCGCGGCGGCCAAGCCCGCGCGGACCGCCGCCAGCGGGTGCATGCCGGTCCAGCTATGGCCCAACTCCTCGTCCGCGCCGCGCGGGCGCAGGTGGTACTGGGGAGTCACGATGCCGCCCGGCCCGCGGTGCGCCACGGTGGTCAGCGCGATCCCGGCGAGTTCGGCCCCGGCGGCCGCGGCGAAGACGGGGCCGTGCTCGGCCACCCACCGCGCGCCCACGGCGGCGACCAGCTCGTCCTCGTCCCAGCGCACCGCGACGCCCAGGGCGGTGGCGAGCGCGGCCGCACCCACCGGGTCGGGGTCGCCGCCGAGGTGGCGGTGGGCCGCGGCCCGCAGGTCGGGCGCGGTCTCGGGGTTGTCGACGACCTCCATGACCCGCTTGCCGCGCTCGGCGATCAGGTCGCGGTGCTCGCCTGCCCGCTGGGCCGGGCGCTTGCCGCGGTCGCGCCGGGGCAGCGCCCGCGAGGCCAGGGCGGGCGGGAGGGCGAAGACGTCCTCTTCGGACAGCGCGGTCATGCGGTGAACACCTCCGTGAGGTCGGCCAGCAGCTCCGACTCGGTAACCGGGTCGAGGTCGGTGAGTTCGCGGGTCTGGCGGTCCGGCCAGTAGTAGCCCGCGTCCGCCGCGCCGACGCGGACGGAATCCAGCACCTGGTCGGGGAAGGCCATGACCTCGCCGACGACGATGCCCGGGTCGAGGTGGGCCACGACGACCCGGCCGTCCGGCAACGGCTTGATGATCCACGGTTCCACGCCCGCGTCCTGCGGCTCGCCCCGCTGCCAGCCGCGGCGGACCAGGGTGAGCACCCGGCCGGTCGAGACCTTCGCGCCGTCGAACCGGGTCAGGCCCGCCTTGCGCTCGTCGTCGGTCAGGGCGTGGATCGGGCGGCCCAGCTGCGGGAAGGGTTGCAGGATCTCGTAGTCGGCGAACAACTCCGCCCAGGCGGGCAGGCTCTCGCCGAGGTGCAGCGGGTGCGCCACACCGACCTGGGCGTCGGCGGGCAGGGTGAACGGCTCATCGTCCACATCGGCGAGCGTGCGGTCCTCGGCGACCCGGAATCCCGTGGTGGTCTCGCCGTAGACCGCCCACACCAGCCTGCGCACGACGTGCCAGAGCAGCGGATGCTTGACGAACAGATCAGTGAACTCCTGGCCGCTCCACCGCCGCTGCGCCACCATCGCCTGCTCCAGCCTGCGGATCTGGTCGTCGGCGACGGTGCGCACGTCCTTCTTCAGGGCGGCGAACCGCTGGTAGGCCGCGGGAGCGAGGTCGGGGTCGTCCTTGGCCGCGGGCCTGGGCAGCACCTTGCGGCGCGTTCCGTCCATATCCGACACGTAGGGCTTGAGCTGCTCGTCGAACCCGACGGTGAACTGGCGCGGGCCGTAGTCCAGGACCATGCTGCCGTCGGCTTCCAGGCCGAAGTCGGGCACCAGGCGGTCGGCCAGCTGCTCGGCCGAGAGCCCGAGGTCGGCCGCCACCTGGGCGATCTTCTCCTTGGCCCGGGTCTTCAAGCCGCTGAACTTGACCTTCTGGGCGATGCCGTTGAGGTGCAGCAGCGCGACATCGGTGCCGATGGCGGCCAGCACGTCCAGCCCGGCCACGACGCGCTGGTGCCCGCCCTCGCCCGGCCACGTCCGGATGAGCGGGGCCAGCGCGCGCACGGTGTCGTCGTCGCCGAGGACGCCCAGCGCGGCCATCACCCAGCCGTCCTTGGACGGGTAACCGGCGGCCTGCCAGCGCTCGAACACCCCCCACGCGAACGTCGACAGCGGCTCGCACGCGGCGACGACCTGCTCGACCCCCGCATACGGCTCGCCGGGCTTGCCGAGGGCGAGCATCGTCAGCACGTCCTTGGTGGCCGCGACCGACAGCGCCGTGCCGCCGCCGCGCAGCTTGATCTGCGGCAGCAGCGCCGGGTCGGCCCAGTCGCCGACCTTCGGCAGCCGCGCGGGCAGCTCGGTCAGCGGGTCGCGGGCGAGCAGCGCGGCGATGCCCGCCTCGGCCTGCGGGTCGACCGCCGCCAGGACGGCCTCGTCGCCCACCTGCCTGGCGATCGCCCGGATCGCGCTCTCCGCGGCCACGCGGGCCTTGCCCGGCGCGCCCAGGGCCGCGGGCGCCAGCAGCGGCACCGCGGCCGCGCCGTGCCGGGCCAGCCACGCGGCCGCGGCGGGCCGCACGGACTTCAACCGGACGTGGAAGTCGGCCATCAGCGCCGCGACGCGGGCGTCGAACACCGGCCCGAGCGCCGCGACCCCGCCCGCGAAGGGGAAGTTCGCCAGCGAGGACAGCAGCGGCTCGATGGCGTCGACCCCGAAGCGGGCGACCAGGGCGCGGCCCCACCGCTCGATCGACCAGGTGTCCGACGGGCGCCACTCCCGCACAGCCGGGAGCGCCAGCTCCATCGGCGCGCTGAGGAGGATGTCGGCGGCGACGTAGTAGGGCGCGTTGCCCGCGCGGAACCACCCGATCACGCTCCGCCAGTCCTGACCGCGGGGGTTGTAGCGGTGGCGGGCCACCAGCGCCGTCCACTCCTCGTGCTCGCCCTCGGCCCACCGGACCTCCGAGACGTCGGGGACGGGCAGGTCCAGCACGATCGGCTTGGCGGTCGCGCGCTTGCGCGTCCACGGCGGGGTGGCCAGCACGGGCGGCAGGGCCTCGACCGGGGCGTCGGGCAAGCGCTTGCCCGCCTCCCGCGCGGCCGCCACCCGGGCCGCGGACCCGGCGGGCAGGTCGACGTCGAGGTCGGGGAAGGTGACCAGGTGGGCGCGCAGCAGTTGCGCGGCGGACCGGGTGCTGCGGGCGGCGAGCAGGCGCAGCGCGCGCCTCGGGTAGCGCTTCATCGCCTCCTGGACCGCGGTCGGGACGTACTTCTGGTCGATGCGGTCCAGCAGCAGGTCGAACGCCTCGTCGGTCGGCGTGCCCGCCAGGGCGGCCAGGATCTTGCGGGCCTGCTCGGCGTAGGCGTCGGCCAGGTGCGCTGCCATGGATGGGACGGCCGCGGGGCCGACCGAGCGCAGCAGGGTGGCGATCGCGCGGGGGTTGGAGCCGAGCAGCCAGGGGGTGATCTGGTCGGCGAGCCGGGTGAGCTGGTCGGGGGTGCTCACGGCGCAGACGAGCAGCATCGCCAGCGCGAACTGGTCCTGGGCGTCCGCGGCGGCGAGGTCGGCGAGCGAGTCCTCCACCCAGGCGGTCTCGGTGGGGGCGAGGAAGGCGGCGACAGCCCGCCTGCGCGGGGTCTCCCGGCGCTCGGCCAGCGCGGCGACGGCGGCGGCGTGCTCGTCCTCGGACGCCCCGGCCAGGGCGATCCTGGCCGTCACGACCGGATGGTCGCCGACCCACTGCCACAACCGGGCGCTGTCCCCGGAGCGGAAGCCCAGCCGGAAGCCCTTGCGGGCGTGCTGGGCCTCGACCAGGAGCAGATCCGAGCACGCCGCGGCCGCGAAAGCAGGCCCGTGCACCTCGACCCACCCCGCGCCGACCACACCCGACATGTCCACCCCGCGCCACCCGCGGGCGTCCTCGATGGCGGTGGCGACGGCGGCAGCCCCCAGCGGATCAGCCTCGCCGTCGAGGTAGCGCAGGGCGGCCTCGCGCAGCCTGGCATCGGCGTTGTCCACGGCCCCGCGGATCGTGCCGCGGCGCTCATCAAGGAACTCGACGAACTTCTGCCGTCGCCGCGTGTCCGACTTGCGGGGCTGAACACCCTGGTCGCGGCGAGGAAGGGCCTGGGCGAGCAGCCCCGGCGCGAAGGCGTCCTCATCGGGCATCTCCTGCTGCCCGACCACCGCCACCCCTCCCCCGACCGGCTCCACCTGCTGCCCGTCCGGCACCACCCCTTGCCCGACCGGCACCGCCTGCTGCCCGCCCAGCCCGTTCTGCTGTGCGGCCTGCTGCCCCTCTTGTCCGCCCGGCGCGGTCTGCTGGCCAGCCTGCGGCTGCTGGTCGGCCTGCGTCGACTGGGCCTGGCCTGCCGGGCGGTAGCCCTTGCGGGTCTTCTCGGCGGCCTGCTTGTCCAGGAAGTCGCGGGCGCTGGGCTCGTCGGCGAAGTCGCGCGTCTTGGCCTGCCCGGCCGTGCCGATGCGCCCCCAGCGGACGACGACCGACGCGCCCGTCCGCTCGGCTTCCCAGAACTTCGCCGAACCGCCGCCGACGTACTCCAGCCGCACCGCTGCCCCTCTCTCACTTCCGCTTGTCCGCCCGGACGCTAGCCGCCCGCACCGACACCGGCGAAGTTATCCACAGGCCGTGACCTTCCTGTGGCCCCGCCCCCCGCCCCGGGGCGAGGATGGAAGCACGGACCTCTCGACAGGAAGCGGGGAAGGTCATGCGAAAACCATGCGCCACAACGCTTTTGACCACGCTGCTGCTGGCCATCGGGCTGGTCGCCGCTCCGGTCGCCTCGGCGTCGACCGACTACGCCGTCGGGCGCGGCGGGGCCGTGGTCTCCGACACCGCGGAGGCGACCGCGGCCGGGCTGGCGGTGCTGCGCCGCGGCGGCACGGCGGCCGACGCCGCGGTCGCGGTGGCGGCCACCCTCGGCGTCACCGACCCGATGATGGCGGGCCTGGGCGGCGGCGGGTACTGGGTGCACTACGACGCGCGCACCGGCCGGGTGTCCACCATCGACGGCCGCGAGACCACCCCCCACGCCGGGCACGAGCGGATGTTCATCAATCCGGCGACCGGTCAGGCGTACCCGCACGAGGAGGCGGTGACCAGCGGGCTCTCGGTCGGCACCCCCGGGATGCTGGCCACCTGGGAGCGCGCCCTGCACCGGTGGGGCCGCTTCGGCCTGGCCGACGCGCTGGCCCCCGCCATCGATGTCGCCGAGCGCGGCTGGCCGCTGACGCCGACGCTGCGCGAGGAGATCGTGGCGAACCAGGACCGGTTCCGGCAGTTCTCGTCGTCGTCGGAGCTGTTCCTGCCCGGCGGCTCGGTGCCCGCCGTCGGCACGCTCATGCGCAACCTGGACCTGGCGGCGACGTACCGCGAGATCGCCCGGCACGGCACCCGCGCCTTCTACGGCGGGGCGATCGGCCGCGACGTGGTCGACGCGGTGCAGCACCCGCCGCTGGCCCCCGACGCCACCATCGACCCGCCGTCGGGCCGCATGACGATCCACGACCTGCGCCGCTACCGCACGATCGACCGCGCGCCGACGCACGTGAACTACCGCGGGTACGACGTGTACGGGATGGCGCCGTCGTCCAGCGGCGGGATGACCGTCGGGATGGCGCTCAACAGCCTGGAGCGGTTCGACCTCAGCTCGCTGGACCGCCAGCAGGCGCTGCACTACTACCTGGAGGCCAGCAAGCTCGCCTACGCCGACCGCAACCGCTACATCGGCGACCCGGCCTTCGTCCGCGTGCCCCAGCGCCAGCTGCTCATGGAGTCCTACGGCCAGGCCCGCGCCTGCCTGATCGACCCGATCCGCGTCCTCCCGGCCCCCGCTGCCCCGGGCAACCCGTACGGCGACCACGAGTGCACCCCGGCCCCGCCGAGCGCGCCGTCGATGGAGAACGAGGTGCACACCAACCACTTCGTGGTCTCCGACGCCCGCGGCAACATCGTCTCCTACACCAACACGATCGAGGAGGTCGGCGGCAGCGGCATCGTCGTCCCCGGCCGCGGCTTCCTGCTCAACAACGAGCTGACCGACTTCAACTTCACCCCGACCCAGGGCACCGCCCCCGACCCCAACCTCCCCGCCCCGGGCAAACGCCCCCGCTCCAGCATGTCCCCCACGATCGTCCTGCACGACGGCAAGCCCTTCCTGGCCCTGGGCTCCCCCGGCGGCTCCACCATCATCACCACGGTCCTGCAAATCCTGGTCAACCGCATCGACTTCGGCATGACCCTCCGCGAGGCCGTAGCCGCCCCCCGCGCCTCCCAGCGCAACACCCCCACCACCCTCGCCGAACCCGCCTTCATCGCCACCGCCGACCACCTCACCCACCTAGGCCACCGCTTCACCCAACAACCCGCCATCGGCGCCGCCGCAGCCCTCGAATTCACCCCAACCCACACCAAAGCAGTAGGCGAACCCCACCGCCGCGGCGGCACCCACGCAGCCGTAGTAACCCCCGAGCCCTAATCACTCCCCTCCCCACCCCCAAACGACAGCCACCCGACCACGGCGGTCAACGGGGCCAGCGCGACTACGGCAGGCCGGTCGAGCCATGTCAGTCCGACCACACCGTGCCAAGCACGCCAACCGCCGGACCGGTCCAGTCCAGACACACCACGGGCTACCCGGCCATGGTTGGGCGTGGAGGGCTTGGGCGGGGACGGCCACGCAGGCCAGGTAGGGCCTGGCTCGTCCGGCCCGGCCGCGCTGCCCGCGCAGGGCTTGGGCGGGCCTGGCAACTCGAACCGGCCGGACGGGGTTTGGCTGGGCTGGCGTGTCCGAGTGGGCATGGTTGGGCGGGGGGTTGTCGGGATGGGTGGCTGTGGGTTGGTTGGGTGCGGGCACCTCAGGTTGGTTGAGGTGGAGTGGGGCTGGGCTGCCGAGCGCCTGGTGCGGGTGAGGCGGCGGGCTCACAGACCGTCACCTTGGGTTGGTGGGGGCGGGGGTGGCTGGTCGGGGGGTGGCCGGTGTGAGGGTTGGGGGCGGGGGTGGCTGGTGTGGAGGGGGTGTTGGGGGCGGGGGTGGGGGCGCATGATTGGGGGGTGAATTTGCCCGGGCCGTTTCTGACTCTTGTGTCGTTGGTTGTCATCGGTCTGTTGGGGTTGGTGTTGCGGTGGGCGATGGCGGGGGACCGCAAGCGGGACTACGGCATGTTGCGGGAGGTCGCCAAGGTGCCTAGTCGGCGGGCTGCGGAGGTGGTTTCCGAGCGGTTGCGGGAGGTTGGGGTGCGGGCTACGACGGTGCCCTCGCCCGACGGGGAGTCGCTGCGCATCCTGGTCTTCCCGGCTGATGAGCGGCGGGCGATCGACACGCTGCTCGACGACGCTCCGTAGTCGGGTTCTCGACCGATCCTGTGAGGTATTGCACCGGCGGGCTTGCGTTACTGGCCAGTACGCTTCGCCGAAAGGCGTGTGAACGGAGGTTGACGGTGCCGTACCCCGCTGATCGCGAGCGAGACCGGCCGTGGGTCATGCGGACCTACGCCGGGCACTCGTCGGCCAGGAAGTCCAACGAGCTGTACCGGCGGAACCTGGCCAAGGGGCAGACCGGGCTCTCGGTGGCCTTCGACCTGCCCACCCAGACCGGCTACGACCCCGACCACGAGCTCGCCCGCGGCGAGGTCGGCAAGGTCGGCGTGCCGGTCAGCCACATCGGCGACATGCGGGCGCTGTTCGACGGCATCCCCCTGCACAGCGCCAACACCTCCATGACGATCAACGCCACCGCGATGTGGCTGCTGTCGCTCTACGTGACCGTCGCCCAGGAGCAGGCGGAGGCCGAGGGGCAGGACTGGCACGACGTGGTCGGCAAGCTGGCCGGGACCACGCAGAACGACATCATCAAGGAGTACCTCTCCCGCGGCACCTACGTCTTCCCGCCCGGCCCCAGCCTGCGGCTGATCACCGACATGGTGGCCTGGACCGTGGCCAACGTGCCGAAGTGGAACCCGATCAACATCTGCAGCTACCACCTGCAAGAGGTCGGCGCGACCCCCGTCCAGGAGGTCGCCTACGCGATGTGCACGGCCATCGCCGTGCTCGACGCGGTGAAGAACTCCGGGCAGGTGCCCGAGGAGCGCTTCGGCGACGTCGTCGCGCGCATCTCCTTCTTCGTCAACGCGGGCGTGCGGTTCATCGAGGAGATGTGCAAGATGCGCGCCTTCACCCAGCTGTGGGACGAGATCACCCGCGACCGCTACGGCATCGCCGACCCCAAGCAGCGCCGGTTCCGCTACGGCGTGCAGGTCAACTCCCTCGGGCTGACCGAGGCCCAGCCGGAGAACAACGTCCAGCGGATCGTGCTGGAGATGCTGGCCGTGTCGCTGTCGCGCACGGCACGCGCCCGGGCGATCCAGCTTCCCGCGTGGAACGAGGCGCTGGGTCTGCCGCGGCCGTGGGACCAGCAGTGGGCGCTGCGCATGCAGCAGGTCCTCGCCTACGAGACCGACCTGCTGGAGTACGAGGACATCTTCGACGGCTCCCCGGTGATCCAGGCCAAAGTGGACGAGATCGTCGCGGGCGCGAAGGCCGAGATCGACCGGGTGCAGGCGATGGGCGGGGCGGTCGCGGCGGTCGAGAACGGCTACATGAAGACGCAGATGGTGTCCTCCCTGGCCGAGCGCCGCAGGCGGATCGAGGCG
This sequence comes from Actinokineospora sp. NPDC004072, assembly GCF_053604195.1. NCBI lineage: Bacteria > Bacillati > Actinomycetota > Actinomycetes > Pseudonocardiales > Pseudonocardiaceae > Actinokineospora > Actinokineospora sp. NPDC004072. The sequence goes on along the minus strand of NZ_JBSGHB010000007.1, from coordinate 29,209 downwards.
GGCGAGGAGATCATCGTCGGGGTGAACCGGTTCGAGGGCACCGAGCCGAGCCCGTTGCAGGCCGGCGGGGTCAAGGCCATCGAGACCGTCGACCCCGTGGCCGAGCGGGAGGCCGTCGCCGCGATCGCCGCCTGGCGGTCCGAACGCGACAACGACGCGGTGGCCAAGGCGATCGCCGACCTCAAGGCCGCGGCCAAGACCGACGCCAACCTCATGGACGCCACCCTGGCCTGCGCCCGCGCGGGCGTGACCACCGGCGAGTGGTCGGCCGCCCTGCGCGAGATGTTCGGCGAATACCGCGCCCCCACCGGGGTTTCCGGCGTGTCGGCCTCCGGCGAGGCGGGCGCGGCGCTCGGCGCGGTGCGCGCGCGGGTCAAGGCGACCGGCGAGGAGCTGGGCGAGCGGCTGCGGATGCTCGTCGGCAAACCCGGCCTGGACGGGCATTCCAACGGCGCCGAGCAGATCGCCGTGCGCGCCCGCGACACCGGCTTCGAGGTCGTGTACCAGGGGATTCGCCTTACGGCGGAGCAGATCGTCGCCGCCGCCGTGCAGGAAGGCGTGCACGTGGTGGGTCTGTCGATCCTCTCCGGCTCGCACCTGGAGGCCGTTCCCGCGGTGGTCGAGGGACTGCGCGCGGCGGGCGCGGGCGACATTCCCGTTGTGGTGGGCGGCATCGTGCCGCCAGATGATGCGAAATCGTTGCTCGAACAGGGTGTTGCCCGTGTCTTCACGCCGAAGGACTACGAGATGACCGAGATCATGAACGCGGTCGTCGACGTCATCCGGGAGGCGAACGGCCTGGTCAACGCCTGATTTGTGCCGATTCGGTTGACCCGATCGGAGTATGCCGTTACGTTCGGTGCCCAGACACGGAACGCACACGCATGCACGAAAAGGGGCGAGCGATGGTCTACCAGGGTTGGACGCGCCGGGATTTCTTCCGGAGAACAGCGTTGGCGGGGGCCATCTCGGTGCCGGTGCTCTCCGCGTGCAGCCAGGTCGCCGAGCCCGGGAACACCCTGGAAACCGCGCGCCAGAACGGGAAGATCCGCATCGGCATCGCCAACGAGGCGCCCTACGGCTTCACCGACGCGGGCGGCCGGGTCACCGGCGAGGCCCCCGAGGTCGCCCGCGCGGTGTTCAAGGCGTTGGGAATCAACGACGTCGAGGCCGTCGCCACCAACTTCGACGGCCTGATCCCCGGGGTGAACGCGCGCCAGTTCGACATGGTGGCCGCGGGCATGAACATCACCCCGGAGCGCTGCGGCCAGGTCGCCTTCTCCATCCCCGACTACACAGCGTTGACCGCGCTGCTGGTGCCCAAGGGCAACCCCGAGGGCGTCACCGACTTCGCCAGCGTGAAGGCGAAGGGCGTGTCGCTGGCCGTGCTGTCGGCCGCGGTGGAGAAGGGCTACGCCGAGGCCGCGGGCGTCACCGACATCCAGACCCTCGACACGCAGGACACCCTGCTGCGCGCGGTGGCCGACGGCCGCGTCTACGCCGCCGCGCTGACCGACATCTCGCTCAAGCACCTGGTCAAGACCAACGCGGGCGTGGCCGTCGAGGTCACCCCCGGGTTCGTGCCCAAGTCCGACGGGCAGGACGTGGTCTCCGCGGGCGGGTTCGTCTTCCGCAGCGGCGACACCGCGCTGCGCGACGCCTTCAACGCCGAGCTGGCCAAGCTGCACAGCAGCGGCGAATGGCTGCGCATCGTCGAGCCGTTCGGCTTCGGCGCGGACAACCTGCCGGGCCCCGACCTGACGACCGAGAAGCTCTGCGCCGCCTGATCCCGTGTCCGACAACCACTCGCGCATAGTCGAGGTACTGCTCCAAGGACTGCCCTTCACCGTCGTGGCCACGCTGGGCGGCATCGCGCTGACCATCGTGCTCTCGCTGGTGGCGGGGCTGGCCATGCTGTCGCGCTCGCGGGCGGTGCGCGCGGTCAGCCGGGCCTACGTGGAGGTCTTCCGCGGCACGTCCGAGGTCGTCCAGCTGTTCTGGATCTTCTTCGCCCTGCCGGTCCTGGTCGGCCTGCAGCTCGTGCCGCTGTTCGCGGGCGTGCTCGTGCTGGGCCTCAACCACGGCGCCTACGGCGCGGAGATCGTCCGCGGGGCCGTGCGGTCGGTGCCCAAGGCCCAGGTGGAAGGCGCGGTGGCGCTGAACTTCACCGCCGCGCAGCGGATGCGGCGCGTGGTGCTGCCGCAGGCGCTGGTGGAGATGGCGCCGCCGTTCAACGTCCTGTTCATCCAGCTGCTCAAGAGCACGGCGCTGCTGTCGTTCGTCCAGGTGCAGGAGATCGTGCAGCGCGGCCAGACGCTGGTGCCGGTCTTCGGCGCGGACATCGGCTTCATCTACGGCGTCGAGCTGCTGATGTACCTGGTGCTGGCGCTGCTGATCACGCAGGTGATGCGGCTGCTGGAGCGGGTCTTCGCCCGCCGGGTCGGCCGGGCCCCGGTCAAGGCGGGGGTGAGCGCGTGACCTGGGACTGGGACTTCGTCTGGGCGTCGATGCCCGCCATCCTGCGCGGTCTGCTGACCACGCTGGAGATCACCGTGCTCGGCTCGCTGCTGGCCTACTCGCTGGGCCTGGTGTTCGCGCTGGTCCGCCGGGCGCCGTACGCGGGGCTGGTGATGCAGGCGTTCATCGAGTTCGTCCGCAGCACGCCGCTGCTGGTGCAGCTGTTCGCCGTCTACTACCTCTTCCCGTCGGCGCTGGGCATCCGGATGTCGGCGTTCACCACCGGCGTGCTGGTCATCGGCATCCACTACGCCTGCTACACCGCCGAGGTGTACCGCGCGGGCATCGACGCGGTGCCGAAGGGGCAGTGGGAGGCGGCGTGCGCGCTGAGCCTGCCGCGGCGTCGCATGTGGACGGCCGTCATCCTGCCGCAGGCGGTGCCGCGGGTGCTGCCCGCGCTGGGCAACTACACCATCTCGATGTTCAAGGAGACGCCGCTGCTGCTGGCCATCAGCGTCGTGGACCTGGTCAGCGCGGCCAAGGCCGAGGGCAGCCAGGCGTACCGGTTCGTCGAGGTCTACACGATCGCGGGCCTGCTGTTCCTGCTGCTGAGCTACCCCGCGTCCCTGCTGGTCCGGAAACTGGAGCGCCGTGTCGCACACCGATGAGCCGATGGTCCGATTCGACGGCGTGGTCAAGCGCTTCGGCGACAACACCGTGCTCGACCACCTCGACCTCACCGTCGCCCCGGGCGAGTTCGTGTCCCTGATCGGGCCGAGCGGGTCGGGCAAGACGACGATCCTGCGGCTGCTGATGACGCTGGAGCGGGTCACCGACGGCGTGATCACCGTCGGCGGCGAGCCGCTGTCGCACATGCGCCGCGGCGGGCGGCTGGTCCCGGCCGACGACCGGCACCTGGCCCGCGCGCGGCGGCGGATCGGGATGGTGTTCCAGCAGTTCAACCTGTTCCCGAACATGAGCGTGCTGCGCAACATCACCGAGGCCCCGGTGCACGTGCTCGGGCTGACCGCGGCCGAGGCCGAGCACCGCGCGCGCGAGCTGCTGGAGCTGGTCGGGCTCACCGACAAGGCCGACGAGCACCCGACCCGGCTCTCCGGCGGGCAGCAGCAGCGGGTGGCGATCGCCCGGGCGCTGGCGATGCGCCCGGACGTGCTGCTGCTCGACGAGGTGACCTCGGCGCTGGACCCGGAGCTGGTGGCGGGCGTGCTCGACCTGCTCGGCGACATCGCCAGGACGACCGACATCACCTTCCTGTGCGTGACCCACGAGATGGGCTTCGCGCGGCAGGTGTCGGACCGGGTGATGATGTTCGACCACGGCCGGATCGTGGAGCACGGGCCGCCCGAGCAGCTGTTCACCGAGCCGCGCGAGGCCCGCACCCGCGAGTTCCTGCACGCGGTGCTCGACAGGTCCTGAGCACAACGGCCGTTGTTCCCGCGAACAACGCGGCCGGGCCGGCATTGACAGCGCCGACGGCGGGGCGCGACGGTGGCGGAGCTAACCCTACTCCCGGGTAGCTTCCGGTTCCGCGACCAAGGAGTCCCCGTGGCCCTGCGCTCCCGACTCGGGCTGATCGCGCTCGCCGCCGCCACCGGCCTGCTCGCCGCCCCGGCCGCCCTGGCGTCCCCCGCCCAGCCCTCGTCCCCCGCCCAGCCCTCGTTCTACGACCCGCCCGCCACCCTGCCCGCGCGCGACGGCGACGTCGTGCGGTCCGAGCCCGCGGCCTTCTACCTCGACCCGCTCAAGCTGGTGCAGGTCGACGCCGAGGTCAACCGGGTCATGTACCGCACCACCGACCGCGACGGCACCCCGATCGCCATCACGGGCACGGTCATCACGCCGCGCGCGGCGTGGCGGGGCGCGGGCCTGCGCCCGATCATCGGCTACGCCGCGGGCACCCAGGGCCTCGGCGACCACTGCGCGCCCTCCCGCCAGCTCGCGGTGGGCAGCGAGTACGAGGGCCCGTTCCTGCAGGGCCTGCTGCTGCGCGGCTACGGCATCGCGATCACCGACTACGAGGGCCTGGGCACCCCCGGCACCCACACCTACGTCAACCGCGTCGTCTCCGGCCGCGCGGTGCTCGACGCCATCCGCGCCGCCCAGCGCCTGCCCGAGGCAGGCCTGCCCGACGACGGCCCGGTCGCCATCGCCGGGTACTCCCAGGGCGGCGGGGCCGCCGCGGCCGCCGCCGAGCTGGCCCCCGGCTACGCCCCCGAGCTCGACCTCAAGGGCGTCGCGGCGGGCGCGATCCCCGCCGACCTGCAGCAGGTGGGCGCGAACCTCGACGGCGGGCTGTACGCGGCCTTCCTCGGCTACGCCGCCGTCGGCCTGGGCGCGGGCTACGGCATCGACATGGACCCGTTCCTCAACGCGCGCGGCCGGGCGCTGTTCGCCGAGCTGGAGGACCACTGCACGATCGAGGCGGTGGCGCGGTTCGCCTTCACCCGCTCCTCGACGCTCACCGCCGACGGCAAGCCCCTGACCGACCTGCTCAAGACCAACCCGCAGCTCAAGGCGATGGTCGACGAGCAGCTGATCGGCCGGGCCAAGCCCGCGGCGCCGATGTTCGTCTCGCACAGCAGGCTGGACGACGTGATCCCGTACGGCGTCGGCAAGAAGGCGGTCCTGGACTGGTGCGGCAAGGGCGCCCGGGTCCTGTTCGCCCCGAACCTGGCCCCCACCCACGTCGGCGGGGCCGTCGCGGCCTACCCGGCGGTGTTCGGCTGGCTGGAGGGCCGCTTCGCGGGCCTGCCCGCCCCGGACAACTGCTGGGCGGCCCCGGTGCTGTAGCGCGGGCACGCGCTACCGTCGAGCGCATGTACCAGCACATCCTGGTCGACCGCGCCGAGGACACCGTCCGCATCACCATGAACCGGCCGTCCCGCCGCAACGCCCTCTCCGCCGACCACCTCACCGAGCTGCTCGACGCCTTCCAGCAGGCGGGCGAGACCGACGCCACCGGGCTGGTCCTGGCCGCCGCCGGGCCGGTGTTCTCCGCGGGCCACGACTTCGCCGACGTGGCCGCGCGGGACGTGGTCGGGGTGCGGGACCTGCTGCGGCTGTGCACCGAGGTCATGCGGACCATCCAGGACATCCCGCAGGTCGTCGTCGCCCGGGTGCAGGGGCTGGCGACGGCGGCGGGCTGCCAGCTGGTCGCCTCCTGCGACCTGGCCGTGGCCGCGGACACCGCGGCCTTCGCGCTGCCGGGCGGCAAGGGCGGGTGGTTCTGCCACACCCCGGCCGTCCCGGTGGCGCGGTCGGTCGGCCGCAAGCGGCTGATGGAGCTGGCCCTGACCGGCGACCCGATCGACGCGGCGACCGCCCGGGACTGGGGCCTGGTCAACTACGCCGTCCCCGCCGCCGAGCTCGACGCCGCGGTGGCCGACCTGCTGGCCCGCGCCACCCGCGGCAGCCGGGCCAGCAAGGCCCTGGGCAAGCGCACCCTCTACGCCCAGCTGGACCGCCCCGAGGACGACGCCTACGACATCGCGCTCGATGTCATGGCCGAGGCGGCCCAGCTGCCCGGGGCCCAGGAGGGCATGGCCGCCTTCCTGGGCAAACGCGCCCCGGTGTGGCCGGACTAGCTGGGGAACGAACGTGCGCGGCGGACGCCCTCGAGAACCGCCGCGCACGTCCCCCCGGGACTGCCTCTTCTCTTACGGCAGGGTGTCCAGGTGCGCAGCCACCGAGTTGGCGAATGCGTACCCGTTCGAGGCGTCCCAGTTGATCGACCACGTCATCGCACCGCGCAGCGACGGGTAGGTGGTCGATGGGCGGAAGTTGCCGCAGTTGGTGCCGCGGGTCAGGCAGTCCAGCGCCCGGTTGACGTTGGCCGGGGACTGGTAGCCCCCGCCCGCCGCGCGGGTCGAGGACGGCAGGCCGAGGCCGACCTGGTCCGGGCGCAGGCCGTTCTGCAGCTGGATGCAGGCCAGCGAGGTCAGGAAGTCGACCGTGCCCTGGGCGTAGACGCCCTGGTCGCAGCCGAGCATCGTGCCCGAGTTGTAGTACTGCATGTTGACGATCGTCAGGATGTCCTTGACCGCCAGCGCGAGCTGGAAGTAGGCGGCCTGGGTGGACTGCATGTCGATCGTCTGCGGCGCCATCGTGATGATCTTGCCGCCGCCCGCGTGGATGGCCCGCAGCGCCTGGGCCATGTAGGTGGCGTTGATGCCGTTCTCCAGGTCGATGTCCACGCCGTCGAAGCCGTACTCGCGGATCAGCGCGACCACCGAGTTGGCGAACGCCGTCGCCGCGGAGGACGAGCCGACCCAGATCGTGCCCTTCTCGCCGCCGACGGAGATGATCACCTTCTGGCCGCGGGCCTGGGCGGTGCGGATGTCGGCCTTGAACTGCTCGTCGGTGTAGCCGCCGAGCTTGCTGGCCAGGGTCGGGTCGAGGTTGAAGTCCACCGCGCCCTGCACGCCCGGGACGGCGTCGGCGAAGGACACGGCGATGATGTCGTACGTGGTGGGCACATCGGCGATCTTGAGCACGCGCGCGCCGTTGTCGAAGTTGTGCCAGTAGCCGGTCAGCACGTGCTTGGGCAGGCCCGTCGGCGGCACCTGGGTGGTGGTCGTCAACGTGGTCGTCGTGGTCGTGCTGGTGGTGACCGAGGTGGTCGGCGTCGTGGTCAGCGTGGGCTCGGTGCCCGGGCCGTCGAGGTTGACGTCGTCGGCGAAGTACGCGGGCTGGCCGTACCAGCCGTGCAGGTACACCGTGACCTGGCGGGTGGCGCCGCCGGTGGTGAACGAGGTGGTCAGCTGCGACCACCCCGTCGACGACGACCACGTGCTGACATCGCCGGTGCCGGTGCCGCTGGCGCCGAGGTAGGTGTAGGAGCCCTTGACCCACGCCGAGAGCGTGTACCGGGCGTTGGGCTGGACGGTGACGGTCTGCGAGCACCGGGCGTTGTCCTGCCCGGCCGGGGTCGCGGTCAGGGCGTAGGAGCCGGACTTCTTGTCGGCCGAGGAGGCCGACCCGGAGCCCGAGCAGGTCCACCCGGTCAGGGACCCGGTCTCGAACCCGGGGTTGAGCAGCAGGTTGGCCGCGGCGGCGCTGCCGGAGAAGGACAGCACCAACCCGGCGCACACCGAGACGGCGGCGACGAGGGCGGCGATCGCCCGCTTGGCTTGGGACGTCATGGCTTGCCTCCAGAGGGCATGCAGGGTGCCCTCAAAATGGACTAGACCATTGCCGGTGTCAAGCCCCGCGCCCGCTGGCCGGACGTCCGTAGCTTGACCAGCGAGACAATCCGGTACGCCCGGTTCAGCGGTTGCGCTCCCAGGCAGACCACAGCAGGACCAACCCGAGCCCGAGCATGACAACGCTCGCGGGCACCTGCACCGCCTCCGGGACGATGTACCGCTGCAGGAACCAGCTGCGCGACCCGTCCAGCAGCGCCGACAGCCCCCCGCCGACCGCCTGGATGCACAGCAGCAGCCCGATGCCCTCCCTCATGCGCGCGCCCCCTCCCGGGCCGTCAAGCTCCACACAGGACCGAACAGGAACCACAGCCCGGTGAGGTACCCCAGGTTGGGCAGCCAGTCCCGCCACAGCAGCTCGGTCTGCTCCGGCGTGCCGACGACGAACGACAGGAACAGGATCAGCACGGCGGCGATCCCGCACGCCAGCACGCACTTGCCCCACTCCCGCCACTCGTGGGCCACCCGCACCGGCCCCGCCTTGGGCAGCTTCACCGGCGGCGGACCGCCCGCGAAGCGGTGGGCCACCCGCACGTCGGCCCAGCGGACCACGCTGTGTCCGAAGGTGACGGTGAAGCCGAGGTAGGTCGCCCCCAGCGCGTGCGCCGTCCCGGCCTCACCGCCCCGGCGCAGGTCGATGACCGTGGCCACGAGCAGCACCACGTCGAGCACCGGCGAGCCGATCAGCAGCGCCGCGCCGACCCGGCGCCACCGCAGCGCGTACCGCGCGACCAGCCCGGCCCCCAGCAGCACCCAGAATCCGACCTCGCAGGCCCCGATCAAGGTGACCAGCGGGTTCTCCCCCATCCATTCCACGACCCCAGCGTGCCCGCGGGCCCCCGCCCGCCGCGTCGGACGACCTGGCGACCCGACCTCATCACTTCGGCGGACGTCCGACGAACGACGGACGCCGCGCGCGGGCCGCTGTGCTGTGATGACCGCGTGGAACGCAGGAGGAGGCCGTGGGAGACGCCGGTCTGGCACGCGGCCATCTGGTTCGGCTTCGGCAGCGTCCTGCTGGCCCTGGACGTGCCGCTGGTGGTCGACGAGGCGCTGGTGCCCGCCCCGGACTGGGCCCGGCTGCTCGTGCTGGGCGCCCTGGCCACCCTGCACCTGGCCCGCCACCGCCACCCGGTGGCCGTGCTCGTCGCCGCGCAGCCGCTGCTGGCCGTCGACGCCGCGATGGGCCTGTCGCTGGCCGCCCTGCTGTCCTCGGGCGACCTGCTGTACTCGGCGGTGCTCAACGGGTCGCGCCGGGCCAGCCGGGTGCTGCTGGCCATGGCCTTCGCCGGGGTGGTGGTCGCCGCGGCGTTCTCCCTGACCCTGGGCCGGGACCTGCGCGACGCCACGATGTACTTCCTCACCCTCGCGCCCATCCCGCTGGTGCCGGTCTGGTGGGCGGCCAACGTGCGCCGCCAGCGCGAGGCCGCCGAGGCCGAGCGCGCCCGCGCCGACCAGCTCGCCCAGATCGCCGAGCTCGACCGCGCCGCCGCCGTGCAGCGCGAGCGCGCCGCGATGGCCCGCGACCTGCACGACGTCATCGCCGGGCACGTCTCGGCGGTCGCCATCCAGTCCGAGGCGCTGCTCTCCCGCTACGGGGGCGACGCGACCACCCGCGCGGTGCTGCGCTCGGTGCGGGAGAACAGCGTCGCCGCGCTGACCGAGATGCGCGCCATGATCGGCCTGCTGCGCTCGGAGTCCCCGGACGCGCTGACCGCCCCCGCGCGGCTGCGCGACCTCGCTAACCTAATCGGCTCCGCCCGCGCGGCGGGCCTGGACGTCGCGGCCAGCGCCGAGGTGGGCGAGCTGCCCGCCGCGGTCGACCTCTCGGCCTACCGGATCGTGCAGGAGGCGCTGACGAACGCGGTCAAGCACGGCGGGGCCCGCGCTGAGGTCAGCGTCCGCCAGGCCGACGGGCGGCTGGTGGTCGAGGTGGTCAACGATGTCCTGACGCCCCGCGAGCGCGGCTCGGGCACCGGGCTGCTGTCGATGACCGAGCGCGCCGCGGCGGTCGGCGGCGCGCTGTCGGCCGGGCCGCGCGGCGACCGCTGGCACGTGCGCGCCGAACTGCCGCTGGAGGAACCGTGAGCATCCGCGTCCTGGTCGCCGACGACCACGCCGCCATCCGGGCCGGGCTGTGCCTGATCCTCGACGGCGCCGAGGGCATCGAGGTCGTCGCCGAGGCGGGCGACGGCGCCGCCGCCGTTCGCAAGGCCCGCGCGCTGCGCCCCGACCTGGTGCTGATGGACGTGCGCATGCCCGACGTCGACGGCATCGAGGCCACCCGAAGGCTGGTGGGCGACGGGATCTGCCCCGTGCTCGTGCTCACCACCTTCGACATGGACGAGTACGTCTACGGCGCGCTGCGCGCGGGCGCGGCGGGCTTCCTGCTCAAGTCGGTGGACTCAGCCCGGCTGATCGAGTCCGTCCGGCTGGTGGCCGCGGGCGACGGGGTGATCGAGCCGAGCGTGACCCGCAGGCTCATCCGCGCCTTCGCCGAGGCCGCCCCGCGCGTGCCCGAGCCGCCGCCGGGCCTGGACCTGCTGACCGACCGCGAGCGCGAGGTGCTCGTCGGCCTCGGCGAGGGCCTGTCGAACCAGCAGATCGGCCGCAAGCTGGGCATCGGCGAGGCCACGGTGAAGACGCACGTCTCCCGGGTGCTGACCAAGCTCGACCTGCGCTCGCGGGTGCAGGCGGCGGTGCTGGCTCAGGAGGCCGGGCTGGTGTGACGCTCCGGGTCGGTCTTGACCCGCCGCACGTCCGCGCCCAGGCGCTGCATGTTCTCCACGAACCGCGGATAGCCGCGGTCGATGTGGAAGACGTCCCACACCTCGGTCACCCCGTCGGCGCACAGCCCGGCCAGGACCAGGCCGACGCCCGCGCGGATGTCGGAGGCCCAGACCGGCGCGCTGGAGAGCACCGGGACGCCCCGCACGACCGCGTGGTGGCCGTCGGTGCGCGCGTCCGCGCCGAGGCGGACCATCTCCTCGACGAAGCGGAACCGCGCCTCGAAGAGGTTCTCGGTGATCATCGAGGTGCCGTCGGAGATCGCGCTCAGCGCGATGGCGAAGGGCTGCAGGTCGGTGGCGAAGCCGGGGTAGGGCAGGGTGACGAAGTCGACCGAGGTGGGCCGCTCGCGCTGCACGACCCGGAAGCCGTGGTCGAGCAGGGACACCTCAGCGCCCGCGGTGCGCAGCTTCTCCAGCACGAGGTCGAGGTGGTGCGGGTCGACGCCGCGGACGGTGATGTCACCGCGGGTCATGGCCGCGGCGAAGGCCCAGGTGGCGCCCACGATCCGGTCGCCGACGACGCGGTGCTCGGTGGGGCGCAGCGAGGTCACCCCGTGCACGGTCAGCGTCGAGGTGCCAGCGCCCTCGATCTTGGCGCCCATCTGCTGGAGCATCACGCACAGGTCGACGATCTCCGGCTCGCGCGCGGCGTTGTCGATCACCGTGGTGCCGTCGGCGAGCACGGCGGCCATCAGGATGTTCTCGGTGGCCCCCACGCTGGGGAAGTCCAGCCAGATCTGGGCCCCGTGCAGACCCTCGGCCTCGGCGACGACGCAGCCGTGCTCGATCTCGGTGCGCGCCCCGAGCTGGCGCAGGCCGCTCTGGTGCATGTCCAGCGGCCGCGACCCGATCGCGTCGCCGCCGGGCAGCGCCACGACGGCCCGCTTGCACCGGCCCACCAGCGGGCCCAGCACGCACACGCTGGCCCGCAGCTTGCCCATCGACGGGGAGTCGGCGCGGTGGTTCAGCTCGGCCGGGGTGGTGATGGCGACGGTGTCGCCGTCGATGGCGACCTCGCAGCCGAGGCTGCGCAGCACATCGGCCATCAGGGGGACGTCGAGGATCTCCGGGCAGTTGGTCACCGTCGTGGTGCCCTCGGCGAGCAGCGCGGCCGCCATCAGCTTCAGCACGCTGTTCTTCGCCCCGACGACCTCGACCTCACCGACGAGCCGGGCGCCGCCGTGCACCTGGAAATGCTCAGTCACGCAAGCATCATGCCTTGACCGCTCCAGAGCCTAGGCTGTGGGTATGTCCGTCCACATCACCCGCGTCTACACCAAGGTCGGCGACAACGGCACCACCGCCCTCGGCGACGGCACCCGCGTCCCCAAGACCTCCCCCCGCCTGGCCGCCTACGCGGACGTGGACGAGGCCAACGCCGCCATCGGCCTGGTCCTGGCGCTCGGCAACCCGGCCCCCGAGGTCGCCGCCGTCCTGCGCGCGGTGCAGAACGACCTGTTCGACGTCGGCGCCGACCTGTGCACCCCGATCGCCGAGAACCCCCCGTACGAGCCCCTGCGCATCACCGAGCCGTACATCACCCGCCTTGAGGGCTGGATCGACGAGTTCAACGCCCGCCTGCCCAAGCTCAACTCCTTCATCCTCCCCGGCGGCACCCCGGCCGCCGCCTTCCTCCACCAGGCCCGCACCGTCACCCGCCGCGCCGAACGCCACGCCTGGGCCCAACTGGAAGCCGAACCCACCACGACGAACACCCTGGCGGCCAAGTACCTCAACCGCCTCTCCGACCTCCTCTTCGTCCTCGGCCGCACCGCCAACCCCGACGGCGACGTCCTCTGGCAGCCGGGAGCAGGTCGCTAGCAGGCGACCCGCTTTCCGCATCGCGGTATTCACTCCCCGGGGTTCCGCCGATATTCAGCTGTGCGCATGAGTGCCGCACCCGAACGAAGATCGGCGCAGGTCCCGCCCCGACGGACATCGACACCATTGTCGAATTAGCGCGCAGGCTGCTCGTATTCGCGCATCAATTGGCTCCGGTCATCGTCAGGGCTCCTAGCTTTCCCTTTCACCCTTTCACTCTGTGCATCGGACCGCGGACGCAGGGTTATTCGGCCTACGTTTGCGCAGGGAGACGGTGAGGAGTGATCACATGGAGCTGTGGCTGCCGCCGGGGGTGGAATGCCCGCATCCGTCCGGGGCTCTCCTGTGGTCGTTCGGCTCCAGGCCTGCGCCGCGGTTGGCGGTGCTGTGCCAGCGGTGCTGCGCGGCGTGGGATGAGCGGTCGGTGCCGGGGGTCGTGATCGACCGGTTGCGCGTGCTGCTCGACGAGGGCAGGTACGTCCGGGTCGACGGAAGGGAGCCGTTGGGGTGAGCAGCCCAGGAGCCGTGCGGATGGACGTGTGCGCCCAGTGCTCGGCCACGGCGCACGTGTGGTCCGCGGCCGTCGAGCAGACGATCGACGCCGGGGGCTTCTCGTTCGTGATCAGCTCGCGGCGGTGCGTCTGCACGCTGTGCGCCTGCTCGGCGGTGCTGTCCTCGGCCGTCTCGGTGCGGGCGGGTACCTAGGAAGCCCGGGGGCACGCGGCGACCGGGAAGGGGCCTACGAAGCTCAGGGGCACGCGGCGGCCGGGCGAGGTCCCAGAAAGCCCAGGGGCACGCGGCGACCGGGAGGGGGCCTAGGAGGCCCAGGGCAGGCGGCGGCCGGGTGGGGCGCTCTCCAGCCAGGAGAGGAAGCCCGTCAGGGTGTCCGGGCCCATCGCGATCTCGTAGCGGGTCTCGCCCAGGGTCACCCTGAGCACGCGCGCCCCCAGCGGCACCAGCGGGATCTCCGCGCGCTGCGGGTCGCGGCGCTCGGCGATCTCCAGGCGGTCGCGGCGGATCACCAGGTTGGGTCCGGCGCGCAGGCTGAAGGCGCGGAACCAGGCGAACTCGTCGCCCTGGTAGCGGCCGACGCCGAGGTGCCAGCCCTTGCCCGAGTCGTCGACGCGGGTGCGGATGGACACGTGCACCCCGCCCATCCGCAGCAGGCGGACGCGGCGCAGGACGAGCAGGAGGAGGGCGAGCAGGACCGCGGCCAGCGCCAGGACCACCGCGTCGCTGATGTCCACCCCGGCCGCCTCCCCGCTCGTCAGCGTCGCATCAGGCCGCTGAGTCCGCGGCGCGCAGGCGGGCGGCGGCTCGGGCGCGGGCGTCGGCGTCCTCGGCCTGCAGGTCGCGGCGGGCCGCGTCGACGTCGATCTCGCCGGAGAGCTCGGCCGACTCGGCCAGGATGCTGACGTTGTCGGCGTTGACCGAGAGGAAGCCGCCGTGCACCGCGGCGGTGATGGTCTCGCCGTCGGTGGTCGTGATCTTGACGACGCCGCCTTCGACCAGGGCGCCGAGCACCGGCTCGTGCCCGGCCATCAGGCCGATCTCGCCCTCGGTGGTCTGCGCGACGACGAACGACGCGGTGCCCGACCACAGGCGGCGTTCCACGGCGACCAGCTGGACGGACATCTCAGCCACGGGTCTCTCCTTCGGCTCGCGGTTAACGCGGAGTCTAGTCGGCCGCCGGACCGGCGTCCGAGGCCACCCGGGGTCGCTCGCCCCGGGGCCGGAGCACGGGGGGCCGGTGTCCACAGCGGACACCGGCCCCCCGACGCGCCGGACCTTACTTCTTGCCGGTCAGCTGCTGGTACTTGCGCTCCAGGTCGTCCAGGCCGCCGATGGACAGGAAGGCCTGCTCCGGAACGTGGTCGTAGTCGCCCTTGGCCACCTTGTCGAAGGCCTCGATCGTGTCGGCGACCTTGACGAAGGAGCCCTCCTCGCCGGTGAACTTCTGCGCGACGAAGAAGTTCTGCGACAGGAACCGCTCGATGCGGCGGGCCCGGTTCACCGTCACCTTGTCCTCTTCGGACAGCTCGTCCATGCCGAGGATGGCGATGATGTCCTGCAGCTCCTTGTACTTCTGCAGGATCCGCTTGACCTCCTGGGCCACCCGGTAGTGCTCCTCGCCGACGATGGCCGGGTCGAGGATGCGGGAGGAGGAGGTCAGCGGGTCGACCGCCGGGTAGATGCCCTTCTGGGAGATCGGACGGGAGAGCTCCGTCGTCGCGTCCAGGTGGGCGAAGGTGGTCGCCGGGGCCGGGTCGGTGTAGTCGTCCGCGGGGACGTAGATCGCCTGCATCGAGGTGATCGAGCGGCCCCGGGTCGAGGTGATGCGCTCCTGCAGCTCGCCCATCTCGTCGGCCAGGGTCGGCTGGTAGCCGACCGCCGAGGGCATGCGGCCCAGCAGGGTCGACACCTCGGAACCGGCCTGGGTGAACCGGAAGATGTTGTCGATGAACAGCAGCACGTCCTGGTTCTGCACGTCGCGGAAGTACTCCGCCATCGTCAGCGCGGACAGGGCGACGCGCATGCGGGTGCCCGGCGGCTCGTCCATCTGGCCGAACACCAGCGCGGTGTCCGGGAGCACGCCCATCTCCTCCATCTCCAGGAAGAGGTCGGTGCCCTCACGGGTCCGCTCGCCGACGCCGGCGAACACCGAGGTGCCACCGAAGTTGCGGGCGATACGGGTGATCATCTCCTGGATGAGCACCGTCTTGCCGACGCCCGCGCCGCCGAACAGGCCGATCTTGCCGCCCTCGACGTACGGGGTGAGCAGGTCCAGGACCTTGACGCCGGTCTCCAGCATCTTGGTCTTGCCCTCGAGCTGGTCGAAGGCCGGGGGCTTGCGGTGGATGGCCCAGCGCTCGGCGTCCGCGGCGTGGCCCGGCTTGTCCAGGCAGTCGCCGAGGGCGTTGAACACGTGGCCCTTGACCGCGTCGCCGACGGGCACGGAGATGGCCTCGCCGGTGTCGGTCACCGGGGTGCCGCGCACCAGGCCGTCCTGCGGCTGCATGCAGATGGTGCGGACCAGGTTGTCACCCAGGTGCTGGGCGACCTCCAGGGTCAGCGTCTTGCGCAGCGCCTCGAAGGTGACCTCGGCCTTGAGGGCGTTGTAGAGGTCGGGCACGGAGTCGCGCGGGAACTCGACGTCGACGACCGGACCGATGACCCGGACGACGCGCCCGACGGCGTTCTTGGTTTCCTGAATGGCAGTCATGGCTTAGTCATCACTTCCTGCGGCTGCGGCGAGAGCCTCCACACCGCCGACGATCTCGCTGATCTCCTGGGTGATCTGCGCCTGGCGAACCTGGTTGGCCACGCGGGTGAAGCTGCGCACCAGCTCGTCGGCGTTGTCCGTCGCCGACTTCATCGCGGTGCGCCGGGCCGCCGACTCCGACGCCGCCGATTCCAGCAGGGCGGCGTAGATGCGGGTGTTGATGTACTTCGGGAGCAGGTCGTCCAGCAGCTTCTCCGGACCCGGCTCGAAGGAGTAGGCCGACTTCAGGTCCTTGCGGGCCGCGGCCGCCTCCTCCTCGGTGGAGTACTCCAGGACCATCGGGGCGATGCGCTTGGCCTGGGGCTTCTGCGACAGCATCGAGACGAACTCGGTGTAGACGATGTGCAGCTCGTCCACGCCCAGCACGCCGTCGGGCCCGGGGTCGTCGCCGACGTCGTCGGCGCCCTGGAGGAACGCCTTGACGACGGTCTCGCCCGCCGCGGCCGCGTCGGCGTAGGAGGGCTTCTCGGAGAAGCCCGTCCACGACTCGGTGACCTTGCGCTGGCGGAACCGGTAGAAGTTCAGGCCCTTGCGCCCGATCACGAACAGCACCGGGGTCTTGCCCTGCTCGCGCAGCAGCGACTGCAGCTCCTCGGCCGCGCGCAGCACGTTGGCGTTGTAGCCGCCGCACAGGCCGCGGTCGCTGGTCACCACGATCACGCCAGCCCGCTTGGGCTGCGGGCGCTCGGTCAGCAGCGGCGTGTCCACGTTGGCCACGCCGCCCGCCAGCAGGCTGAGCACCTTGGTGATCTCGTCGGAGTACGGCTTGGACTGCTCGACCCTCGCCTGCGCCTTGCTGATCCGCGAGGTGGCGATCAGCTCCTGCGCCTTGAAGATCTTCTTGAACGACTGCGCGGACTTGATCCGCGCGCGGATCTCACGGAGTTGGGCCATAGCGCGTCACTTCTTCGGCGCGGTCTTGGCGACCTTGACGGTCTCCTGGCCGACCGCGCCCGCGTCCATGGCCTCCGCCGCCGCCTCGTTCACCACGACCGGGGAGCCGTCGGAGGCGCGGAAGCCCCGCTTGAACTCCTCGATGGCCGCGACCAGGCGCTCGGTGTTCTCGTCGGTGAGCTTGCCGGTGGTGCGGATCTCGTCGAGGATGCCCGCGTTGCGGTGGCGCACGTTCTCCAGCAGCTCGGCCTCGAAGCGGCGCACGTCGGCGACCGGCACCGAGTCCAGGTAGCCCTTGGTGCCGACGAAGATGGAGACGACCTGCTCCTCGACCGGCATCGGCTGGTACTGGCCCTGCTTGAGCAGCTCCATCATCCGGGTGCCGCGCTCCAGCTGGGCCTTGGAGGTGGCGTCGAGGTCGGAGGCGAAGGCGGCGAACGCCTCCAGCTCGCGGTACTGGGCCAGCTCCAGGCGCAGCGTGCCGGAGATGCTCTTCATCGCCTTGGTCTGCGCGGCGCCGCCGACCCGGGACACCGAGGTGCCGACGTTGACCGCGGGGCGCTGGCCGGAGTTGAACAGGTCCGACTCCAGGAAGCACTGGCCGTCGGTGATGGAGATGACGTTGGTGGGGATGTAGGCCGAGATGTCGTTGGCCTTGGTCTCGATGATCGGCAGGCCGGTCATCGAGCCGCCGCCCTCGGCGTCGGAGAGCTTCGCGCAGCGCTCCAGCAGGCGCGAGTGCAAGTAGAAGACGTCGCCGGGGTAGGCCTCGCGGCCCGGCGGGCGGCGCAGCAGCAGCGAGATCGCGCGGTAGGCCTCGGCCTGCTTGGTCAGGTCGTCGAAGATGATCAGGACGTGCTTGCCCTGGTACATCCAGTGCTGGCCGATGGCCGAGCCGGTGTAGGGGGCCAGCCACTTGTAGCCAGCGGAGTCCGAGGCCGGGGCGGCGACGATGGTGGTGTACTCCATCGCGCCCGCGTCCTCCAGCGCGGACTTGACGCCCGCGATGGTGGAGCCCTTCTGGCCGACCGCGACGTAGATGCAGCGCACCTGCTGCTTCGGGTCGCCGGTGGCCCACGCCTTCTTCTGGTTGATGATCGTGTCGACGCAGACCGCGGTCTTGCCGGTCTTGCGGTCGCCGATGATCAGCTGGCGCTGGCCGCGGCCGATCGGGGTCATCGAGTCGATGGCCTTGATGCCGGTCTGCATCGGCTCGCCGACCGGCTGGCGCTGCACGACGGTGGGCGCCTGCAGCTCCAGGGCGCGCACGTCCTCGGCGGTGATCTCGCCGAGGCCGTCGATCGGGTTGCCCAGCGGGTCCACCACGCGGCCGAGGAAGCCGTCGCCGACCGGGACCGAGAGGACGCGGCCGGTGCGCTTGACCTCCTGGCCCTCCTCGATCTTGTTGTAGTCGCCGAGGATGGCGGCGCCGATCTCGCGCGCGTCGAGGTTCAGCGCGACACCGAGCACGCCGCCGGGGAACTCCAGCAGCTCGTTGGCCATGGCCGAGGGCAGGCCCTCCACGTGGGCGATGCCGTCGCCGGTGTCGGCCACGACGCCGACTTCCTCCCGGTTGACATCCGGGGAGTAGCTGGAGACGTAGTTTTCGATCGCATTGCGGATCTCGTCCGACGAGATCGTCAGCTCCGCCATTGGGGTTTCCTGCTCTCGCTTCGTATCTGGGTGGAAAGTTCTTAGGCGGCGAACCGGCGCCGCAGTGCGTCGAGCCTGCCCGCCACGCTGCCGTCGATGACCTCGTCGCCGACCCGCACGACCATGCCGCCCTGCAGGCCGGGGTCGACCTCCAGGTGCAGCGCGATGGGCCGGGCGTAGATCCGCTGCAGCGCGGTCGCCAGGCGCTCCTGCTGCTCGGCCGAGAGCGCGGCGGCCGAGATGACGTGCGCCACCGAGCGCTCCCGGCGCTTGGCCGCCTCCGCCGCCAGCGCCTCCAGGCCGGACACGACGTCGCGCCCGCGCGGCTGGCCGACCAGGTTCTCCACCAGCGCCACCGTGGTGGCGTCGGTCTTGCCCTCGATCAGGCCCCGGATCAGGGCGAGCTTGCCCGCCTTGTCCGCCGCGCGGTTGGACAGCACCTGCTCCAGCTCGGTCTGGGCGGCGATGATGCGGCCGAGCCGGAACAGCTCGTCCTCCACCGCGTCCAGCCGACCGGCGCGCTCGGCGCGGACCAGCAGCGCGGTCGTGCCCAGCGCCTCCAGCCCGTCGACCAGCTCCCGCGGGCTCGACCAGCGCGCGGCCACCGCCGCGGCCACCACGTCGAGCGCGCCGTCACCGATCTTGCCGCCCAGCAGCCCCCGGACCAGCCGCTCGCGGTCCGCGGGGTCGGTGGAGTGGTCGGCCAGCGCCCTGCGCAGGCCGATCTCCCGGTCGAGCAGGCCGACGACCGCGAACAGCTGCTCGCCGAGGTCGTCGGTGGCGGCGCCCTCAAGGGTGTCGAGCAGCTTGAGCTCGACGGCGGCCAGGGCTTCCCGGCTCGCAGCTTGCAATGCCATCGACTGTTGCCCCTCTTACTTGTTCGCGGGAGCGGAAACCGAGTCCAGCTCGGACAGGAAGCGGTCGACGGTGCCCCGCCGCCGCGCCTCGTCCTCGAGGGACTCGCCGACGATCCGACCGGCCAGGGCCACGGCCTGCCGACCGAGGTCGGCCCGCAGCTCGGCGACGATCTGCGCGCGCTGCGCGGCCAGCCGCGCCTCGCCCTGGGCGACGATGCGCGCCGCTTCCTCCTGGGCCTGCGCCCGCAGCTCTTCCTTGATCAGCTCGGCCTCGGCCCGCGCGTCGTCGCGGATGCGCGCCGACTCCGCCCGCGCCTCGGCCAGCTGCGCCTGGTACTGCTGCAGCGCGGCCTCGGCGTCGGCCTGGGCCTGCTCGGCCTTCTTGATGCCACCCTCGATCTTCTCGGTCCGCTCCGCGTAGAGCTTCTCGAACCGCGGCGCCACGAACTTGGCGATGACCCAGAGGAGCAGCAGGAACGAGATCAGGCCGAGGATGATCTCGGACACGTGCGGGATGACGGGGTTCGGCGCGCCTTCCGCCGCAAGGATCATGGTGTCGAGCACCGTCGACTCCTCCCTTCGCCCGACGGCGAGAATCAGCCGCCCGACGCGATGAAGTAGATGACGATGCCGAACAGCGCGAGCACCTCGACCAGGGCGAAGGTGGTCCACGCGATGTTCATGAGCTTGCCCTGGGCCTCAGGCTGGCGCGCGGTGCCGTTGATGACCGCGGCCCAGATCAGACCGACGCCGATACCGGGGCCGATCGCGCCGAGGCCGTAGCCGATCGCAGCCAGGCCGGGGTTGATGCCAGCCGAGACGGCTTCCTGGGCGAGAACAACTGCGCTCACTTGTGGTTCCCTTTCAAACTCGGTCCGCGGGAGTCCCGCGGATCGGGGTCTTTGGTGGTGTTCGCTAGTGGTCCGCCGACAGGGCGGCACCGATGTAGTTGGCGGCCAGCAGGGCGAAGATGTACGCCTGCAGGACCTGGATCAGGGCTTCGAGGAACGTCAGCAGGATCGCGAAGGCGAAGCTGACCACCGACACCGCCTTGAGCGCCCCACCCGCGTGCAGCAGCAGGTACTCGCCTGCCAGGGTGAAGACCAGCAGCAGCAGGTGGCCTGCGAACATCGCCGCGAACACCCGCAGCGCCAGCGTGATCGGGTTCACCACGAACTTGGTCAGGAACTCGATCGGGATCAGCAGCGGCAGCACGAAGCCCGGCGCGCCCGCGGGCACGCACTGGTTCTTCAGGTACTTCACGAAGCCGTGCCTGCGGAAGCCGACGAAGTGGTACACCGGGTAGACCACGAACAACGACAGCGCCAACGGGAAGCCGAAGTGCGACATCGTCGGGAACTGGATCACCGGGATGATGCCGAAGATGTTGTTCACCAGGATGAACGTGAACAGCGACAGCACCAGCGGCACGAACGGCCGGAAGTCGTGCGAGCCGATCTGCTCGCGGGCGATGTTGTTGCGGCCGAAATCGAAGACCGACTCGGCGGCGAACTGCAGCTTTCCGGGAACGACCGACATCTTCCGGGTGGCGATCAGGAAGAATCCCGCGATGATGACCACCGAAAGCACGACGAGCAGCATCGGCTTGGTGACGAAAGTACCCTCGCCGAAGATCGGACCCAGGTCGAAGTCCTTTGCGCCGGGGGCGACGAACTCGCCTCCCTGTGCTACCGACAGCGCGCCCACTGGGCTCCTTCCGGTTCCCCCGGGCAGGCAGGTGCGCGCCGGGGAATCGTCACGATCGTGCTCAACCTACCCGACGCGAATCGGACACCCGCAGGTGCGGCCACCCTGTCGGGCGACCACCGCCCCACCACCCTCGCGCCCACGCGCGAATCGGGGGTCTGACCTGGTCGGAGTTGAGCTGGACGGGCTCCCTCGACATGGCAGCGCCGCCGCTTGGGGCGGACCTTACCAGCACGTCACCGACAGCCGTACGGGCGTACTCGGTAGCGGCAACGGGCTAGCGCGCGGTTACGGATCGTTGCGATTTGCCCGGGATTGTCACGGCAGGCCCAACAGCTGCCGACGAACTCGCGTCCGGGCACGGGCCAACTGGTAACACCGGGATCATCGCCGACCCTGTGACCTTGCGCACGGGAGACCCTACGCGGGCCGATCGGCGCACTGCAGGCAGTCCGGCCATTGCCGGTTGCCCTGGCCCGACCGGGGTCAGGAAACTCCTACCCGAACCCCGGACCCACCAGCGAGGAGCCCGCATGCCTGAGCCGGACCCGCGGACCGGAATAGCCCGCATTTACGACCGCCTATACCCGGCGGGCCCGAAGGTCGACGCGATCGTCGCATTCCTGGCCGAGCTGTGCGGCCCGGGCGGGCGGGCGCTGGAGCTGGGGGTCGGGACCGGGCGGGTGGCGGTGCCGCTGGCCGAGCGCGGCGTCGCCGTGCACGGGATCGACATCGATCCGGAGATGCTGGCGGTGCTCAAGGGCAGGCCCGGCGGGGACGCGGTGGCCGCGGTGCTCGGCGACTTCACCACCGACGTCGTCGGCCGCGACTTCAACGTCATCGTGCTGGCGGTGAACACGCTGTTCGCCGTGCCCACCCAGGAGGCCCAGCTCGCCGCGCTGGCGCTGGCCGCCGAGCAGCTCGCCGACGACGGCAGGCTGGTGCTGGAGCACTTCGACCCGAACGTCCTCTACCGCCAGCAGAACCCGATGATGACCATGCGCGCGCTGTCGGAGTCCTCGGTCCTCTACTACACGACGGTGGCCGACTTCCCGAACCAAGGCCTGACCGCGGAGTTCGCCGTGCACGACGATTCCGGCGTGCACACGGCCGAGGAGTCCGGGCGCTACATCTGGCCGTCGGAGCTGGACCTGATGGCCCGCCTCGCGGGGCTGCGCCGGGTCGAGCGCTACGGCGGCTGGGCGCGCCAGCCGGTGCCCGCCGAGCCGGTCGTGCTGGTCTCGATCTACGCCAAGGCCTAGGCCGCGTCCTTCTCCTCGATGATCAGCGTCGGCGTCTTGGTCTTCTTGAAGGCGCGCATCTCCGCGCCCGCGGCGACCAGGATGACCGCCATCATCGTGATGGCGACCGACATCGAGTGCAGGCCGTCGATGCCCTTGAGCAGCGTCATCACCACGAACAGGATGACGATCTTGCCGACGTACCCGGCCAGGGCCATCGCCATGACCATCATCGGCTCCAGCGCGCGGGTGCGGAGCATGAGCATGACGGTGCCCATCGCCGACGCGGTGGCGATCACGCCGCCGACCAGGGCGCCGACCAGGCCGGGCAGCCCGACCCAGATCAGGGCGACCACCAGGGCGACCGCGACCGTGGCGCCGCAGGCGATCATGATGTCGCGCGCCATGCGGGCGGCGAGCACGCGCACCGACTCGGCGTGCGTGGTCGGCTGGGTCTCGGTGGCCATGCGCCCAGTCTAGGCGTGGCTCACTTGGAGCGGCGCACGGACGGCAGGAAGGACACCGCCGAGGCCACCACGACCGCTCCGACGAGGCCGAAGGTGACCGCCAGCGGGTCGAACATGGTGACCGCGACCGCGCCGAAGGCGATGACGCCGACCCACAGGTAGATGAGCAGCACCGCGCGGCGCTGGGAGTGGCCGAAGGACAGCAGCCGGTGGTGCAGGTGCATCTTGTCCGGGGCGAACGGGCTCTCCCCCCGCCACGTGCGCCGGACGATGGCCATGAGCAGGTCCAGGATCGGCACGAACAGCACGGCGGCGACGATGACCAGCGGGGAGAGCACCGCCAGGGTCTCGCTGGCCCCCCACAGCGCCGGGTTCCCGCGGCCGGACGCGGAGGTGGACGCCGCGGCCAGCAGCAGGCCGATGAGCATGGAGCCGGTGTCGCCCATGAAGATCCGCGCGGGCTGGAAGTTGTGCGGCAGGAAGCCCAGGCACGCGCCCGCGAGCGTCGCGGCGATCAGGGCGGGCGGGTAGTTGTTGATGTCGCCGCCGGACTGGTCGAGCAGGTGCAGGCTGAACGCCAGGGTCGCCGCGGCGGCGATCATGCCGATGCCCGCCGCGAGGCCGTCGAGGCCGTCGACGAAGTTCATGGCGTTGACCAGGGCCACGGCCAGCAGGATGGTCAGCAGCCCGCCCTGGTTCTGGTCGAGCACCAGCACCGAGCCGTTGCCGTCGGCCCCGCCGCCCCAGGGCACCCACAGGATGAACCACTGGATGCCGAAGAGGACCAGGATGCCCGCGCTGGTGGTCTGGCCCGCCAGCTTGGTCAGCGAGTCCAGCTCGAAGCGGTCGTCGAGCATGCCCAGCAGCACGATGAGCCCGCCGCCGACGAGCACCGCGACCGGGTCGAGGGTGAAGTCGAAGGCGCGGCGCAGCAGGGGCAGCTGGTGGGCCAGCAGCATGCCGCCGCAGACCCCCAGGTACATCGCCAGCCCGCCCATGCGCGGGATCGGCACCACGTGCACGTCCCGCGAGCGGGGGTAGGCCACCGCGCCGATGCGGATGGCGAACACCCGGACCAGCCCCGTGGACAGGAAGGTGATCACGGCGCTGATCAGCGCGACCAGCAGGTACTCCCGGACCGGCAGGCCCGCGGCGGCGTAGCCACTGGGCGGCATGGCAGGCTCGCTTCTCCAGCTCGGGCGGGGGTTACCTGGCGGACCGCACCGGCGCGCCGAGGACCTCGGCCACCGCGTCGGCGCCGACCGCGCCCTCCCGCAGGATCACCGGCTCGTCCCCGGTGAGATCGACGATCGTGGACGGGACGGGGTCGCCGCACGGGCCCCCGTCGAGGTAGACGCTGACCTGCCCGCCCAGCTGGTCCAGCGCGTCCTGCGCGTTGTTGGGGGCCGGGTGGCCGGTGCGGTTGGCGCTGGAGACGGCCATCGGGCCGACCTCGCGCAGCAGCTCCAGCGCCACCGGGTGCAGCGGCATCCGCAGCATGACGGTGCCGCCGGTGCGCCCGAGGTCCCAGGACAGCGACGGGGCGTGCGGCAGCACGATGGACAGGTCGCCCGGCCAGAACGCCTCGACCAGCGCGCGGGCCTGCGGCGGCACGGACAGCACGAGCCCGTCCAGGGTCGTCCACGAGCCGACGAGCACGCCCACCGGCATGTCCGGGCCGCGGCCCTTGGCGCCGAGCAGGTGCACGACGGAATCGGCGGAGAAGGCGTCGCAGCCGATGCCGTAGACGGTGTCGGTGGGGATCACGACCAGCTGACCGGCGCGCACGGCGGCGGCCGCGGCGGCGAGCCCGTCCGCGCGCTCCTGCGCGACCGAGCAGTCGAAGACCATGCTCACCCCCAAGACCCTATCCCCCGGCCGGACCGGTGATCCGCCGCCCCTTGGCCTGCCGGTCGGCCACCACCCGCCAGTTCTGCCTGCGGAAGCGCAGCACGATCAGGGCCAGCAGGACCGCCCCGACGAGCACCCCGGCCACCACCACCGCCACGTTGCCCGCCAAGCCGCCCATCGCCACCAGCAGCAGGCCGAGCGAGGCCGCCAGCACCGCGAGGCTGACCGCGATGCCCTCGGGCTCCCAGCGCCACCGCCGCGCCGCGGCCACCTCGGCGCGCAGCCGCAGCGCGCCGCGGCGCAGCTCCGGGTCGTCGACGTCGAGGTCGATGATGCGGTTGGCGGCCCGCTCGCACAGGCGCACCTGCTCGCCGCTGGTGAAGACCAGCACGTCGTCGCCGGTGCGGGTGCGGGCCTGGTCGGCCACCGAGCACCAGGTGCTGGCCAGGTAGTAGCGCAGCACCGGGTCGTCGGTCCCGGCGAAGCGCTCCTCCAGCTCCGCGGCGGCCACGCGCGCCGACCCCGCGGCCACCAGGGCCTGGGAGCGGCCGAGCACCGGCAGCGGGTCCTGCGGGTCGACCCGCGCGGCGCGCTGGTAGCGGCGCAGCGCGGCCCGCCAGCGGCCCCTGGCGAGCAGGACGTCGCCGATGCCCACCTCGTCGTGCGGGTGCACGCGCAGCTCCCCCGCGCTGCGGAACTCGCGCAGCGCGGTGTCCAGCTCGCCCGCGACCAGCGCGGCCCGCCCGCGCGCGGCGTGCCCGCCCGCCTCGGCCGGGTCGGCGGCCGGGGCCAGCCGCCACTTCTCGATCACGTCCTGCCAGGTTCGTAGCATTGGATCACCCGGGTCGGCACGCTACTCTCGGTAGGCCCCGCCGCCCGCAGGCGGACGTCCGATGACAGGAGTCCCCACGAGCCACCGACCCCAGCGCACCGGGTTCCAGCTCAGCTCGCGCAGGCTGGCATCCGTCCTCGTCACGGCCTACGTCGCGGTCAGCGCGCTGCTGGGGGCCACGCTGCTGGCCGCGCCGCCGGGGCCGACGGCGTCGAGCGGCCCGCAGGCGACCTACAGCTTCGCGCCGAGCCCGACGTCGAGGGGGGACTTCCCCAGACCGCGCCCGCCCACACCCAGCCCGTCGATGGTGGCGCTGCCGATCCCGGAGGGCTACCAGCGGGTCGTGGGCCCGGGCGGGCTGGTCACGACGGTGCCCGACGGCTGGACGATCACCCGCTCGACCGGCCCCGGCGCGGTCCAGGCCACCGACCCGGCCGACCCCAACCGCTTCGTGCGCTACGGCGGCGCGCCGCCGCCCGCCGCGTCGCTGAACCAGTCCCATGTGGACTACGCCGCCGCGTTCGGCAGGGCCAAGCCCGGCTACCGGCCGATCCGCCTGGACGCGGTCACCTACCGCGGCATGCCCGCCGTCGAGTGGGAGTTCTCCCACGACGACCCGGCAGGCAGGCGCCAGGCGAAGTCGCTGTACTGGCGCACTGGGGGCGTCGAGTTCTTCATCTACGCGGCCTCCACGGCCGACCGGTGGGCCGAGACCGAGCCCATCTACCGCACGATGATGGCCAACGCTACGCCCTGACCGCGGTGGCGAAGCGCGGCCTGCCCGCCAGGTCGCGGTGCTCGGCGACGTCGGCGAGCACCGAGCGGGCGGCCAGCAGCGCGGGCACGGCCTCGGCGTGGGTGTCGTCGTGCTCGATGGCGACCGAGCCGCCCAGGCGCAGCAGGCGGGCGGCGAGGGCGACGACCGGGCGGATGACGTCGAGGCCGTCGGCCCCGCCGAAGACGGCCTGGTGCGGGTCGTGGTCGGCCACCTCGGGCGGGACCGCGGTGCCCTCGGGGACGTAGGGCGGGTTGCAGAGCACCAGGTCGACGCGGCCGTCGAGGTCGGCGAGCAGGTCGGGGGCGGCGACGTCGCCCGCGACCAGGGTGATGGGGGTGTCACCGGCGGCGGCGCGGGCGTCGGCGTTGCGCCGCGCCCAGGCCAGGGCGGCGGGATCGCGCTCGACGGCGTGCACTGCGGCGTCCGGGCGGGCGGCGGCGTAGGCCAGCGCGAGGGCGCCGGAGCCGGTGCACAGGTCCACCACGAGGGGGTTGGACGTGCCCGCGGTCGCCTTGAGGCCCCACTCCAGCAGCAGCTCGGTCTCCGGCCGCGGCACGAACACCCCCGGCCCGACCTGCAGGTCGACGACGCCCATCGGCGCGCTGCCGATGATGTGCTGCAACGGCTCCCGCCCCGCCCGCCGCGCGACCAGCCCGGCCAGCGCGTCGACCACCTCGCGGTCCACCAGCGGCACCAACGCCAACCGCCCCCGCTCGACCCCGACGACATGCGCGGCCAACAACTCCGCATCCACCCGCGGCGACCCGACCCCGGCCCGCGCGAGGATGCGCTCGGCGTCGAGGATGGCCAGGCGGAGCGGCTGCCGGTTCATACCCCCAGCTTCGCACGCACCCGGTCACCGGGGCGAAACGCCACTCACCAGCTCGACCAGCCGCACCGAGCACGACCAGGCAGGGCAGCGGGCGCTCGGCGGCGGGATGGTCCAGGGCGACCACCGGTCCACCGCGGGCCGTGAAGGCGATCGGCGCCCTTGGGGCTCGTGGACCATCGGGAGCACGGCGGCCTCGCCGCGGTGCAGGACGCCGAGTGGCGCTGCCGCCTGCGGGAGGTCGCCGGGCGAGCGGCTGGTGGCTGCGGATGCGGTCGGGCTGCGCGGCGGGTCAGCTGGGCTGCTGGGTGGCCATGCGCTCGGCGCGGTCGGCGGCGATGAGGGCGTCGAGGACGCCGTCGAGGTCGCCTTCCAGGACGGCGTCGAGGTTGTGGGCCTTGTAGCCGACGCGGTGGTCGGAGATGCGGTTCTCCGGGAAGTTGTAGGTCCGCACGCGCTCGGAGCGGTCGACGGTGCGGATCTGGCTGCGGCGGGCGTCGCTGGCGCGGGCGGCGGCCTCCTCCTCGGCCAGGGCGAGCAGGCGGGCGCGCAGGACCTGCATGGCGCGGGCCTTGTTCTGCAGCTGCGAGCGCTCGTTCTGGCAGGAGACGACGATGCCGGTCGGCAGGTGCGTGATGCGCACCGCCGAGTCGGTGGTGTTGACGCTCTGGCCGCCCTTGCCCGAGGAGCGGTAGACGTCCACGCGCAGGTCCTTGTCCGGGATCTCGCCCAGCTCGGCGGCCTCCTCGGCCTCCGGGTAGACCAGCACGCCCGCCGCGGAGGTGTGGATGCGGCCCTGGGACTCGGTGACGGGCACGCGCTGCACGCGGTGCACGCCGCCCTCCCACTTCAGCCGGGCCCAGACGCCCTCGGGGTCGGTGCCGCTGCTCTTGATGACGACCGTGGCGTCCTTGATGCCGCCGAGGTCGGAGTCGGTGGCGTCGAGGATCTCCGACTTCCAGCCGTGGCGCTCGGCGTAGCGCAGGTACATGCGCAGGAGGTCGCCCGCGAACAGGGCGGACTCCTCGCCGCCCTCGCCGGACTTGACCTCCAGCACCACGTCGGCGCCGTCGTGCGGGTC
Organism: Actinokineospora sp. NPDC004072; assembly: GCF_053604195.1. NCBI lineage: Bacteria > Bacillati > Actinomycetota > Actinomycetes > Pseudonocardiales > Pseudonocardiaceae > Actinokineospora > Actinokineospora sp. NPDC004072. The sequence goes on along the minus strand of NZ_JBSGHB010000007.1, from coordinate 1,447 downwards.
GCGGGGCAGCAGCAGCTCGGTCAGCCGGGACTGCAGCTCGGGGATGCGCCGGGCCAGCTCGTCGGCCTCGGCGGCGAAGGTGTCGTCCTCGCGGGCCAGCTCGCGGGCGGCCTCCAGGTCCTCGCGGGCGGTCTCCAGCTCGCGCATGGTGCGGATGACCGGGGTCAGCTCGGCGTAGCGGCGGCCCAGCTTGCGCACGCGGTCCTGGTCGGCGTGGATGCCGGGGTCGGCCAGCGCCGCCTCCAGCTCCTCGTACTCCCGCACCCGCTCCGCCAGCTGCGACGCATCCACTGTCGTTCCTCCCTCGGCTCTGCTTCCCCGGACACGGCGACGGCGCCCGGCCCCGGGTCGGGGCGGGCGCCGTCGGCGAAGCTACTTCGCGGCCTTGGTGCGCTTGCCGTACCGCGCCTCGAAGCGCGCGACGCGGCCGCCGGTGTCCAGGATCTTCTGCTTGCCGGTGTAGAACGGGTGGCAAGCCGAGCAGACCTCGACGGTGATGTTCCCCGACTTCTTGGTGCTGCGCGTGGTGAAGCTGTTCCCACAGCCGCAGTGCACCTCGGTGGGGACGTACTCGGGGTGAATGCCGTTCTTCATTGGTCGCCTTCCTCAGGATGGCCGCCGGGTCCTCGCGGGAGGTGAACCGGAGCCGGACTTCGACCTGACAGTCTGCCAGACGCTCTGCGTGCAACACCCGGCCGGGTACAGCTATTCCACTCACCTCCGCCCAGCAACCACTCGCCGCGCGTGATCGCCCACTCACCGACGGTTGCGCGACTGGGCCATTCAGCCGCCGCAAACTGTCCAAGTGCTCTGCGTCGTGGACAGGCCGCTTTCGGTGACCGCGTGGCTCGCGGCTCCCCTGGTGTTCGCCGCGGCCGTGCTGGGGATAACGGCGCTGTGCGGCCTCCTGGTCGCCGCGCCGTGGCCGGTGGCGGTGTCCAGCGGCCTCGCGGGGGCGACGACGGCGATCGCGGCGGTGCTGGCGGAGGCGGTGGGCTGGCGGTCGCGGCGGCAGCGGGTGGTGCTGTCGGTCGCGTATCCGGTGGGCCTGCTGGTGAGCGGACTCCTGCTGGACGGCGTCATCCTGCCGACTTGGCTGGTATTGGGCCTGGGGGCGACTGCGATGACGACGCTGCTTCGGTTGCTGTGGCGGCGGGGGCAGAAGCGGTGAGGCGCGCGGCGGCGCTGGGGTGCCTCTCGGAGGGCTGGGCCTCTCAGAGAGCTGACTTTCGTTCGAGGGGCTGGGGGCGCCTCTCGGTGAGTGGCGGTGGTTGTGCGGTGGGTGGCGGGGGCGTGGGTGGTTGCTGACGGGTGAGTCGTGCGGAGTGTGGTTGCGCGATGTGCGTTGTGGGTCCGATGGGGTGAATTCGCCTTCGTGGGGCCCCTAAGCGAAGCACCGCTGGGCGTGGAGAAGGGCGGAGCGGGCAGGCCCGTCCACGCCCGGCGA